>NZ_KV788583.1:84762-196709 GCF_001807345.1 Dermabacter sp. HMSC06F07
ATACTCCTGCGGAGACGATCGCTGGTTGGGCTGGGTACAAGGAATACGGCGAGGCCATTGACCCCACGCAAGCAGGCACGGTTGGGGGCCCGATTGGGTATGGGTGGCTAGGGGCGAAAGAACGCTCAACAACCGACGCCACCGCCGGTCTCACCCCAATGGGCGTACGCTTGTATAACCAAGCGACAGGAAACTTCACCTCGCCAGACCCCGTCCCCGGCGGAAACTCCACGGCATACAACTATCCCACAGACCCCATCAACCAGCACGACCTCGACGGCAAAAAAGTCTGGTGGAAGCGCAATTGAAGGAAAGTAGTAGGGGGTGGCGCAACCGTACTCGCGATCGGGGGTATGTTTGCATGCGGAGTTAGTGTTGTATGTGGCGCTATCGTCGGAGGAGTGGCTGCCGGAGCTGGATATCTGTCGAAGCACTATGGACAAAAGTCATTTTCAAAATGGGGATTGGCTAGTTCCGTAGTAGGAGGCGGGGCTTTTGGCTTTTTCCCTTTCACAAAGTTTGTGCGGAATGGGAATAATCTGTTGCGAGTTGGTCGCACCTCCAAGGGTGCGCCGTGGCGTATATCGGGTGGACCGTCGTTAAAGCACTACAAGCGTCTTTCAACCTCCGCAAAGAAGAAATTGCGCAACCGTGGCTCTTTCCACTTTGAGCGCAAATGGGGCGGTTGGCGAAACCATCGTACAGGCAAGGAAGTGGAGAAGTGGAATTTTCGAAAGAAGGGCTAAGTGGATTGTCGGACCTGGTGCGCTCAATTATTGAGCCTGCTACGAAGCGCTTAAGTTCGTCGCTCGGAGTTAATGCGTCAGTAAACGGCGAGTTCGTTGTCTGGAACGTGGACAACGAATATGGACCGCAATTCTCGGTGAGGTACAACGAAAACCTTTTCCGGCTCTCGTTTCTTGAGTTTGGTCTTGTTTATCCGGTGCCGTCGCCTTGGAGCGAGGAGATGTTTATTGAGGCAGTGGAAGATATTCTCGCGATTGCAGAAATGTGCACCAAAGGCGAGTACCTCGTTGGTCGGCGCAAGCGCTGGTTCTTTCCATCGTACAACTTTCTTATTCTGGATTTCTTGGATGGCAGATATGTGGAGATTCCGGAAGTAGATGCATTATTTCCCACCTCTATTGTGCGCCTCTAGTCTTTCTGTTAATATCAAAAGTTGTTACACGGGTGTTGTAGCCTTTCATGCAGGTAGGGCGGCGAGTCTGCCTTAAAGCGAACTGCATTTTGCAGATTAGCGGAAGCGTTGAAAAAGGTGGACATTTCGTAGTGGCGTGTGCGGTAAGAAATGTTCTTTTTGGTAGACATTTAGTGCGAGTGCGTTGGTTGGGAGTCGCTAAGTTAGAAGCGGAGGGGGCAAATCGTTAGTAGGAAAGGTGCGGTCGAGAATTACCGCGCGCCACTGTCTGAGCCGCTCATGTCGGCCTAGGACCGGCCGCGCACGAGGGACTTGTAGTTTCGGTACTGCAGCGAGAGCCCGCTTGGGAAGAGTAGGAAGCAGATACCGCAGAGAGTATGCGCACCGGGGGCATTTAAGACTGCGGGTATTGTTAGACTCCAGTCGTTCTCGCTGTGGAGAATGACCCGCTAAATTGGGTGAATGTGTTGAATTCTTGACGCTCGTCACGGTTTGTATCTCGCTCGCACTATTTGTTGCTGAGACTGTTGTCGACATGTTCAATGCCCCCAAGGAGCTTGGGTTGTTCGCCAAATTCGTACATTGTAAAGCGCATTGGGTCGACCGAGATAGCGACAAGATTTCTCTTGACAGAAAGCTTTTATATGGGACAGTTTTCTTTGGAGTTGTTGGGTGGGTGCTGTTGAAAGTTTCGGAGCTCCTGTAGCGAGCGGGGTCATGGATCTATCGTTGTTTGCGTCTGCGATAGCGACGACGGCGGGACTTACGCCGGATGTGGATGTGACGGAGGTGCTTGATGCGAACCCGCTTGATTTCGATCACCGTTACACCTACGACAAGGCAGGCAATCTCGCGAAGGTTGAGAACTTGACTGGTCCGCCGGTGGGCGAGGCAACGGTTTCGCCGTATGTGGTGCGTGAGTACACGTTCACTGCGAAGGGCGCTCGTGCTGGGCTGAGTGAAACAATCCACGGGGACGACACTCTGACCGGGACTGCCACGACGGGGAAGACGCTAACACTTACCTATGACTCTGCTGATCGTCCGACGGACGGGTATGTGTATGACGTGTTTGGGCGCCAGACCACGGTCCCGGCAGCAGACGCCCCGGACCCAGGCAAGGGGAACATTAGCCTCGCGTATTTCGATATTGACCTGCCGCAAGAGATCACCCAAGGTGACACCACCACGACGTTCGCGCTCGACGTGTCTGCCCGTCGGCTTACTCAAACCACCACTACTCCTACCGGAACCATGACCACGACGCAGCATTACGCCGACGGTAGTGACAATCCGGCATGGGTGGAGCTCTAGCGGCCAAATGGTCAATCTAATGTGGGGCCCGAGATATTTCGAGAATCGATGGACGGGCTTCGGCTAAAGACACGTTTCATGGACCTACCGTCCTCTAATCACGAACTACAATAGTGGTGTAGTCGCACTTGTAGAACTGCCAACAGAGAGCGGACAACTGGCGTCAGCGATTGAAGACTGGAGGAGCTACGCAGAGTACGGAGAGAACCAGCGAACCATAAATCAAGTATCTGAGCTTCGGCCACCCTCCTCCCTGGGTTGGGTTGGTGGAAAGTGGTGTGAAAACTCAGATGAGTATGCCTCGCTGTACCTAAGGGGGCCGCAGCCTGCAACAGGCGAGCGGTCAGCAAAAAGTATGCATATGGGAAGGAAATCACCACCACTTTCTGGACGCATCCGCCATACAAAACGGTGCCTCTAAGCAAATATGCGCGATAGATTGAAGATACGATCAATTGGGCTCGTGGGTTCGTTTATCACGTGACTACAATCAAGGTGCAGCGCCGTTTGCGGTGGAAAAAGACGATCTACGCAAGCTGCAACAAAGCTGGGCGCAGAGAATGACATTACTACGCTTATGAATATGAACAATTTCGCGTAACATATGATAGGTATATTGATCCGGTTGCGATCAAGTGCGTATACAACCAGGAAGGGGCGCCAGCCTTGACGGGACGGATAGATCATGGGTGAGAGGGGTTTGTGGCAGATGCTTTACAGGGCTTTCCTTGCCACACGGTCTTGGCATTGGAACCTCGCAGCTCTGTTAGTACTCTCTGGCTGGCACCTTGTCGCGTTGCTACCCCTACCTCGTTTCATAGATCAACAATCCGTATGGATTGTGCCGCCAATAGTTATTGGCTGCCTTATAGTGAGCGGGGTGCGAGGAAGCGATCGCTTTCAAACTGAGTCACAGCCTCCGCGGGACCCCAAAGCTCGATAATTGCGACGGTCTAGCTGTTTTACTAAATCGAAGGGTTATATACTGCTTAAGTTAGCACCGGTCCGACTGTCGCTAAGCCTTCTTAATCAAACATCGGACACATTTGCAACTGCAAGGATATCGTTCAGGACGACTGTCGTCGTGCTGCCGTTGTAGTCAGTACTCGCGAACCACTGGGAGCGCGTGTAGTTTCTAGCGTTTCCGTCGTGCCAGCGAGTGTTGGCTAAGAAGTCCGGCGCGCATTCCCACAAACGCGTTGCGGTTGCATTTTTCTACGTGCCCGGTCTTGACCGCCGACGCCGCCAAGTATCATCTCTCGCGCTGTCGCGGATATCTGTGAAATCCTTGCCTTCGATTTTTGCTGGGCGCGTGATTGGGTGGTCGGTCATATCGGTGCGGGAGCTAGCTGCGTAGGTCGCTTAGCGCTCCGGTGAGGTTGGTCTGCTCTCGTACTCCACGGACTGCCGACGTTGCTTTTTGATGGTGATGCCGAGCTTTCGTCACGGATACTCCTGCGGAGACGATCGCTGGTTGGGTTGGGTACAAGGAGTACGGCGAGCCCGCGGATTCCGTCCAGGCGAGTACCGTTGCGGGTCCGGTTGGGTGTGGGTGGCTTGGTGCGAAAGGACGCGCGATGCGTGATGCGACCGTGGGTCTCACCCTCATGGGCGTGCGCCTCTACAACCAGGCGACAGGAAACTTCGCCGCCACAGACCCAGTACCAGGCGGCAACGCCACGGCATACAACTACCCGACCGACCCTATTTCAATATTCGACCTCACAGGCCGCTGCGGCTCTACAAGCACGGTAATGTGCCGCGAGGAAGCACCGGGAGGTACTCGAAGTACGATAGCAATGGGTGGGCGCGCATCTGCAGCCGGGTCGGGACAGCGTAGTTCAGGTATGTCGACTAAGAGAGGCGCAGCAGGTTCACGCAAGCCCAACAGTCCCAGCGCAAAAGGCAGATCTGTGGACAAGCACAACCATAGATCGGGGCGGAATCTAACGCGACGGCACAAGAGGCGGCGCGCATTCAAGAAGGCGGCAAACCACCAAGAACGAAGCTATAGACGCGCCGGGGAAGTGTGTAGATATGTGCTATGGAACCGGAAAATAAACGACGCAGTTTATGGTGGAAACAGGAAAGATAGGGAAATATGAACCTGTTACCGGATATATTAGCCGTTGAAGGAGGTGGCTGTGTCGCGAAAATTGCCAAATGGTGCCCGAACTGAAGCGGGACTCGCCAAGTATTCGACGATGGATTTCTTGGAAATTTGTGAGGATAATCTCGGCACGCTCTTAAAGGGCTTGGATGGTCATCTGTATTACCTGAAGGCCGATGACTTGAGCCGGAAATGCATCCTCAAAAATATGCGCGAAGGTGCTGCTCTATACGTCAATCCCGAGGGTTACTGGTCATCCTCTGAAGCGGAAGCGCACAGAGGGCGGATCGGAAAATGGTTTACGGGGCGCGAAGGTAGCGAAATTGCGCGGCGTTATGCCGACGATAAGGCTAAATACCCTCTAGTGTACTCTGCGCTATTTTGGAGCCACGTCGATTCGAAACGAGTCCTGTATCTCGAGGGGTATTCGCTGGAGCCGCTCCTCAGATTGGATCTAGAAGAGCGTAAGTGAGCTCCCTTCAGTGTGATTAGCGGCATCATCGAAATGGTCGCAGTGCTGCTTATCTAAATGTTGGGGTCTCTAAGACGAGACCTCATGATTCCTTGGTTTCGATTCTGACGGGCCCAGTGCGAGTGTTTGACCAGCCCGTGGTGACGATTCATTGTGCCGCGGCTTGCTCGCCATCCTTGCCTTCGATGCTCGCTGGGCGCGTGCTTAGTTGGTCGCCCCTGCCGGGTGTGGGTTAGCCGTGGAGGTCGCCTAACGCCACGGCGAGGTTGTTCCGCTCGCCTACGGTCTGCCGACGTTGCTTTCGTGATGGCGATGCTGATCCCCTGGGAGCGGAGCTGAGCACGAGCGCGCCCGCGCCGCATACGCGTCTCAACGCTCTCCCGACCGCGAAGCACAGGGCTCGTCGCCGCGGCCCTCGTTCTGCGCTCGCGCAGCCGCGGTGAACGATCCGTAAACTCCTGTGTTGCCGCTAGCGCAGCCTGAAATTCACCGACGGGCAAGGCCCCGTTAGGACTGGATTTCTAGCCTGAGGTCGACACTGTTTGTCGAGTTCAGGATAGAAATCATGCCCCGTATCCCCGCCTCGGGCGAGGTTGCCCCCGCCGGCGCTTCGCGCCCGCGCCGCACGCGCGGCGGCCTTCGCGCCCTCGCCGTTGCCGCGGCCCTTGCCATCGCCGTTCCCGGTAGCGTTGCCCTCCCCGCCGATTCCCCCTCCGTTCTCGCGCCGGCCACGGCCCAGGCCGCGCCAAGCGAAGACGACGTTGCAAAGGGCGGCGTGTTTGCGGATTCGCAAACGCGCCGCGTCGCACCCGGCCTCGACCTCACGACCTTCTCGCGGCTCGAGAGCGCGGGCTGGAACGAGGGCAGTGTTCTGACGGCCGATCTCACCGAGCAGACCCTCTCGATGGACATCGTCAACTCCGGAACGGTCGCGAGCCGCGCCCCGCTCGGTGAGCTCATGACATCCGGTGATCGCGGCAGCCAGGCTGTCGCCGCGATCAACTCGGCATTCTTCGACATCAATTTCAGCGATGCGCCGGTCTACAGCTCGGTCTCGAACGGGAAGCCCGTCGTTGCTTCGGATAGCAAGCGCCCGGCGTTCACGATCGCGGGCGGCAGGGCCGTGGTGCAGGCCCTCACGACGTCCGGCAAGGCCACGCTTGCCGACGGTTCGTCGTTTGAGCTTGCTACCCTCAACGACCCGAGCATCCCTGAGGGCAAGATCGGCGTGTACAACGCGCGCTGGGGCTCCTCCACGCTCGATCGTCCCATCGGCGGCCCCGACAAGGTGAGCACTCACGCTGCGTTCGCGCTCATCCAGGATGGCGAGGTCGTGAAGGTGAGCGGGAGCGTCGAGAAGGGCGTGGGCCCGCAGGAGATCCCCGAGGGTGCCCAGCTCCTCCTCGGCCGCGAGGCAGGTGCCGACAAGGTCGCGGCCCTCAAGGTCGGCGACAAGGTTGACGTTGCTATCGGCCCCGATCAGAAGGTCGACCTGGGTGTGCAGGGCAGCGACCAAATCCTCAAAAATGGCGAGGTCATGGCGATGAATGACGACTCCCTCGTCAAGACCGCGCATCCGCGAACCGCGATCGGCGTCAGCAAGGACGGCTCGAAGGTGTTTGCGGTCGTGCTCGATGGCCGCAGCGCCGACTCACGCGGTATGACCCTCCCCGAACTCGGCCAGCTCTTCAAGGATCTCGGCGCCTACAATGCCGTGAACCTCGACGGCGGTGGCTCCTCCGCGATGATCGCACGTGAGGCCGGCTCGGACGGCCCGACCGTGTGGAACACGCCTTCGGATGGCGAGGTGCGCAGCGTCGCCGATGCGCTCGTGTTCTACTCGAGCGCGCCGAAGGACGTTATCTCTGACGCCAAGCTCTCGACCTCCCTCGAGAACGAGAAGAGCGTGTTCCCCGGCCTTCACCGCACGCTCAACGGCACGGCCCTCGGGAAAAATCTTGCGCCGCTCGCGGCCGACGGCACCTACGCCGCCGAGGGCAACGCCACGGTCGACACGGTCGATTCGACTACCGCCGTCGTCGAGGGCGTCAAGCCGGGCGCCGCAACCGTCACGTACACGACCGGGGCCCACCAGGATTCACTCAACGTGCGAGTCCTCGGCGACATGCTCTCGATCCGCCCGAGCGCCCGTACCCTGAGCCTGCCCGATCCCGAGTCGGTTCGCAGCGTCACGCTCACGGGTGTAGATTCCGACGGTCGCCGCGCTCGCATCGAAACCCAGGACGTCAAGGTCGAGGCGAGCAAGGGCTTCACCGTGACCGATGACGGACTCGGCACGTGGACAGTCGCCGGAACCGGCGATGCCGAAGCCGGCACCGTGACGTTCAGCGTGGGAGATGTCGAGACGACGATCCCCGTGAGCTACGGAACCAAGGAAGAGCAGGTCTTCGACTTTTCCGATCTCGGCGCCTTCAAGGACGGCAATGCGCGTGCGACCGGCTTCCTTGAACCCGCGAAGGGTGAAGACGGTAAGAGTCCTGCCGTTCGCCTGCAGTACGACTTCACCCAGTCGACCGCGACCCGCGGCTACTACCTGATCGCGAACGAGCCCGTGAAGGTCGAGGGCAACGCGCTCGCGTTCACCGCGGATATGAAGGGCGATGCGACGGGCGTGTGGCCGCGCCTCCAGGTCGTTGACGCCAAGGGCACCCGCACGAACATCAATGGCGAGAACGTCACCGTCAATGGCTGGTCGCAGGTGGTCTTTAAAGTTCCCGAGGGCGTCGCCCAGCCGTTGACCGTCGAGGCGATTCGCCTCATGGAGACCCGCTCGGACGCCCAGTACAAGGGAGACGTCACGATTTCCGGGCTGCGCGCGCTCACCACAAGCCCGGCCTCGACGGAGGCGAACAGCGAGGCTGCAATTCACGACCCGGCACTGCTCGCGATGGGCACGGTCAATGATCGCCCGCAGCGCATCGCGGTCATGAGCGATGCCCAGTTCGTTGCCCGCGACCCCAACTCGCCCCTCGTTCAGGGCGCGCGCCGCACGCTTCGCGAGATCAAGGCCGAAAAGCCCGACCTGCTCGTGATCAACGGCGACTTCGTTGACGAAGCAAGCCCCGAGGATTTCGCGCTCGCGAAGACGATCCTCGACGAAGAGTGGGGAACAGAGATTCCCTACCTCTACGTTCCCGGCAACCACGAAGTCATGGGCGGAAAAATCGAGAACTTCGAGAAAGCTTTCGGCTCCGTGACGAACGAGCGCACGCTCGGCCGCACGAAGATCCTCACGCTCAACACCGCTGGCGGTAGCCTCCGCTCCGGCGGCATCGATCAGATTGCGCAGCTCGAAAAGGCCCTCGACGAGGTCGAGAACTCTGACGCCCTCACCGGCATCGTCGTGTTCTTCCACCACCCGCCGAGCGACCCGCTCCCCGCGAAAACGAGCCGGCTCTCTGACCAGCGCGAGGCCCGCGAACTCGAGCGCGTGCTCGGTGAGTTCCGCGAGCGCTCGGGTAAGTCGGCAGCCGTCGTCAACGGGCACGTGGGAGTGTTCAACGGTTCGGCCGTCGAAGGCGTCACCTACCTGATCAACGGCAACTCGGGCAAGAACCCGGACGGCACGCCGGAGACGGGCGGTTTCACCGGGTGGACGATGCTTGGCATCAACCCGGGCGCAGGCAAGGTCGGTAGGAATCCGACGACGGCGGATCGCGTCGCGTGGCTCGCGGCCGAAACCAAGCCGTGGGTCGATGACCTCACGCTCACGCTCCCCAAGGTCCTCGCCGAGGGTGAGAGTGCCGACTTCAGCGCCGTGTTCACGCAGGATGGCCGCACGGTTCCCGTCGCGTGGCCCGTCACCGCTCAGTACTCGGGTAGGGGAGTTCTCGTGGACGACGGTTCCGAGGCGGCCGAGGTTGCCGACGACAGCGCCGTGATCCGCGTGAACCCCCTGACCGGTGAGGTCACCGCCATCCGCCCCGGCGAAGCCGAACTCGTCGTGACGGTCAACGGGCGTAGCCACTCTCAGTGCATCACGGTCGAGGGTGCGAGTGCCCCGGCGAAGCCGGCCCCTGAGGAGGAACCGTCGGACTCCGGCGTGGCCCCGGCCGAGCCCGCCCCCAGCGAGGCAGATCCGGCGGGAGGAGCCGAGGACTCCGATGAAGCGGCGGGTACCGATGAGGACCCGGCGGCAGGAGCCGAGGGCCCCGATGAAGTGGCGGGTACCGATGAGGACGGTGCCGCTGAAGGGCCAGCCGGCCAGGCGGAGCCACCCGCGAAGGAGGATCCCCGGATGGGAAGCGCCGATTCCGGTACGGCATCACGCACCGCGCGAGCTACCGCTCCAGCGGCGAGCGGCCATGCGCCCCTCCCACGCACGGGCGTCGAGCTCGGCGGAGCGATCGCAAGCCTCATGTTCCTCGGCCTTGGCAGCGTGCTTCTTGCACGCTCGCGTAAGGCGGGCATGAAGTAACCAAAGAGCTCCCGATCGAGAGTTCAGGGGCGCCGGCGTCGCAGTTATCGCGAGCCGGCGCCCCACTCCATTATTGAAAGTGGGAGCAGTTCCTCACACTGCGGAAACGACGTGCGCTCGGCAACCGTCGGACCTCGCCTACCCTGGAAGGGTGAAGGCACTCTCGAGAATTTTCCGGTTTACGAGCGAGCTGTGGCCGCTCTATCTTGTGATCGTCGTGTCGGCGCTCCTGACGACCGCGATGACCCTCATCATTCCGTTCCTCATCGGCTCGGCAACCGACACCGCGACCGCCGCCGTGGCGGGGACGCTCACTCGCGACGAAGCCCTGCACGACATCATCATGACGGCCGTGTGGATTTTCGTCGCGTTCATGGCGAGTGCTCTCATTCAGAACATCGGCGGGTACTTCGGTGACGTCATGGGCAACCGCCTCCGTGCGATGCTCTCCGTTCGCTACTACGACAAGCTGCTCAACCTCCCGCAGCGCTGGTACGACGAAGAACTCACGGGAACGATTGTTTCGCGCCTGAACCGCTCGATCGCGGAAATTGGAACGTTCGCGAAGATCGCCTCAAACGCCTTCATCTCGATGATCATCACCGCGATCGCCGTGCTCGCGATCAGCGCGTGGTACTGGTGGCCGCTCGCCCTCATCCTGTTCATCATGTTCCCGCTGTACCTGTGGCTGACCTCCCTCACGAGCGTCAAGTGGCAGCGACTCGAAGGCGAGAAGAACGAGCAGATCGACATTGCCTCGGGCCGCTTTGCGGAGGTCGTGGGCCAGATCCGCGTCGTCAAGAGCTTCGTGCGAGAAAAGAGCGAACTTGCCTCGTTCACGAAGCGCTTCAACAGCACCGACGCGATCACAAAGGAGCAGTCGGTCCACTGGCACAAGATGGATGTCTACCGTCTCGCGGCCCTTAATCTCGCGTTCGCGGTGCTGTACCTCATCATCTTCATCCGCACGGTTCAGGGCGATTTCTCGGTCGGTGACATGGTCATCCTCATCCAGCTCATGAACCTCGTGCGCAACCCGATCGAGAACATGAGCTGGGTCGTGGACACGTCGCAGCGCGCGGTTGCCGGGTCGAAAGACTATTTCGCGGTCATGGACACGAAGGTCGAGGTATGGCCGACGCTTGCCGACGGACGATCGTTCCCGGAGGCGGTGGAGGGTGCCCCGCGCATCGTTTTCGACCACGTGAACTTCGCCTACGAAGAAAACCACGACGTCCTGCACGACATGAGCTTCCACGTGGACTCGGGGGAGAAGGTCGCGCTCGTCGGCGAGTCCGGCGGCGGTAAATCCACGATCGTGAACCTGATCCTCGGCCTGTACCGCACGCGCACCGGAGAGGTGCGCCTTCGCGGCCACAACGTCAACGAGCTTCCGATCGACGTGGTGCGCTCACGCGTGGGCGTGGTGTTCCAGGACGCGGCGCTGTTCAGCGGCACGATCCGCGAAAACATCGCCTACGGTCGACCTGACGCAACAGACGAAGAGGTGCGCGAAGCCGCTCGGCGCGCGAACGCGAACCAGTTCATCGAGCGGTTCAACGACGGCTACGACACCCTGATTGGGGAGCGCGGCCTCAAACTTTCGGGCGGGCAGCGCCAGCGCATCGCGGTTGCGCGCGCGATGCTCAAGGACGCCCCGATCCTCGTGCTCGACGAGGCGACCTCCGCGCTCGATACGAAAGCCGAGCGGCAGGTCCAGGCGGGCCTCGATGCGCTCATGGAGAACCGCACGTCGATCATCATCGCGCACCGCCTCTCGACGATCGCGGGTGTTGACCGGATCATCACGCTGCGCGATGGTCGCATCGACGAGATCGGCACGCCCGCCGAGCTCGCGGCTTCGGGTGGCATCTACGCCGAGCTGCTCGCCCTGCAGAACGCGGGAGGTTCGGAAGCGAAGAAGCTGCTCGAGAGGTTCGGGATCACCGGCTGAGTTCCCCAGGTTAGTCTCGAGGAAGCCGAGGGGCGTTCGTACGATGGTGTCGTGACTTCCGAGCGTTTTTCACGAGAGCAGAGCATTGTGGTTGACGCGCCGGCCGGGCGCATCACCGGGTGGCGCGACGGCGAGGTGATCCGCGCGACGGGGATTCCGTACGCGCGTGCGGGTCGCTTTGAGAAGCCGGTGCCCATGCTGGACCTGGGGGAATTCGAGGCGCGCGAGTGGAGCTCGTCGGCGCCGCAGAACACCGTGGAGGAGCCGCCGCTTTTCGGCCCGGAGCTTCGCGACCTGCCGGCGAGCGAGGACTGCCACAACCTCTCGATTACCGTCCCCGGTGATATTCGCGAGCGTGAGAAGCTTCCCGTGATCGTGTGGATCCACGGAGGTTCGTATGTCGTGGGTGCGGGCGATTCGTCGTTCACCGATCCCGCACGGTGGGTGGCGGAGCGCCGTGTGGTCGTCGTGACCGTTTCATATCGCCTCGGGGTGCTTGGCTTCCTCGGCTCCTCACTCGGCCCCGCGAACCTCGGCCTGCTCGACCAGGCGGAGGCATTTCGGTGGGTACGCCGCAACATTTCGTCGTTTGGCGGGGACGCTGCGCGAGTGACGGCACTCGGGGAGTCGGCGGGGGCCGACGCCATCCTGCACCACGCCGCCGCCATGGGGCACGCGATCTTCGAAGGCCGCGACGAGGAGCTGCTGTTCGACCGCGCGATTGCACTCAGTCCACCGCTCGGGATCCGCGAGGGGCGCAGCCGCATGAACGCGCTCAGCGCGAGGATTCTTGAGAAGCGCGTGAAGCGCGAGTCGCCCATCGAGGATCTGCTCGAGGCCCAAAAAGCGATTGAAACGGCAGCGGCGCCCTTCGGCTACGCGGGGTCGATGCCGTTCGGCGTCCAATACGGCCACGACCCACTTCCGCCGGAGGAGGACGTGCTCGCGGCGTGGCACGCGATCGCGCCCAAGGTGCCCCTCCTCATCAGTTCGGTGGGAACCGAAAGCAGCTTCTTCGCGCATTCGATGCCCTTCGCGCGATTCTTGCGGGGGCTTCCGCGCGTGGGGGAGAGGGCGTACTGGATGTTCGTGGATTCGTCGAGCAGAGCGGTGTTTACGAAAGGCATCGACTTTCTTGCGCACGAGTGGGCGGCTGCAGGCGGCATGTCGCACCGCGCCGTGGTTCCGTGGAGCGTGCCCGGCAACCCGTTTGGCTCCCCGCACGTCATGGACATCGCGCTGCTGTTTTCTCGCGAGGACTCGTGGCGTAGTGCGCTCCCGTTCGAGGGGGCGACGTGGGACGAGGTCGATCGCGCCGGTGCCGAACTTCGCCGGTATTTTGCGGAGTTTGCGAGCGGTGCGAGCGACCACCCCCTCACGAAGGAGCCGCGTGTGATCCGAGGCTTCGCAGCATAGGCGGGGCCTGCGGCTCCCCTCCTCACCAACCTAGGAACCTAAACCCTACGTTTGTGGCGTAATGGCTTCGAGTTGCGCCGCAAACGTTGGGGTTAGTTTCCTAGACGGTCGCCTCGAGCTCCGTTCCCTCGGCGCCGTTATCGAGTTCGCCCCGGCGCTTGTTGCGCAGCACCCCGTGGCGGGGGCTCAGCGCCCACGACAGCACGAAGATCGCCGTCGCGACGAGCACGATCGTGCCACCCGTCGGGAGATCGAGCGCCCACGAGAAGTACACGCCGAGCAGGGCGCTGCCCATGCCGATGCCCGCAGCGCACGCCATCATCGGCACGATCCGATCGGTGAGCATCCGCGCCGAAGCTGCCGGCGTGACGAGTAGGGCGAGGACGAGGATGTTGCCGATCGTGTGGATGCTCATGACAACCGCGAGAGTCACGAGCACCGAGAGGGCGATATCGAGGAGCATCACGGGCAGGCCGAGTGCCGCAGCGTAGCCGCGGTCCATCCCGACGACAACGAGGTCTCGATGCAGGATGACGAGGAGGGCGAGCACGATCGCCGTGAACACCGCTGAGGTGATGAGCGCCGAATCCTCGATGCCCGTGATGGCCCCGAACAAGAAGCTCGAAAGTGAACCGCCGTAGCCGGGGGCGCGGCTCATGACCACGATGCCGAGTGCAAACGCCGCGACGAAGAACACGCCGATCACGGCGTCGCTTCGCAACCGGTGATGGTTACCGAAAACGGCGATGAGGATCGCCGTGATGACGCCCGCGACGATTCCGCCCACGAGGAACGAGCCCTGAAGCACGAATGCCACCGCAATTCCGGGGAACACCGCGTGCGCGACAGCGTCGCCAATGAACGTCATGCCGCGCAGCACCACGTGCGTGCCCACAACGGCGCACACGAGCGCCGCGAGCATCGACACGACGAGAGCTTTCGGCAGGAACGTCAGCTGCGGGTTCGTGAGGTCGGTGAGGAAGTCGAGAGGAGTCAGCATCAATGGTCTTTCGATTCGGCGTCGACCGCGGAGGCGACGTGCGTAAGAAGAGGTGAGTGCTCGGAAACGCGGAAGGTCTCCCGCCACGGCTCGGGGTCGCGCAGTTCGCGTGGCGGGGCATCCGCGATCACTCGGCGATTGAGCAGCACCACGCGATCGGCGACGTGCAGCGCATGCGTGAGGTCGTGCGTCGACATGACCACGGCGCAGCCCTCGCGCGCGAGCGACACGAACAGGTCACTCAGGAGTTCCTGCGAGGGCATATCGAGCCCCGTGAACGGCTCGTCGAGCAAAAGAACAGAGGGCTCGAGCACAAGTGCGCGAGCGATCATGACGCGTTGGCGCTGACCGCCCGACATCTCACCGATCGGGCGATCCTTCATGGCGTCCATGCGGACCTTTGAAAGGGCGTGCGCGACGGCCTTGTAGTGCTCCTTGCCGGGGGAGCGCCAGCGGCTGAGCTTGCGAATAAGCCCGAGCATGACCACGTCGTGCGCGGTCGCGGGGAAATCCCACTCCATTTCGCTGCGCTGCGGAACGTACGCACGTTCCCCACGCGCCTCGACGGATCCCGAAGCGAGGGGGAGCACCCCGAGAAGGCTCTTCACGAGGGTGGTTTTACCGGCGCCATTCGGCCCGAGCAGCACCGTGACGCTTCCAGCCTCGATATCGAGGCTGATGTCATCAAGGACCGTGCGCCCACCGAGATTCACGCGTAGCTGCGAGCACGAGAGCGGAAGCGCGGCGTCGGTGTGGCCCGCCGCGGTCGCGCCAGCCGCCTCACGCGGGTGTGCGCTGAGAGCGGAGGTCACTTCCTGCCACCTTCGCCCGGCTGGTTCGCGGCCGAGGATCCGGTGCCTGCGGCTTCGCTTTCGGCTTCGGCTCGCGCGCGCTCATTCTTCTTCTTGTTGAGCGCGTAGGCTCCGCCGCCCGCGGCAGCAACCACGGCGGCGCCGCCGCCCACGATCCACGGAAGAGAGTTCGAGCTCGTCTTTTCGCTCGCGCCGTCATCGGCAGCGCCCTTCGAGGGCTTAGCCTTCGCGTCATCCTTCGCGGCGCCGGGAGCCGAGGAGGCGTCGGACCCGCCATCGCTCGCACTTCCCGCGGCCGGTGCACCGTCGTTGCCCCACGCGGGCGTCGCCTGCATCGCTTCATCCGGCGCGGTCGCATCGCCGACCGCGAAACGCAGGGTGCCGCCAGCGGAGTACTTCGTGCCGTCCTCGCCCTCGGCCACCGCTTCCACGGCGAGGAGATACACGCCGGGCTTCGTGAACACCCAGTTCGCGTGCGTGTGCGTGTTGATGTCCACGAACACGTCGGCGGGGGTCTGCTCGAGCGTGTCGCCATCGGCGAGCTGCTCCGGCGGCGCGAAGTTGCCCGGCTGGAGGAACAGGCTGAAGTGGCCGGGACCGGACACGTGCGTGAAGCGCAGCGTGACGCCGCGCGGGCATGCTTTGACGACTGCGGGATCCTGCGTATTCCACCCGAGCCACACGACGCCCGACACTTCGGTCTGGGGCACGACGTACACCTCAGAGCCAGATTCGGCCTTGATGAACGAGTACGCTTCATCGTCCGGAACGGGAAGAATTCCCTGGTCATGGACCTGGAAAACGATGTCCTCGAGCATGCGCCACGTGGGGGTTTCCCCCGTGTCGTCACGCGCGGCGAAGATCCACTCACCGTCGATGAGGCGCGGGCCGAGATCGACGTGATGCGCATCGATCACGACCTTCTCGCCCTCGACGATCTTCTCGTCATCGCTCACCTTCTGCTTGAGAGCCGGGTCGTCGGCACCGTCGGTCGCACCGTCGGTCGGATCGAGCGGGAGGGGCCGTGCGGGGGCCGCGAGGGCAGCGGGGGCGCAGGCCAGGGCGCCGAGTGCGCCGGCGCCGAGAGCCGCAAAGTGGCGCCGCGTGAGGGCGCGAGAAGAACGGGAAGTCATGAGCTCATCTTTCGTTGGTAGGAGGGTTTTATTCCGACGCTTGCCGGTCGCCATCGCCCAGGGGTTTTCCACCGAGCCCCCTCGCGAGGGAGTCGGCGTTGGCCCTCATCATCGCGGCGTAGGTATTGACCTCGCGCGTGAAGGAGTCGCCCCAGATGGGCTGGACGGGAATCTTTTCCATGCGGGCGGCATCAACGAGGCTCGTCGATACCGGTCCCGCTGTGGCTTCAAGGAAGACCGCTTTCGGGGCGAGGTCGCGCAGAGTCGCGGCGAGGCGGCGGCGATCCGCGATGGAAGGCTCTTGCCCCGGGGAAGGGGAGACGACGGCGGCGATACGAAGCCCGTAGCGGTTCGCGAGGTAGCCGTAGGCGTCGTGGGTCGTCACGAGTTCGCGGCCGGCCTTCGGGATTGAATCGATCGAACGCTGGAGGTAGGAGTCGACGTCGTCGAGTTCGCGCAAGTATGTGGCCGCCCGCGAGCGGTATCCGCCCGCGTGGTCCGGGTCGAGGCCGCACAGGTGGTCGCGGATGACCTCGACGTAGGCCTGGGCGTTCGTGACGTCTTGCCACAGGTGCGGGTCGATCTCGCCGTGCACGTGCTTGCCGAGGACGGCCTGCGGCAGTTGGTAGACGTCTGTTCCGCCGCGGGCGATGAATCGGAAGGCGGGATCGGCGGGGACCGGAAGTAACGCTTTCGGGGGCACGTGGATCACCATGTCGTCGAGCGCGATGTCGCGCGTACCGCCGTTGGCTTCGGGGTCGTCGATGCGCATCACGAGCGCGCCAGAGGGAACGTCGACCGTGATGTCGGCGTGGCCCGCGGAAATCACTTGTCGCTTCGCAAGGGAGGCGTGGGCGCCTTTTTTCGCCGCTTCCTCGGGGGAGATGCCGACGCAGATCCAGACGTCGCCCTCGGCGGAGGATTCGGCTCCAAGCGCACCACCGCTCCACGTTCCCCTAAAGCGCGCGCGATACACGCCTGCCTTAGTAAAGGCCCAGCTCATATGCGTGTGGGCATCCATGGGAAGGTCGATGGCATCGGTGCGGGCTGAGACGCCGTCGGACGAATCAAAGACGCGCTGGGGCTCCCCGAATGTTCCGGTCACGTACCCGTGCAGGGCGCCGGGTCCGTCGCTCTCGGCGAGGGCGAGACGCACTTGCGTGAGGCGCCCGGCGCCACGTTCGCGGCCCGCGACGCGAAGGCCGAGCCACACCGTGTCAAGAGAGCGGTTCTCGACGAGCGGGATGATTGTGGCGCCGCGCGTCGAGGCTTCCTCGGCGAGCGCGAGGTGCGTCGAGCCTGCGGGAAGGTTCGCGTCGATCGTGCGGATCAGCGCCTGTTCCTCGAGCATGAGGTAGTTCGACAGCGCGAGATCGGCGTAGGCGATGTCGCGGACGTTGCGGGGGAGAGGCTCGAACGAGTGCGGGTCGCCACCCTCGGGGATGAGGGACGTGACGAGTGCATCGGGACCCGCGACGTTCTTTGCGAGATCGGCGAGAATGCCGGTCGTTGCCACGACGCGCGGGCGAGGATCTTCGCTCGAGCGCGCGGTGCGGCCAGGCAGAATGATCGCGCCGAGAGAGCAGGCGGCGGCGCCCAGGAGCACGGAGCGCCGCCGCAGTTTAGGGGTGGAGGTCACTGGAAGCGGCGCCTCGCCACTGCCGTGCCAGCGCCCACGATGATGAGCGCTGCGGCGGTGCCGGCGAGGCCGGTCACCTCAGCGCCCGTGCGCGGAAGATCCGAAGCGGAGCCACCCGCGGGAGCGTCGCCCGTCACGGACTTGGCGTAGTCGGCGGAGCCGCCCGCCTCCACGATCTGGTCGGCGCTGAGGTCACAGTCGGCGCCGTCCTCGGTCTTGCCCTTGAGGTCGACGATCTTGTAGCCCTTGCCGTCCTTGAAGATCTGGCCGATCTTCGCGCTCTTGCGGTCCTTTGCGGCGCTCACGCTCGAGCCCGAGCCGGCGGTCGAGGAGTACCACTTCTGGCCAACGATCTGGCCGAAGTTGCCCGAGGTGAACACGCCCACGTTGCCCGGGCCGCTCGCGGACACGAGGGTCTGAGTGATTTCGCCGGTCGTGTTCTGGATGATCGAGGGGTGCATCGAGTTCGCGCCGACCCACGGAACGCTCGGGGCCTGAGTCGAGCCGATCATCCACACGTCCGAGCCTGCGGGGGCGATGAACTCGATGCCCGCGGGTGCCTTTGCCTTTGCGGCGTTGCCGAGGCCGAACGAGATGGAGGAGGGGTCAACCCACTGCGCGGGTGACTTGCGGTCGTCCTTGATCGACGAGATGAGCTTGCCGTTCTCGAAGCGTGAACCAAAGTCGAAGTGGCCGCTCGTTGCGCCGGAGCTGCTACCCACGTTGAACGTGAGGGTCGAGGTGTCGGAGTAGCTCTTGCCGTCCTTGCCCTTAACGCTCTGGCGGATCTTCAGCTTGTAAGTACCGGGCTTAGAGAAGACCCAGTTGGGGTGCACGTGCGTGTTCGCGGGAATCGTGTACGAGCCGCCAACCTTGGCCTTAGAGGTGCTCGTCGCCGCCTTGACCTCGTCCTGCGTGGCGTCGCGCACGACTTCGGTCGCGGTGCACACGGGCGCCTTCGGCTCTTCCTTGGCGGGGGCTTCCGGCATCGCCGGTGCAGCGGGAGCAGCGTGCTTTGCCGGTGTCTTGGCCTCCTTAGCCGGGGCCGCAGCCTTAGCCTTAGCCTTAGCCTTAGCCTTAGCCTTCGCCTTCGGTGCGGGTGCGGCGGGCTTTTCCGGGGCCTTGGCCTTCGGCGTGGAAGTGCGAGGCTTCGGCTTGTCCGCGGGTGCGGGATTTGCGGGCGCGGCAGGCGCGCTGGAGTCCTTCGGCGTAGGCGCTGCCGCGGTGGGTGCGGTGTCCGACGGCTTCTCGGGTGTCGTCGAGTCCTTCGGTGCCGGTGCCGGTGCCGGTGCGGGGGCGGGAGCCGGTGCCGGCTTTTCAGCCTTGGCGTCGGCCTTGCCCTTGAACTCATCGCCCACGGTGAAGGTGTAGGTCGCCTTGTTCGAGGAGACCTTCTTGCCGCCCTTGCGGCCCTCGGCGTGGAGGGTCAGCGTGTACACGCCGGGCTTCGTGAAGACCCAGTGCGCGTGCGTGTGAGCAGCGAACTTCTGATCGCGGATAGCGCCCGCCTTGAGCTGGGTGCCGCCTCCGGCGAGCAGGGGCTCAATGCCGCTCAGGCTCCCCTGACCGAACAGGTGGATGGCGCCGGGGCCCTCGACCTTGTCGAACTTGAGCTTAATCGACTCATCAAAGCCCGTGCCCTTGACCCCCAAGGTGTCCCAGCCGGGCCAGAGGAGGTTCTGGTCTTGGGTGATCGGCAGCCAGTAGGCCTTCGGGGCGCCGGGAACACCCTTCGGGAGATCCTTGAGGGCCGCCGACTTCACGTGAAGCTCGACGTCTTCGGCAGCGTGTGTCTTGTGCGAGCCCGTGACGTCTTCCTTGAGGTCGAGCTTGAGCGCGTCGCCCTCAGCGGTGACGTTGAAGGCATCGACGTGGCCGGATTCGATCACGAGGCGCCCGGCGGCGTGCGCCGAGCCGAGAGGAATGAGGATAACGGCGAGCGAAGCGAACGCCGCGAGGAGCGCGCGCAACGCGGCGCGAGTGCGCGCCGGCGCCGTGGCTGTCTGGACCAAGGGAGCACCTTTCTATGTCGCCCGGCGAAAACCGCGAGCAACGGTTGTTAATGAGAGTCGCTATCATTAACAACATAGGGAACCGCCTCCCGTCAACCCAGGGACAGCACCTCGTTCGTTGTAGCGATACGCACCTGCGGCGCAAAAAGCCCCATGATTGAGAGCGCCCGCTCGTGATTTCCCTGGTCAGAGCCCGCACACGCATCGCCTACGAGGGTGATCCACGCACCCGAATCGGCCGCGGGCAAAACTGTCGAGATCACGCAGCAATCGGTCGACACTCCCGCCACGACGAGATGCGGACTCCCGCCCGTAATCGCGGTGAGCTGGGCGCCCCACTTGCCAAACGTCGGCTCATCAACCACGTGCGAGGCGTCGAGCGCGGCCGCCTCGGGGGTGAGGTCGTACAGTGGATCGCTCGCGGGCACATCCGCAAACGGCCACGCCTCGAAATACTCGCCCCACGAGGTCGAGCGGTCCGCCGTCGGAATCCAGCGCGTGAGAATCACCCGCCCCTCGAACGCCTCCGCAAGGCGCGCGATATTCGCCCAGGCCGCCTCCCACATGGGGGAGGCCCAGTCCGACGATTGCTCGGCAAAAATCACCTGCGGATCAATGACGAGGAGCCACGCATCCGAGAAATCGTCGCCGGGAACGCCGCGAGAATGCGAAGCCGATGTGACGCCGGAAGGCGTCGGCGCCGTACTCATGCCCACTCCTGGCGGCGGATCGTGCCACGGCGCAGCACGAACGTGAGAGCGAAGCCGAGGACGAGTGCGAGAAGAACGCCGAGGTTCGCGGACGCCCACTTGCCATCGCGCCCACCGAGCGGACCAAGCAGGTAGCCCTGCCAGTTGTTCCATGCCGCCGCTTCCGCGAAGCCGTTGACCACGAGCCCCCAGCCGAGCACGGAGCACACGATGAGCGTCGCGATCGAGATCCAGTCGATCGAGCCGTAGCGGCCGCGTGCATCGAACAATGCCTGCTCGTCGTAGTCCACGCGGCGCGTGAGGATATCGGCGATAAGAATGCCCGCCCATGCCGCGAGCGGAACACCGAGCGTGATGAGGAAGCTTTGGAACGGGCCGAGGAAGTCGTGCGCGAAGAACACGACGTAAATGGTGCCCGCCGTGAGGATCACGCCGTCGATCGCTGCCGCGGCGGGGCGCGGGATGTTAATGCCGAGGCTCAGCAGCGTGAGGCCAGACGAGTAGATGCCGAGCACGGCCCCCGACACGAGCGCGAGGACAGCGGTGAGCCAGAACGGGATGAGGACCCAGATCGGGAGGATCGAGGCGAGCGTGCCGATCGGATCGTTAGCGATGCCATCGCTCAGTGAGGGATCCGAGGCGACGAGCAGCACGCCAAAGAACACGAGGAGCACCGGGGCGATCGCACCGCCGAGCGTGTTCCACCAAATGATCGAGGCATCGGAGGTCTCGCGCTTTTGGTACCGCGACCAGTCGGCGGCGATATTGATCCAGCCGAGGCCAAAGCCCGTCATGACCATGACGAGCGCGCCAATGACCTGCTGCGGCGTGCCGTTCGGGACGGCGAGGACCGTGTCGACATCGATGTGAGAGAACGTGAGGAGCACGTACAGGATCGTGATGGCGCCAGTTATCCACGTCAGAACCGACTGCAGCTTCATGATGGTGTGATAGCCGAGCACGCTCGCGACGACGATGAGCGCAGCAACCGCAACCGTCGCGGCAACGAGCACGGGCGTGCCACTGGGAAGGCCAAGGCGTGAGAACACGGTTGCCGTCGCAAGAACCGCCATGATCGACAGGAACGTCTCCCACCCGATCGAGGTGAGCCACGAGACGATTCCGGGAACCTTCTGGCCATGCACGCCGAACGCCGCACGAGAGAGCACCATCGTTGGGGCGCTCCCGCGCTTGCCGGCGATCGCGATCAGGCCGCACAGGAAGAACGAGATCGGGATGCCGATGAGGGTCACGAGCGTGGCCTGCCAGAAGCTCACGCCGAAACCGAGGATGTAGCTGCCGTAGCCCATGCCGAACACCGAGATGTTTGCGGCGAACCACGGCCAGAAAAGGTCGCTCGGCTTCGCCGTGCGCTCGGATTCAGCGACGATCTCAATGCCTTGGCGTTCCATGAGCCCCGGGCTCGTGGAAGGCGTGGGGGAGGAGGATGCGTGAGTGCTCATGAACAGCTCCAGTCGCGCGAAGGGAAGGGGGGTTAGATCACATCCTAGTCAGCGAGCGAGGATGTGCGCGGCCTCGCTCACGAGTCGAGCCGCGGACTTCGCGGTGCGTCCATCCACGTCAAAGCGCGGATTCAGCTCGACAATGTCCATGAGCGAGAGTTTCCCGGTGCGCGCAGCGGCCCGCACCGCCGCCACGATGATCGGCAAATCCACGCCAAGCGCCGCCGGGGCTGACACCCCGGGCGCCGTGTGGGCGGGCAGCACGTCGAGGTCGATCGTCAGGTAGAGAACGTCGATACGCGCGGCGAACTCCTCGACGAACCGCGCGACGCCCTCGGCACCCATCTCAAGGCACTCCAGGTCCGTGCGGTACTCAACCCCAAGCGCATCGGCAGTCTCAAAGAGAGCGCGCGTATTGCCCGGCTCCGCGATCCCGAGCACGGCGTAATTGAGGGCGCGCCCCTCGGCCGCCTCCGCCTCAGCCATCTGCAAGAACGGAGTCCCGCTCGTCGGGGTCGGGGCGCTGCGCAGATCGAAATGAGCGTCGAGATTGAGAACACCCCACGACGGGAGACGGCAAGCGTCGGACCCCTCGCTGCCAAGGTGCTCACGAAGCCCGAGGTAGCTCGCCCATGCGGTCTCGTGGCCGCCACCGAGCACGAGCGTGAGGCGGTTGCCCTCGGTGCCGAGCGCGGTGGCCGTCAGGCTCCCCATCGCCGCCTGCGCCTCCTCGAGAGCCTCGCCGATCGTTGCAACATCGCCCCAGTCGGCAAGAGCCACCTCACCCGAGGCGAGCGAGCCGTGAAGAGCCATGCTTGCAAGAGCCGAACGCAGTGCCGCCGGCGCCTCGGCGGCTCCTACGCGACCGTGGTTTCGGCGCACCCCCTCGTGCGAGGCGAAACCCGCGAGAGCCACGTGCGGGCCCTCGGGCGGGCGATCCTCGCTCACGAGCGACACGCGCTGATGCCAGCGCGCATGTGCGACCCCCTCGCCGTCGACTCGGCCTTGCCACGGACTTCTTTCGGTACTGCTCACGGTGTTCACACCCACCATTATGGGCGGATGGACTGTATCCAAATAGATTCGCTCCAGGCGCGCCCGATAGTGTGTGCCCTATGCCGTCGAAAGTACCCGCAGCCGCCTCAACGTTGAGGATCCTCACCTACCTCGCGCAGCGCTCGAGGCCCATCGCCGCCTCGCGCATCGCGAGCGAACTCGATATTCCGCGCTCGAGCACGTACGACATCCTCGCCGAACTCCTCGATCAGGGCTTCGTTCTCCACTACTCGGACCTGCACGCCTACGGCCTTGGCCCCTCCGCCTATGAACTCAGCTTCGGCTACACCCGGCAGGCTCCGCTCGCTCGCCTCGGCAAGCGCGTGACCGAACGTCTCACGGATCGAGTTGGCGAGATCTCGCATGTGGCCGTGCTTCAGGGCCGCCACGTGCTCTACGTCGTCGAAGCACGCCTCAGCAAACCCGCCTCCTACCCCACCGACGTCGGCGTGCGCGTGCCCGCCCACCTCACCGCAAGCGGGCGCGCAATTCTTAGTGCCCTGCCCGCCAATCAGCTCGCCGCCGTCTTTACCGGCGAAACGGTTCTCGAACCCCACCTCGGCGCCGAGGTGGGCCCCGCGTTCCCCGTGGCGCGCGCGCTCGCCGACGCACGCGACACGCGCACGCGCGGCTACGCCGTCGAAAACGGTGAGGTTCTCGAGGGGCACCGCTCGGTGGCGCTCCCCGTTTTTGACGGCGCCCGCTGGCCCGTTGCAGCGGTGGCCGTCACCTGGCAGGGAAGTGACTCCTCGCGCGACCTCGACATGCTCGAGGCCGTGCGCGTCGCCGCAGACCAACTGCAAAAGGCGATCTCCTAAAGGAGACCGCCTTTCGCCTTACGCGTTCGCGAGAGTTCTTAGAAGAACGCTCCGGGTCGCGGAATATTACGCACGTTCGACTTCGCAAGATTCACCATCTTGCCGACGCCGCCCTCGAGCACGATCTTTCCGCCCGCGGTCGCAAAACCGCTCATCTGCTCGAGCGTGATCTTCGGAGGCATCGCAAGCGCGTCGGGGTCCGTCACAATGTCGATGAGCATCGGGCCAGGTGCCGCGAGGGCCTTCTTGAGATCCTTGCGCAGGGTCTTGGGGTTCTCAATGCGGATCGAGGGAATGCCGGCGCCTTCGGCGATCTTCGCGAAGTTCACCGAATCGTGGTCGGTCTCGAAATCGGGAAGGCCCGCCACGAGCATCTCGAGCTTCACCATGCCGAGACTCGAGTTGTTGAACACGACAATCTTCGTGTTCAACTGGTGCAGGCGCACCGTGAGAAGTTCGCCCATGAGCATCCCGAGGCCGCCGTCGCCGCTCATCGAAATGACCTGGCGGTTGGGCTGTGCGGCCGAGGCGCCGATCGCCTGGGGGAGGGCATTAGCCATCGTGCCGTGACGGAACGAGCCGAAGATGCGGCGCTTGCCGTTCGGCTCGATGTAGCGTGCGGCCCACACGTTGCACATGCCCGTATCGACCGTGAACACAGCATCGTCGTCCGCGAACTCATCGAGGAGGCTCGCAACGTACTCCGGGTGGATCGGCTTGAGGCGCGACGCCCGCTTCGTGTACGAGTTGACGACGTGCGTGAGCTCCTTCTCCTGCTTGCGCAGCATCGAGTTGAGGAACGAGCGGTTCTTCTTCTGCTTGAGCTGGGGCAGCAGCGCGCGGATCGTGAGGGCCACATCGCCGTGCACGCCCAGATCGAGGGGCACGCGGCGGCCGAGACGGGAGCCATCGGCGTCGATCTGCACAACCTTCGGCTTGCCTTCGCGGGGAAGGAACTCCGAGTACGGGAAGTCCGTGCCGAGCAGGATCAAAAGATCGCACTCGTGGGTTGCCTCGTAGGCGGCGCCGTAGCCGAGTAGGCCGCTCATGCCCACGTCGAACGGGTTGTTGTACTGGATGAATTCTTTGCCGCCGAAAGCGTGTCCGATGGGCGCCTTGAGGGTGTCGGCGAGCTCGAGGACTTCCGCGCGCGCCCCCTCGATACCGGCCCCGGCAAAGAGGGTGATCTTCTTAGCCGAGTTCGCGAGGCGGGCGAGGTCCTCGACGACCGAGGCCTGCGGCTGTATCGCGCCGAAGGTCGTGGTGAGGGTACGGGTCGCTTCAATCGTGACCTCCTGGCTGGTGATGTCGCCGGGAATCACGAGGACCGAAACATCCTTCTTCGCGAGCGCGGTTTGCGCGGCGTTATGAAGCATCTGCGCGCCGTGGTTGCCCGAATTGACCATTTCGCAGAAGGCCGAGCACTCGTTGAAAAGAAGCTCGGGGTGGGTCTCCTGGAAAAAGCCGGTTCCAATCTTTTCGCTCGGGATATGCGAGGCAATCGCGAGAACCGGGACGGAGTCGCGGTGGGCGTCGTAAAGGCCCTGAACGAGGTGCGTGTTGCCGGGGCCGCACGAGCCGGCGCACACGCTGAGCTTGCCCGTGACGCGGGCCTCGGCGCCTGCCGCGAAAGCCGCGGCCTCCTCGTTGCGCACGTGGATCCATTCGATGCCCTTGGTCGTGCGCACGGCATCCACGATGGGGTTGAGGGAGTCGCCAACAACGCCGTAAATGCGCTCGACGCCCATAGCAACGAGTTGATCGACGGTGTGCTGGGCGAGTGTCTTTTTCGCCATGGAGTTTCATCCCTTTCGCGGATGTTCGTCTGGCCCGCGGCGAAAACGCCGAAAAGACCAGCGTTGAGTCTGTGACGCTTTAAGCGTAGGCGGGACTTTGGTCCATTGCAGCTTGAGGTTTCAGAGGTCACGTTATTCGCGTGAGCCGGGCCACGTATTGATGAAGTTAGCACATTCTTGGGGTGGGTGGCGTCGGCCTCGCGCAGGACGTGCGGGTGAACGGGCAGGCAATGCATAAGGGGCGTGAGCGGTGCGAAGGAGTGTGCGGGTCGTGTGACTCGCGTAATATTTCGCGACCCTCTCAAGGCGCTGACCAGGCAGTTTGTTGCGCTTCCGAGGGGAATTGCAGGAAATACAGCCAATCGTGAGCCTATTTCCCGGTTTTTTCAAGGCAGACGTAGTTGCCTTAATGCATCGCGCACGGATCCCGCAAAGTGGGATCTCGTCGTGCGGGGATAAGGGTAAAGGGATTGACCCCCGGTTGTGCCTCGTGAAGGCAGGCCGGGGGTTTCCCTATTGTGCCTCGCGTAATCGACGTGTAGATACCTGCGCTATTTCCCTGCTTTCCGCATGCCTGCGAATTTTCTCCACGCGGAAGAAGGGTCCGACGGTTACCCGCGCCCTACTGCCTCCCGAAGGCGCGCGTGCCACGCCTCCATGCGCGGCATCGATCGGCGTTCATCACGGGGATCACCGCCCTCGAGAATCGACGCGAGATAGGCCCGATCGCGCTCGAGCCTGTCGAGCGCATCGGTGCCAAGGGGGCCGTGGCCAGGAATGACGAGTCGCGCCTCACGTGCGTAGGGCTCGAGCAGCGAGAGTGCATCGAGGTAGGCGTGGAAAGGGTCGAAGCTGCGCTTTTGGAGCACGCGTGCGCGATAGTCGTAGCCGTCGAGATCGGGCTGAGGGAGCTCGATGCTCGAGAGCATGTCGCCCGCGATCAGGATGCGCTGGTCGGGTAGCCATAGCGCTGTGTGGCCCGGGACGTGGGCGTCGTGAGTGAGCAATTCGGGCTCGAAACCGTCCGGTGCCGCACCCTTTGGGAGCCATGTGCGGTGGGCATCGGCCGGAGCCTGTGGGGTGGGGTAGAGCCGGCCGAGCAGCCCGGCGATGTCGGGCCGGGAATCGAGACCTGGATCGTCCGCAGCGGCGCGCTCGAGGAGGTGTTCGCGATCGGCTTCGACAAGGCGCACGGTTGCTTCAGAGGCGAGTCGTGGGACATCGCCAAACGCCGGATGCCATAGGACGTGATCGTGGTGGGCGTGGGTGGCGAAGCCCGAAAGGGCGCTCAGGCCGCGTTCGTCCAGTTGGTCGGCGATGCCGTCGAGCTCATCGACCTCCCATCCCGGATCGATGAGCATCGCCTCGCTGATCGAGGCGAGCACAACGCTATTGAGTGACTCGTTGCGCGAGGTGTGCACGAGGACTCCGGGCGCGA
Organism: Dermabacter sp. HMSC06F07; assembly: GCF_001807345.1. Taxonomy (NCBI): domain Bacteria; kingdom Bacillati; phylum Actinomycetota; class Actinomycetes; order Micrococcales; family Dermabacteraceae; genus Dermabacter; species Dermabacter sp. HMSC06F07. The sequence goes on from NZ_KV788583.1 coordinate 111,503, forward strand.
CATCCACCAATTCAGCCATGACCCCATTCTTTCAGCTGCTCGGTTTTCGGGGTGGAAGCAGCCCGTCAAGCGCGTCAAAACTAGCGACGCCGCGGCCCCTTTCTTCGGCCTTTTCGGTTGGATGGCGTGGCGTTTACCCAGGTCTCGAAGGGTGAGCGTATGATGAAATGTGAAGCAGGCCGCATGGGTGCTGGCCGACCCGACGTCGAGGGCCGCACCGTTGCGGATCGACAAGGAGGTCCCATGAAACCCATCACCCGGCGTACTGCGCTCGCCGGAACAGGCGCCGCACTCGCGGGTGCCCTCGCGAGCTGCGCCCCACCAAACCCCGGCTCGGTTAACGCCGAAGCCACAATCCCACCGTCGAAGGATCGCGTAAAGCTCACCTACTGGGCATGGGTCAAAGACCTTCAAAAAGTCGCTGACATATTCAACAAGAGCCAGGACCGCATCCACGTGGAAGCCTCATGGATTCCCGGCGGCGGAAGTGGCGGCTACGCCAAAATTCTCTCCGCTGTAGCCGCAGGGGGTGGCCCCGACATTGCGCAGGTTGAGCTCCGCTCCGTCCCCGAGTTCGCGCTCGCGGGCGCCCTCGTGGACCTCTCTCGCTACGGGATCGTCAAAGACAAATTTGATCCGGGCGCTTTCGCGCAAGCGCAAGTGGGCGAGTCCGTGTGGGCCGTTCCGCAAGACACGGGCCCCGTCGCAAACTTCTACAATCGCGAAGTGCTCGAAGAGGAGCTTGGCCTTACGCCGCCGTCCACATGGGACGAGTTCCGCGAGGTCGCGGGCGCCGTCAAGGATGCGGGTAAGACGATCTTTACCCTCGATCCGAGCGACGGTTCCTACTTCGTCATGTGGGCCATGCAGGCGGGTGCCACGTGGTTCAAGCCCGAGGGCGATGGATGGGTCATCAACATGACCGACGAGAAATCGCTCAAGGTCGCCGAGTTCTGGGATGGCATCCTCGCCGACAACCTCGTTGGAACCGGATACGGCGCGTTTTCGACGCCGTGGATGGCGGCCACGGGTGACGACAAGGTGCTGAGCACGATCTCCGGATCGTGGAGCGACGCCCTTATCGAAGCGGTGCCTGGCGCCAAAGGTAAGTGGGCCGTCGCGCCCATGCCAACGTGGGGTGATGGCTACGCCTCGGGAGCCCACGGCGGCTCGTCAGCGGCAATCCTCTCCACGAGTAAGCACCCGGCCGAGGCGCTCGAATTCTGCACGTGGATGTGCACGAGCCCCGAGGGAATCGACGCGATGATCGAGAACTGCGGTATCGGCTGGTCGCCGTCGGCGGACTACATCGGTGAGTCACGCACGCAACCATCAGAGTTCTTCTCGGGCCAAAACTACAACGAAGAGGTCATGGTGCCCATGGCCGAGGGGCAGAACCTCGAATGGACGTGGGCGCCGCTTATGCAGCGCTTCATGGACGTCGTGGGCACCGGAATGACGAAAGCGATCAACGGTGAGCAGCCCCTCGTGGACCTCCTTGCGGTCACGCAGAAAGACATCACCGAGATTATGCAAGGCATGGGCCTCAACGCGGAGGAGGCGCGATGAAATCAAAGTGGGCACCCTGGGTACTTATGGCACCGTTTTTGGTGCTGTTTATCGGCACGATGGTGGTGCCGATCATCATGGCGGTTGGCTACAGCTTCACGACCGTGGAGCGCCACGGCCTCCTCGGCGAGGGAGGTATCGAGACTTCGTTCGCTGGCTTCGATAACTACATCGCCGCGCTCGCGAACCAGAACTTTGTGGCCTCGATCGGGCGCATGATCCTCTTTGGCGTCGTGCAGGTGAGCGTCATGATCGTCGCCGCAACGATCCTCGCGCTCCTTCTCGAAAGTGCCGCGGCGAAATGGCCGGGATTCTTTAGAAGCGCCTACTTTTTGCCCTACGGCATTCCGGGCGTGATCGCCACTATCCTCTGGTCGTTCCTGTACATCCCCGGGCTGAGCCCCATTGTTGATGCGCTTCAGCTCGTGGGAATTGAGGCCGATTTCCTGAGCCCGGACATGGTGCTGTGGTCCATCGCGAACATCGTGACCTGGACGTATACGGGCTACAACATGCTCATCATCATCGCCCAGCTCAAGGCCATTCCCGGTGAGCTGTACGAGGCCGCTCGCATCGACGGGGCCGGCCCCTTGAAGATCGTGACCTCCATTCAGTTGCCACTCATTCGGCCGGCGCTTTTGCTGACGATCATCTTCTCGATCATCGGCACGCTCCAACTGTTCGCGGAGCCTCGCCTACTGATGACGATGAGCTCGGGTATCACGAACGAGTACACGCCGAATATGAGCGCCTACGCGTACGCGTTCCAATACAACGAGGTTGGGATGGCGGCCGCGCAGGCCGTGATCATCGCGGTCTCGGCCTTTGTTCTTTCGGCCATTGCTCTCGGGGTCTCCTCGTGGGCGGAGAGGAAGCGATGAGCGCCACGCAAACGACGCACGTCAGCGAACGTTCGAGGAAGAAGCAGGCTGTGCGCCTTGAGCGGGATCAGCGTTCTGGTGCCCGCTCGGCTGGCCGCAAGCCGGCGACGACGATCATTGTGACGGCGCTTTTGGCGATCGTCGCGATGTACTTCCTCGTGCCGGTCTATTGGGTGATCGTGAACGCGACGAAGTCGACCGAGGACCTGTTTGGTACGAGCGGCTTCTGGTTTGGCAAAGAATTCCTGCTGTTCGACAACCTCAAGGCTGTGTTCACGGCCAATGGCGGGATCTTCTCGCGCTGGGCGCTCAACTCACTTCTGTATTCGGGAGTGGGCTCGGTGCTCGCGACCTACCTCGCGGTCGCCGCGGGGTATGCGCTCGCGAAATACCGCTTCCCCGGCCGCAGGGCCGTGTACGCGTTCGTGCTCGGTGGCGTGCTCGTGCCGGGCACCGCGACCGCGCTCCCGCTGTTTTTCCTGTTCTCGAGCGTGGGGCTCACAAACACGTATTGGGCCGTGCTTATTCCTTCGCTCGTGAGCCCGTTCGGTCTGTTCCTCGCGTCAATCTACGCGAGTGCGGCCGTTCCGGATTCGATGCTCGAGGCGGGGCGTCTCGACGGCGTGAGCGAGATTGGGCTGTTCCACAGGCTTGCCCTTCCTCAGCTCACGCCGGCGGTGGTGACGATCCTGCTGTTCCAATTCGTGGCGATTTGGAACAACTACTTCCTGCCCCTCGTGATGCTTGCCGACGAGAAGCTCTACCCAATCACTCTGGGCCTCGATAACTGGCGCGCACAAACGGACCGTTTGCCGGAGTTCTTCCAGCTCACGACCGGTGGCGCGCTGCTGTCGGTGATCCCACTCGCGATCCTCATCCTTGTACTGCAGCGCTTCTGGCGCGGTGGCCTCACGGAGGGCTCGGTGAAGGGGTAGGTGCGCGCCTAAGCCCGGTGTGGGCGTGGGCTCCCGACGGTCGCATGCCGCATGCGGTACCTCCTTATATGCACATGGCCCGCCTCCTCGGTTGGGGAGGCGGGCCACTGCGCGTGCGCCGCGCTCGAAGGTCTAGCTATTTTCCTTCTTGAGCACCTCGTTCATGGCTTTCGCGAGTGCCTTGCAGCCTTCTTCCGCGGAGATCTCCCCGTCGAAAACCTTCGAGAGGTGTTCCCCCTCGAGCTCTTCCCATTCGGGGCAGGTCTTCGAGACGGGGAAGGGCACGGCGTAGTTTTCTGCCTGGTCAACGAAAACGTCGAGGTCGTAGCCGGGCTGGGCATCGACGTATGGGTCCTGGGTGCCTTCGAGCGCGGGGAGCGCGATGCCGGATTCAGCGCTGATCTTTGCTGCTTCTTCACCCGCGAGGAAGGTCACGAGGGCCTGGGAGGCAGCGAGATTCTCGGTGTTCGCAGAGATCACGTGGCCGAGGCCATGCACGGCCGTCTTGCGGTCGTCGCCGCCGGGGAGGTACGCGACGGCACAGTCGTCCTTCACGGAGGAGCCGATAAGCGCGCCAACGCGCCAGTTGCCCGACCACTGCATGGCCACCTGACCGCCTTCAAACATGCCGTAGCACGAGTTTTCGGCAAGGAACTCTCGGCTGGGGCATGCGCCAATGTCGATGAGGTCGCGCCAGAATTTCACGCCCTCGATCGTCTTGGGGTCGTCGTAGCCGGATTTCTTTTTGTCGTCGGAGATCACCCATCCGCCGTTGATGGCGATCGAGTGGTAGTAGGACGCCGTGCGGGAGAACACCTCGGCGCAGCCCCACACGCCGTCGGGAAGCTTGTCGGTGAGCTCGAGTGCTTTTTCCTTGTAGGTGTCGAGTGTCCAGGTTTCGTCCGGGTAGGCAACGCCGGCCTGGTCGAAGAGCTTCTTGTTGTACCAGATACCTACGCAGTCGACGTCTTTGCACGTCGCGAAGAGTTCGCCGTCGACCGTGTACATGTCGACGAGTGCGCTCGGGTATTTGTTCGGATCGATGAGCCCGTCGTCGACGAGGGCTTTGAGGGAGGCGAGCTGGCCGTTTTCTGCGTAGGAGCGGAAGTTCGGGCCATTCATCCAGAACACGTCGGGTAGGGCCTTGGAGGAGGCTTGGGCACGGAGCTTTGTGAAGTAGTCCTTGAACGGCACCATGTTCAGCTGAACCTTGACGTTCGGGTACTTCTCATTGAAGGCTTTCATCACGTCTTTGAGCATCGCCTCTTGGTTGATGTCCCAGTAGGCGTAGGTGATCGTGCCTTTGATCTTTTTCGGGTCGTCGCCAATTTCGTTCGTGGCGTCCTTGACGGCGGCTTTGTTCCCTCCGCCGCATCCTGCGGCGGCGGCGGCGAAGGCGGCCCCGCCAGCGGCGAGGAGGGAGCGGCGGGCGATCGGGGATGTGGCCATGATGGTCTCCTTTGTGGGTAAGGGGTTTCGGAGAGTGGCAGAAGTGAACGGTTTTCTAAAACCTCTTTAAGAAAACCAATGGCGGGGAATTTACGGCAAGGCAGGAGGTGAAATGTTGCAGCTCGTTCACTGAGTATTCAGATCTGCGGCACTGCCCGGGGGTGCTTCGGTCCGACGGTGGCGTGCCCCACGTCCCTTCCTAGTTAGATTAGGCAATGCTAACCTTGCAAATATGTCAGTTGCCTATCCCGAGATGACGTCGCTCGCCAACGAGCTAACCTCGCGTGCGCTCGTGTGCACCCTCGACTGTCCCTTCGCTTCGACGATCGCCTTGAGCGATGTGCCGAAGGGAGTCACGGCGATCATCGCGGCGTATCGCGACTCGCACTCTGTTCTGTGCCGCCGCCTCTTTGACCTGGGCTTCCACCCGGGTCTCGAGGTCGAGCTCGTGCGCAAGGCGCCCATGCGTGACCCGCTCGTGTTCCGCGTTGCCGATTGCGAAATCGTCCTTCGAAAGCGCGACGCGGCACGCATCCTCGTGCACGTCGGGGATGAGCACGACACGAACACTGTCGAGAAGAAGGCAGCATGACCTGCCACGATGCGGCGCCGGAAGCGCCGCCAGAGAGCGGTGTGCGCCGTTTTGCGCTCGTGGGTAACCCGAATGCCGGTAAATCCACGGTGTTCAACGCCCTCACGGGCATGCGGGCGAAGGTCGCGAACTACCCGGGCGTCACGGTCAGCAGGTTCGTGGGTAGCGTCGAAGTGCAGGACGCTTCCGGCGCGCGAATTGATGCCCAGGTGGAGGACTTGCCGGGCACCTACTCGCTCGACCCCATCAGCCCCGATGAACAGGTTGTTCTCGAATCGCTCAGCGATGAAAGCCGCGCGGATGCGCTCATCGCGGTGCTTGACGCGACGAGTATGCGCCGCTCGCTCGGGCTCATCGCACAGCTTCAGCGCACGGGTCTGCCGATCCTTGTGGCGCTCACCCATGCCGACGAATTCCTCTCGCGCGGCGGCAGCGTGGACGTCGCGGCACTGTCGAAGGCGCTTGGCCACCGCGTTCTCGTCGTGACGGCCGGAAACCACCGAGAGCTCGACGCGCTGAAAGCCGAGCTTGCGTCGGAAGAGGACTGGCCAAGTCCTGCCGTTGCCGCTCCCACCAACCCGAAGGGCTCCGCTGCGTGGATCGTTTCGGTGCTCGAGGCCGCGCACTATCGCGCGCCCGGCACCCACGCCCGCACCCGCAAGCTCGATGCGGTGTTGCTGCATCCCGTGTGGGGCAGCCTCGTGTTCTTTGCGGCGATGTTTGCGCTGTTCCAGCTCATTTTTACGGTCGCTGCTCCCATTCAGGGCTGGATCGAAGAGGGCTTCGCGTTCCTCGGAGATGTCGCGCGCGAACACATTGGTATCGACTGGCTCGCGGGTCTCGTGGCCGATGGCGTGATCGGTGGCGTGGGCGGAGTGCTCACGTTCGTTCCTCAGATTTTCCTGCTGTTCTTCGCGCTCGCTATCCTCGAGGCGTCCGGCTACATGTCGCGAGCGGCGTTCCTCATGGATCGGGTCATGGCAGGCGCCGGCCTCGAGGGCCGGGCGTTCGTCGCGATGCTCTCGAGCCTCGCGTGTGCGATTCCCGGGATTATGGCGACGCGGTCGCTGCCGTCGGCCCGCGACCGGCTCGCGACGATGCTTACGATCCCTCTCATGACGTGCTCGGCACGCCTTCCCGTGTACACGATGTTGATTGCGATGCTGGTCCCGGCCGATGCCCGCCTCGGCGGAGTGATCGGCGCGCAGGGCGCGGCGCTCTTTGGGTTGTACGTGCTCGGGGCATGCTCTGCGATGGGCTCGGCGTGGGTGTTCTCGAAGATTTTTGGGCGCGGTCGGGCAAACCTCCCCTTCTACATGGAGATGCCTACCTACCGCATCCCAACGGTGCGCGAGCTCGTGACGAACACGTGGATTCCCGTGAAGGGCTTTCTCACGAAGGTGGGACGCATCATCCTCCTGCTCACACTCGTGTTGTGGGCGCTGCTCAACCTCCCGGCCGTGGGCGATGCGGAGCTCGCGGCCGCGGGCATCGACCAGTCCGATTCGGCGGCCGTGGCGACCTACCAGCTTGAGCATTCCTACGGTGCGGGCCTCGGCAAGGCCGTCCAGCCCGTGTTCGAGCCCCTTGGTTTCGATTGGCGCGTGAGCGTCGGTGTCGTGGCCTCGCTCGGCGCGCGCGAAGTGTTCGTTTCGACGCTCGGGCAGATCGCGAGTGCGTCCGATCCAGAAAACCCCGGCGATGCTCTCTCCTCTCTCACGTGGGGTCCCGGACCGCACGAAGGCCAGCTCCTCTTCACGCCAGGCACGATAGCCGCGCTCCTCGTGTTCTTCGTGTTCGCGCTGCAGTGCACTAGTACCATCGCGGCGTTGCGTCGCGAATCCGGTTCGTGGACATGGCCCGCCCTCGCCTTCTGCTACATGTTCGCGCTCGCGTGGGTGGGAGCGTTTATCGCGAAGCTCGCGGTGGGAGCGCTGTAGTGGGCGTGGGTTCCGACGGTTCCCCGGCAAGCGTCGGACCTCACGCTTTGCCCGACCACTCCCAGCGTGCCGTGCCAAGTCTTGGCCATGCCACCCCCGCTCCGACGAGCGTGACCGGGGCGGAGCGAGCGCTGAGGTGGAGCGTGCAGGGGGCGTCGTTGCCGCTTGGCTGGGAGCCGATTGCCGAGGCACTGCCGCAGCTTGAACGAATCGTGGCGGAGCCTCACGGACTCTGGGTGTGGCTGCGCGCGGGATATTCCTGGCGCAACGATGCCGAGGCTGTTCGCGAGGGTCTTGCGCTCATGATTGCCGAGGCGGCGCCCCACCTCGCGGAGTTTGAGTCTCAAATCGGGGTGGACAGGCGCGTCGAGGCCGTGCGTCTTGCCGCGACCGATGTGATTGACGGTGACCTCGCGCCCTACATCGCCTCGCACGGCGGAAAAGTGCACATCGTTGGTGTCGAGTGGGGCGATGCCGGGCCGGTGGTGAGTGTCGAGTTTGCGGGGGCGTGCAAGGGCTGCGAACTGTCCGAAGTGACGCTCCACCTGCGCATTGAGAAGGCGCTCGCGAAGCGCATCCCCGCGCTTGCTGAGGTGCGCGATGCGACCCCGCGCACGGCGCCGCGACTCTTCCAGGGACTTTTTCGCCGCCCGCCTGTGTCTTCTTCGTGAGGGTGTAGGTAGGTGCTTCATCCGCCCCTCGTTGCGGGCGGAACGCGCATGTCTTGACTGTTCTTTGAAAAAAAATTCACGTGGGCGTCACTTTTATTGCGGATGTTGGTCCCTCGCGTAGAGCACTGTAACTGCGTCCGATCACCAACCACATTGAAGGGATGCCTCCAATGGTGCTCCACCTCCCGCTCCTCATGAAGGATCACGTTCGCGGCAAGCGTTCCGCAGTGACCTGCGCACTCAAGTGCGACAACCAGTGCGCGAAGCCCGCATGCAATACGAGCAACAACTCCTACATCGGTGACATCGTCTCCGCCGCGATCAGCCGCCGCTCGCTCCTCGGCGGTGCTGCCGCAAGCGCCCTCGTGATCGCCGCCGGCGGTACGCAGGGCATGGGTCAGGCCGCCTTCGCTGCCGACCCGAGCGCCCCGAACCCCACGATCGGCTCGGCGCCCGAAGCGCCGAACGGCTCGAAGCTCCGCTTCACCCCCATCGCCCCCGTCAACAAGGATGTCGACGAATTCAACGTGCCCGAGGGCTACCGCTGGGAGCCCGTCATCAAGTGGGGCGACCCCCTCTTCGACGACTCGCCTGAGTTCGACTGGAACAACCAGACTCCCGAAGCCCAGGCGAAGCAGTTCGGGTACAACAACGACTACACGGAGATCCAGGAGATCCCCGGCTCGGATGGCCTGCGCGCCGTCATGTTCGTGAACCACGAGTACACGAACGCGAACATCATGTTCCCGGAGGACATGATGAAGGAAGACCAGGTCGCCATCACGATGGCTGCGCAGGGGCTCACCGTCGTGGAGCTCGAGCGCAAGGACCGCAAGTCGCCCTACACCTACGTGAAGGGTGGAAAGCTCAACCGCCGCTTCCTCCTCGACACGGAGTATGAACTCACCGGCCCCGCCGCGGGCTCCGAATTCGTGATAACGAAGGACGACCCCAAGGGCCGCACGATCCTCGGCACCTTCGCGAACTGCTCGGGTGGCCTCACCCCGTGGGGCACGCTCCTTTCGGGCGAAGAAAACTTCCACGGCTACTTCGTTGCCGATGAGAACATTCAGTCGAACGCCCGCCTCGGGCTCGGCTCGGGCGAGACCGTGTACGGCTTCGATATGATTGAGGACCGTTTCAACGCGACCAACCACGGCTACGAGAATGAGGTCAACCGCTTCGGTTACGTCATCGAGATCGACCCGTGGGATCCCACCTCGACCCCGAAGAAGCACTCGGCACTCGGCCGTTTCAAGCACGAGGGCGCGAACGTCATCATCGCCGAGGACGGCCGCGCAGTGGTGTACTCGGGTGACGATGAGCGCTTCGAGTACATGTACAAGTTCGTCTCGAAGGAGAAGTACGTCGAGGGCGATCGCAAGCACAACATGACTCTCCTGAGCGAGGGTGACCTTTACGTCGCGCGCTTCTACGGCAACTCGCCCAAGGAAGAAATCGACGGCAGCGGTGCCGTTCCTTCGGACGGTCAGTTCGACGGCACCGGCGAATGGGTCCCGCTGATCCTGGGCGGCGAGTCGCAGGTTGAGGGCATGACTGTCGAAGAGATCGCGGTCAACACCCGCACTGCTGCCGACAAGGTGGAGCCCACCAAGATGGACCGTCCCGAGGACGTCGAGCCCTCGCACCACTCGCGCAAGGTGTACGCGGCCCTCACGAACAACTCGAAGCGCGAGATCTTCCAGGTGGATGAAGTGAACCCGCGCCAGAAGAATCGCGACGGTCAGGTTCTCGAGCTCGACGAGCAGGGTGACCAGACGAGCACCGAGTTCGCGTGGAACCTTCTCCTCGTGGCCGGCGACCCGAACGGTGGCGACCAGACCTTCTACGGCAATGTCGACCCGAAGTCGGTCTCGCCGATCTCCTGCCCGGACAACCTCGCGTTCGACTCTGTGGGCAACCTCTGGATTTCGACCGACGGTGCCCCGAGCGGGATCGGCTACAACGATGGCCTGTTCCGCGTGACCCTCGAGGGAGACATGCGCGGCAACGTCGAGCAGTTCCTCTCTGTGCCTCGCGAGGCAGAGACGTGTGGCCCGATCGTTCGCGACGAGGACTACTCGGCATTCGTGTCGGTTCAGCACCCGGGTGAAGATGGCAAGTTCAGCGAGCAGCACTCCTTCTTCCCTGAGTACAACCAGACCGGCCCGCGCCCGACGGTCGTGCAGGTTCTGCCGATTTGGGATGAGGCTGAGGAGCCGAAGCCCGAGCCTAAGCCGGAAGAGCCCAAGCCCAAGCCCGAGCCGAAGCCGGAACAGCCGAAGCCGGAAGAGCCGAAGCCCGAGGAGCCCAAGCCCGAGGAGCCGTCGGCACAGCCTGCGCCCGGCAAGGACCCGAGCGACGCGGCTGTTCCGGTTGCGCCCGCTCCCAAGAAGCCGGAGAAGAAGCAGCCGAAGAAGCCGGTCAAGAAGGTTAAGAAGGATGCAGAAAACAACCGTGGTCCGCTTCCGCGCACCGGTTTCGAGGCCGCTCCGGTCGCCGCAGGCGCCGCGGCTTTGCTCGCCGCTGGCGGCATGATGGCTGCAAAGTCCGCCAAGGACGCTAAGCCTGCAACCGAGGCTGAAGGTGACGGCCAGGCCGACGCCTGAGCATGATCCGCTGAGCCCTAGGGCTTAAACGGGAGGGGTCTCGCGCTGCGGCGCGGGGCCCCTCCCTGGTTTTGCCTTAATTCCTGGGGGAGAAAAGCGACGCTACGACACCTGAAGGGGCTCTCTAGTCTGTTTGCTCCCCTCTCAAAGCCGTGGAACCGGCACTCCCTGCCCGGCAACGTGCTCATGACGAGAGCCAGCCGCGGTCGCGCGCCACGGTGAAGGCTTCGAAGCGGTTGGCCGCACCAACTTTTGCCATCGCGTTCGAGAGGTAGTTTCGGCAGGTTCCGGCCGCGAGGTGCGCTTCGGAGGCGATGTCGTCGATGGAAAGGCCCCGCCCCGCTAGTTCAAGTAGTTCCCGCTCGCGGACCGTGAGGGGGCTGTCGCCCTGGTTGATCGCGAGGGCCGCTGTTTCGGGGTCGAGGTAGCGCCGTCCGGCGTGGACGGTGCGGATGGCCGCGGCGAACTCTTTCGCGTCCGACGTTTTCGGGAGGAATCCCGCGATACCGCGTTCGAGCGCGCGCTTGAGGGCTGCGGGCCGTGCGTGGCTCGTCACGATAAGCACCTGCACACCGGGGTGTTTCTCGCGCACGCGATGCGCAGTTTCGATGCCGTCGATCCCGCCAAGCTGCAGGTCGCACACGAGAACGTCGGCGCCGCCGGTGTCTCGGGCCCACCACTCGAGTATCTCCTCGCCCGAGCCGCACACGGTGGCGATCTCGAAATCCTCTTCGAGCCCGAGCAGGGTCGCGAGGGAAGAGGCAACGAGGGTTTCATCGTCGGCGATGGCGATGCGGATCATGCGCTCTCCTCGGGTGTGTGGGTGGGGGCGGGTCTGACACTCGCCGGCCCCTCGTCGAAGCATAGCCGCACGGTGAAGTGCGGGGCGTCATGCTCGACGGTGATGCTTCCGCCCGCTACGGCCACGCGGCGGCGGAGCGACTCGAGACCCGAGAGTGGGCCGGGGCTTTCGAGCGCGCCGTCGTTCGTCATCGCCACGCTGTCCTCGGCAAGAGTGAGGCACGCACTCGTGGCGTGGGAGTGGCGGAGGGCGTTGGTGGTGGCTTCGCGGACGAACCAGGCGGCGTCTTCTCGACGGTTGTCGGGAACGTCGAGGGAGTCGCCGTCGACGCGGACGTTGATGTGTGAGGCGCCAAGGAGCGCACGGGCTTCGGCGATTTCGGTGGCGAGATTGATGCGCCGGTAGCCGTGGGCGACGGCGCGCATGTCGGCGGTGCTGTCCTTCACGAGTTCCTGGAGTTCGCGAAGTTCCTTCATGGCGTTTCTATCGCCACGTTCGACGAGGGCGGTCGCCACCTGTGTTTTGAGGCTGATCGCCGCGAGCCTCTGACCCATCGTGTCGTGAAGTTCTTGGGCGAAGCGGAGTCGTTCCGCGCTGACGTGGAGTTCGGCATCGAGCTGACGGGCGCGGTCAGCGTCGCGCAAAACGTCGAGGCCCCAGAAGGCGGAGAGGGTGGCGGTGAGGAAGATGAGGGGAATGCAGATTGACGTGAGGGCGGTGCTGGCGTCAATCCTGAGCTGCGTTGCGCACGTGAGAAGGGCAGCGACGGTGACGGCGATCCACTTGTGCCGCATCCACGGCGCGTGGGCGAGTGCAAAGAGCGCGGTGCACAGAATCGCGTAGACGCTTGCCCACGCCCCGATCGAAACGGGCGCGAGGACGGACACGAGGATGCACACGATCCAGCTCACGAGCACCAGAATGAAACTGACCCTCGCTCCACGCGCGCGTCCCCGTCTTTCAGGAAATAGTTCGAATGCGGGTTCGCGTAGGAGAGTGATGCTCACGAGGAGCGTGAGGGCGGCCGTGCCGACTGCCCACAGCAGAGGTGTGAGGCCCGCATGCTTCGAGGTTGTTGCCGTGATACTGGGGATGGCAAAGAGGAACCAAGTGAAAACTGCCGCAAGCGCGACGGACCACTTCGTGTAGAGCGCGTATTTCTCCATGCTGCGAACGCGCGCCGGTTCTGCGGTGTGATCGCCCGTGGCGGTGCTCATGCGGTGTCCTCTGTTCGTTGGCGGAAAAGGGGAAGCTGGCGGGGCCGAGAGAAGCCCCACCAGTGTCCCACGGGTCGTAGTCGGCGGTTTACCGGTTAGATTCCCACTTCATGACCCTCGGCACGAGCACGAGGAGCGCTACGGCCCACAGCGCGAGCATGAGCATGGGGGCGGTTGCCGCCGCGAGCGCCGCGCCGGATTCGAGCGGCTCGAACCCACCGGTGACCGTCGTTCCCGACCATGCCAGGTGTGCGAGGTCCCCCATGAGCGCGAAGGGTGTGCGGTCGATGATGCGCGTGACCTGTTCGGGCATGAGCGCGCGGAAGGTGCTTTGGGAGGCAATCGCGAGGATCATGACGGGCAGCGAGGTGATCTGGGCGGCTTCGGCGTTGATCGTGAAGGCACTTGTGAGGAATCCGAGTGCCGCACTCACGGCGATCCCGCCGAGGACAGCGACGATGAGAGGAACGACGTTGACTGGTGCGGGAGCACCGAGAACGATGAGGAGGATTGGGGCGAGCACCATCAACACGACGGCGAGGAGGGAGCTCGGGGCAGCAATCGCCACGAGAATATCCGAGTCCTTCGCCTCTCCGGTGCGCAGACGCTTGAGGACCTTCTCGTCACGCCGAGTGGTCGACATCGAGAGAACCGAGTAGTACACGACGAGAAGCATCGTCATAAGCACGGACGTTTCGAGAGCGAGCGAGGCGGCGAAGGCCTCGCCGCCGCCCGTGGAGCTGAGCACGAACATGGCGACCGTGAGGCCAAGGGGGAAGAGAAGCGCCATGAACAGGAGAGTGGGATTGCGCAAAAACTGCGTGAGCTCGGCGCGCGCGAGGGCAATCGTGCGGGAAAGGCGGCTCGAGCGGGGTGTGGAATGTGCTGTGGCTGTTGCCGTGGTCATGGGGTGTCCTTTCGGTGGAAGCTTTGGTGTCTGCTGCGCGCCCGTCAGTTCTGTTCGCCTGCCACGCGCATGAAGACGGTCTCGAGGGATGCGGGGGTCGCGGAGAAGTCGCGCAGGGCGAGGCGCTCACTTCGCGCCCACTGCAAGATGGCGAGCGAGTGCTCCTGAAGGTGATCGGTTCGCACTTCGTACGTGGAGCCGGAGCGAGTGACCTGGGCGCCGGCAAGGGCGGGAGGCTGAGGGGCGGTGGAGGCGCCGGCGGCGTCGGACCCGTCCCCGATGCCGAAGCGGATCACCGATGCTTCCGTGGAGACGATGTCTCGCAGGCTGCCTTCGAGGACGATTGCTCCTCGGTGCATGATCCCGATTCGATCGCAGAGGCGCTCGGCTTCCTCAAGGTAGTGGGTCGTGAGGATCATCGTGACCCCTTGCGTTTTGAGGTTCTCGAGGAGTCTCCATACGCGGCGGCGCGATTCGGGGTCGAGCCCGGTCGTGGGCTCGTCGAGGAAGAGGATCGAGGGCTGCCCAACGAGGGCGCAGGCGAGGTCGAGGCGGCGCTGTTCACCGCCGGAGAGCGAGCCGACCTTGACCTTCGCGCGGTGCGTGAGGTCGACAGCGTCGAGGGCCCGCTCTGGGGGCATCGGCCGCGAGCACGTTCCTGCCCACATGCGAATCGTTTCAGCGACGGTCAGTTGGGTGGGCAGGCCGCCGGATTGGAGCATGGTTCCCGTGTGGGGGCGAACGTTCGCGCGGTCCTTCGTGGGGTCCATGCCGAGGACCGATACGCTCCCGCTTGTGGCGGGTGCGAGGCCTTCGAGGATTTCGAGAGTTGACGTTTTGCCTGCGCCGTTCGTGCCGAGGAGGCCGTAGACCTCGCCTTCGGTGACGTGAAAGGAAATGCCGTCCACCGCGGTGAAGGCTTTCTTTTTCTTTGCGCCCGCGTATGTGCGGGTCAGGTTCGAGACGGTGATGGGGGTGTGTGCCGTGTTCATGTCTCCACTCTTCGCGATCGCTCGCGAACCCAGTAGTGGAAAACGTCAGGAGCTTCGCTGGGTTTTGTCACGCGTGCGAATGACAGATGTCAACAGGCACCCTGCGGCGGTGTTCACATTTCGCCACGGAGCTTCATGCCTCTTGCCTCGCTCGCTATCCTTGTGGGGGTATCAGTGCAGGTGAACAGAGGGAGGGTGCGCGGTGAAACCGCTCGTTCTGCAATCGGATTTCGGGTACGTCGATGGCGCCGTGAGCGCAATGTACGGCGTCGCCACGGGCGTGCACCCCGAATTGCGCATCCACGATGTCACGCACAACATTCCTCCCTATGACATTTGGGAGGGTTCCTACCGCCTCGCGCAGGTCGTGTCGTATTGGCCCGAAGGCACGGTGTTCGTTTCGGTCGTGGATCCGGGTGTTGGCTCGGATCGCTTGAGCGTGGTGGCGCGTACGTCGACCGGCCACTACGTCGTGACCCCGAACAACGGCACCCTCACTCACATCGAGAAGCTTTTCGGGATCGAGGAGCTGCGCGAGATCGACGAGCATTTCAATCGGCGCGAAGGTTCGGCGCATTCCTACACGTTCCACGGGCGCGACATTTACGCGTTTACCGGTGCGCGGCTCGCGAGCGGAACGATCACGTACGAGCAGGTCGGTCCGAGCCGCGAGGTGAGTGAGGTCGTGACTCTCCCGGTGCTTGCGCCGAAGATCGAGGGCAACGCACTCACGGGCACGATCGACGCGCACGATAACCGTTACGGCTCGCTGTGGACGTCCATCCCGCGCACCTTTTTTGAAGAGGCCGGTATTTGCCACGGCGATTACGTGCGCCTCACGATCACCCATAACGGGCAAACCGTTCACGCGACGAGCCTCGTGTATGCGCCGAGCTTCGCGCACGTCGAGGTTGGCGAATCGCTCATCTACGTGAATTCCCTTGATCGCGTGGCTGTCGCGATCAATCGTGGCTCGTACGCGAATGCCTTCCACCTCGGGCGCGGCAACAGCTGGCACGTCGCGTTCGAGAAGGTCGAAAAGTAAAGGATCCCCTCATGTCTACCCCTGAAACCCCTACGTCGAGTGCACCGCTTCCCGTGACCCGTAAGGTCTCTCCCGTGACGCAGGTCGTCGCCATCGGTATCGGTGCCGCCCTCTTTTTTGTCCTGAGCCGCTTCGTCGCGATTCCCGTCCCCGTGCCGAATCAATCGATCACGTTCCAGTACGCTCTCCTTGCGGTTCTCGCGGTCCTGTATGGCCCGTACGTTGCGGGCATCGCCGGTTTCGTGGGGCATATTCTCGCGGACGCAACCGGCTACGGCATTTGGCTTTCGTGGGAGATTCCGACGGCTGTATTCGGCCTCATCGTGGGCTTCTTCATGCTTCGTAACCGCGTAAACGAGGGGGAGTTCCCGCGCCGGGATCTCGTGCGCTTCAACCTCGCGGTCATCGTGGGTCACTTCGTTGCATGGGGCGTTCTCGCGTGGATTCTCGACGTGACGCTCATGGGCGAACCGTTCGATAAGGTCATCGTGCAGGGCCTCGTGGCCTTCGTGACGAATGCGATTCTCACCTGCGTGTTTGGCTCGATCATCCTCGCGCTGTACGCGAAGACGCGCACCCGCTCGGGCTCGCTCGAGGTGGGCGCTTAAGCGTTCCGCATGGCTCTTCCCTCCCATTCGCCCGAGGCGAACCGTGCCGCTCACGCCATCGTGTTCGATGACGTGAGCGTGCATTACCGCACCCAAAAACTTCCCTCGGTCGAGAACGTGAGCTTCACGATCGGCTGGGGGGAGAAGGTCGCGATCGTGGGGCCGAGTGGCTCGGGAAAGTCGACCCTGCTGCACGTAATGAACGGCCTCGTGCCGCATCGCTTCGAGGCACGCGTGAGTGGCAGCGTGAGGGTCGGTGGCGTGGATCCGGTGCGTGCGCCGCTCGTGCGCACCGCCGGTGAGGCCGGCACGGTTCTCCAGGATTCAAACGCGCAGTTCGTCGCCCTCACGGTCGCGGAGGACATCGCCTTTTCGCTCGAGAACCAGGAGGTTGCCTCGGGCAACATGCCGAGCATCGTCGAGCGGGTCGCAAAACGCGTGGGCCTCACCGAGCTTCTCGAACACTCGCCGCACGAACTGAGTGGCGGGCAAAAGCAGCGCGTCGCCGTCGCGGGCGTGCTCGTGGACGACGTGCCGATTCTCCTGTTCGACGAGCCGCTCGCGAACCTTGACCCGGCGACGGGTCGCGCGATGATCGAACTGGCTGACGACCTCAATCGGGAGAGCGGTGCGAGTGTCGTCATCATCGAGCATCGGCTCGAAGAAGTACTGCACAGGGGGGTCGATCGGATCCTCATGATGGCCGGCGGCCGCCTCGTTGCCGATACAACTCCGGATGAGCTCGTGACCTCCGGTCTCCTCACCGAGCACGGCATTCGCCGCCCGCTGCACCTCACGGCCCTCAACTATGCGGGGATCGAACCGTCAGCGTCCGCGCACCCCGCTCGGCTCGAGACCCTTCGCTTGAGCGAGAGCGAATGCGCACGGGTGCGAGAGTGGGGGCGTGAGCAGTGGTCCGCGAGGTTCGGCTCGGTTTCGGCTCAGGAAGTGCCGGGGGAGGGGTCCGACGCCACCGCGGCCATCAGCGTGCGCAATCTTCACGTGGTGCACGGCCACGATCAAGACCACGAGGGCGTGCACGCGCTGCGGGGAATCGACCTCGAGGTGCGGCGCGGGGAGATGCTCGCGATCCTCGGCAACAACGGCGCGGGAAAATCGACGCTCGCGAGCGCGATCACGGGTTTTGCGAAGCCGAACGCGGGCACCGTCGAGGTGCTCGGCGACGATGTTCTGAACCTGAGTATCGCCGAGATCGGCACGCGCGTGGGCTTCGTGCTTCAAGAACCGGGCCACATGATTTCGAAGCCGCTCATTTTCGACGAGGTCGCGCTCGGCCCACGCGCCCACGGCCTCGACGAGGATGAGGTGCGCCGGCGCGTGGAATCTGCCCTCGAGACGTGCGGGCTCGCCCCGTTCAAGTCGTGGCCTGTGAGCGCCCTCAGTCACGGCCAAAAGAAGCGCGTGACGATCGCGGCGGCGCTCGCCCTCGAGCCCGAAATCCTCATTCTCGATGAGCCGACCGCTGGCCAGGATTTTCGGCACTACACGGAGTTCATGGAGTTCATCCGCGGCCTCAACCGTGCGGGCACGACGATCCTGCTCATCACACACGACATGCACCTTGCCCTCGAGTATGTGCCGCGCGCCGTCGTCCTGAGCGAAGGGGAGATCATCGCGGATTCTTCGCCCGCGCGAATCCTCGTCGACGATGACGTGACGAGGCGCGCGAACCTCGTGCGCACAAGCCTCGACGCGCTCGCGGCAACCGTCGGACTTCCCGTTTCCACCGGTGACGGCGGCACCCAAGAGTTTGGCCGCAGCGAGTTTGTCGAGGCTGTGATCGCGGTTGATCGCGACAGGCGGGAGGTGGGTGATGCCCGCTAAGTCCGTTCTCGGGTACGTCGATCGGCCGGGGCTCCTGCACCGAGTCTCGGGGCTTTCAAAGCTTATGCTCGCCGTCGCGAGCGTCGTGGGTGCGCTCGTGGGATTCGATGCGCGTTACCTTGCGGCGATGCTCGCGCTCAACGTCGTGCTGTGGGTTCTCAGTCGCGTGAAGCTGCGCGACCTCGCCGTTGTGCTCGTGATCATCGCCGGTCTCATGCTGCTCAACAACGTGTTCATTTTTCTGTTCGCGCCCGGCTACGGAACCGAACTGTATGGCACACGCACCGTGCTTCTCGATGGACCGTGGCACTGGGACATCACGAGTGAGCAGCTTTTTTATCAGCTCGTTGTGACCCTCAAGTACTTCGCGGTGCTTCCACCCGTGCTTTTGTTCATCGCGACGACGCGCCCGCCAGAGTTTGCGCAGTCGCTGAGCCGCATCGGCGTTCCCTACAAGATCGCCTACTCCGTCTCGATCGCTCTTCGATACATCCCCGATATTCAGCGTGATTTCGTGACGATCTCGAAGGCGCATCAGGCGCGTGGCCTCGAGACCTCGTCGAAAGCGGGGATCGTGACGCGCGCGCGGAACATCGTGGGCGTGATCATCCCTCTTCTTCTCGGCGCCTTCGACCGCATCGAGGAAGTCGCGAGCGCTATGGAGCTGCGCGGTTTTGGGCGCGGCAAGCGGCGCACGTGGTACGGCAAGAAGCCCCTGACGTGGCGAGACTGGCTCATCATGGCCCTCTCCTTCGCCGTGCTCGCGGTGCCGATCGTGCTCGCGATCGTCAATGGCGGAAGGTTCTGGAACCCCTTCGCCTAAGAAACGACGTCAAAAACCTTGCAGTGGCGTCAAAAAGACGCCATACTTGGGTTATGGAGATGTCACAGTAAACCGACGCTCTTGTTGAGGACCTCGAGCATGTCGCTAACGTCGGTGGCGACGATCTCGGCTCCGCTATGAAGCGAGTGGGCCCCCTTGCCCGCCCCCTACTCAAGCTTGCCCTTCTCGATACGGTCACGACGGCGACCGCCGAGATCAGCGAGTCGCTCACGTTCGAGCGCGTGAGCGCGCGCCTCGCCCCCGAAGGCGTCAAATTTGATGTCACTCCAAAGCATCCTGACGCCACTCCCGCGCCTGAATCGGCCGCCGCGGCGGATCAGGGACTCGATGAAGGCGATATTTCGCGGGTATCTCTTCGCCTGCCCGAGGGGCTCAAGGCCCGCGCGGAGAAGCGTGCAGAAGCCTCGGGCCAGAGTCTCAATGCCTGGCTCGTCCAGGTGATCCGCGATGCCGTTGTCGAACCCCGCACTTCGCCATTCACGAAGCACTGGGGCTTCACCCCCGATAACCCGCCGAAAGGCACGAACCCCGTCAAGGGATGGATCTAAGGAAGGGTCCCGCCATGAGCACCACAACCTATCGTTACGACGCCACCGGCGATGTGCGTGCCGAGCTCAAGTTGAACTATGCCGACGTCGCGATCACGACAAACACCACGAACCAGATCACGATCGACCTCGAGGGCGAAGAGGCCGCGGGAACGAGCGTGAAGTATCGCTTCGGGCGCCTCGCAATCAAGAGCCCTGACCGGAAAGCGCTCGACATTCTTCACCGCAAGCGCCCGCGCCTCACGGTGAAGCTTTCACTTCCCACCACGACAGCCCTCGAATGCGAGAGCGTCGCGACCACGATCGAGCTTGAGGAGGTCCCACGCGAGGCACACTTCGATGCGGTCTCGAGCACCGTGAAGGCTTCCTCCGTGACCGCGCCTCTCTCGATCCAGGGGTTCAAGGTCAGGGCCGAGCTTGATGCTGTCTCCTCCCCGGTGGAGGTGAATGGTGCCGCGGCCAAGGTGAGCATCGGTGAGTTCTCAGGTGCGCTCGACGCGAAGGGCGCCTCAATCAATGTCGATATCGCCCGCGTCCACCGCGGTGATGTTCAGGTCGAGGGCCTCAAGGCCGCGTGCACCGTCGGGGTTTTGCCCGGCGTGCACGTCCACACCGATTTTGACGGCCTTGCCTCGTCGTTCAATTCGAGCCTTACTCCGCGCGGGGTTCCGCAGGAGGGAGCGCCCGTGTTCCGCGTCAAGGTGGGCGGAACGCGTACCTCGCTCGAACTCAACGAGGTCGCCTAACACGAGAGGGCCGGGGAGACGCTCAGCGTCTCCCCGGCCCTCACAGTTACCTCGGGTGAATGTTTACGGAGCGAGGCGGTCGACCTGCCAGCGGCCTTCTTCCGAATCCAAGGCCGTGAAGCGGATACGGTCGTGCAGGCGCGAAGCGCCACCCTGCCAGAACTCAATCACGTGCGGGGTGAGTGCCCAGCCGCCCCAGTGCGGCGGGCGGGGAACGTCTTTGCCTTCGAAGCGTTTTTCGGCGCGCTCGTTCGCGAGCTGGATGTCTTCGCGTGAGTCGATGACGTCCGACTGCGAGCTTGCCCAGGC
The DNA here is from genome assembly GCF_001807345.1 of Dermabacter sp. HMSC06F07. Lineage (NCBI taxonomy): Bacteria > Bacillati > Actinomycetota > Actinomycetes > Micrococcales > Dermabacteraceae > Dermabacter > Dermabacter sp. HMSC06F07. The sequence continues at coordinate 132,012 of NZ_KV788583.1, forward strand.
GCCGATCTGCGAACCACGCGGGCGAACCGCGAAGTAGGCGTCGGATTCCTCGGGGCTGATGCGGCGCACCTTGCCCTGGATGCGCACCTGGCGTTGAAGCGGCAGCCACGTGAAGTTCAGGGCGGCCTTGCGGTTCACGTCAAGGTCGTGGCCTTTTTGGGACTCGTAGTTGCCGAAGAACACGAACTTCTTGTTCTTGTGCTCCTTGAGCAGCAGCACGCGCGAATCCGGCCAATCGGTCTCCGGGTTAATTGTGGACACCACCATGGCGTTGGGCTCGAGCACATCGCCCTCACGGTCGCGGCGCTCGATCGCGTCCCTCATCCATTCGTCAAACAGTGCGTGCGGGTCGTTGCCCGCGAGCGTTTTGGTGAGTTGGCCCTTCGTGTAATTCACGCGTTCCGCGCGAAGATCGGGCGCACTTGCCTTCTCGTTCATGACCTCTCCTCGAAACTTGGTGTGGGGTCGTCATCGATCCCGATCTACCACTCTAGCCCCGCCCTCTGGTCGCTTGCGGGGACTAAGGGAAGCATCAATGCTCGAGCGCCTCGAGCGTGCTGAGCGCGAGCGCCGCTGGCCACGAGAGGGGCGCGACGGCGGCGGGGCTACCGTCGGCAAGGACTTTCTCGCTGATCGCCCCGGCGCTCGTGCGGTGGGCGGCGAGCCATTCGAGGAGCTCGAGAGCGCGCTCGCGCTCGCCAAGACGGGCATAGGCCTGGGCGAACATCGCCGTTTGCGGGGTCCAACTGATGCCGTCGCGTTTCCAGCGCGCGCCCGGAGCGACACCGCCGGCGGGGCGCTGCATCGCCTCGAAAGCCTCGTCGATGTGGCCGGCAATCGTCGGGTTGCGCTCGGCAAACTCCTGCGTTTGGTATGGCGGCAGGAGCATGAGCAGCCCCGCGTCGAAGCCGCCGCCGCGCGCGTACCGCTGGAAGGCACCGGGGCCGAAAGTTTCCAGGAGGGCGCGTTCGGTTTCCCGGGCACGTCTCTCGAGTGTTTCCTTTCCGACGCCTGCCTCGCCCTCAAGTAACCCCAGCGCCGAAAGCTGCGCCGCGCTCCCGAGCGCGCTGAGTGTCATGGCTGCCGTTGCGAGGGTGAGGCGCCGCTCGGGTACCTCCCAATAGTCGGCGCTCGGCTTCGGAAGCCCGCTCTCGGTGGTCGTGGCGTCGAGGGCGGCGCGAGCCGCGCGGGTGAGCGCCGTTCTAAGAGTGGGGAGCGAGGTCGCGGGGGAGGCGTCGGAGGTCAAAACCCCAAGCCTGGCGAGCGTTGCCGCCGCCCAGAGGAACCAGCCGATTCCATCGAACTGCGGTGAGCGGGCATCGGGCGCGCTTGTAGTGCCGGGTCGGTAGCGAGCCTCGAACGTGCCGTCAGGGCGCTGGATGCGTGCGAGGTGCTCGAGGAGGCCCAGCGACCAGTCGTCGAAGCCGCGCTCGGCGAGGGCCACGATCACGTGGGCCGTATCGCGCGGCCACGTGTAACGCCAGTTGGGGCTGAGCGCCGCGATGGGGGAGGGAAGCGCCCACGTGAGGGTGAAAATATCGAGGAGCGCGGAGCGATCGAGATTAGTGAGCGCGGGAGTGGGCGCGGGTCGTGAAGCTTTCTCGAGGAACGCTCGCGTGATCGCCGTGAGGGTCTCGGCGCCGTGTGCAGTGCTCAGAGTGCGCGTGCCCGCAATGATCGGGGGTGAATCAGGCTGAACGAACGTGCGATCCACGCCCGGGATGCACCCGGCGTGCAGAACGGACGCTGGGCCGTGCGCCTGGACCTCACTCGCGAGTGAATCCGGCACGGATGAGAAGGCAACGCCGAGGGAAAAGAGGTCCACGTGCGCCTCGTGCGGAAAGAGGCCAGCGATGCTGTCGCGCTCCACATACAGGGCCGAGGCGCCGAGCGCGGCGAGAAGGCCGCCGCCAAGAAGAGCGCGACGCCGCATGGCTTTCCTCCTTCTTCCGCTGCGATGTGTGGCTCGAGCTTAACAAGCTGTTCGCGCAACGCGTGAGTGCGCTCGTGCGCGACCGTGAGGTCCGCTGCATCACTCGCGGGACCTTAGAGCGCTCCCTCTCTCGCCTGCCCGTGAAAACGAGTCGCATTGAGAAGTGCGGCGATATCAATGTTTTCGGCGTTCGGAATCGGCGCGGGCCCCCGATTTTGGTTATACCAGGAGGATTCAGTGAAATCCTCACTTATGCGAGTGACATTCTCACTTATATAAGTGACTGCTTCAGTGATGTGCAGTGAGGACATGACTGACAGTGACTGGCGTGAAGAAGTCGAACGAGCGCGACGCCTAGGAACCGACGATGCGCGCTCTATTCGTGAACTCGAAGACATGACAGGGCGACCAGCGGCCTCGCTCAGGCCGGCGCTACGAACGCTCGTTGACGAGGGTTTAGTTAAGGCGACTGCTCCGCCGCAAAGCAGAAACAGAAAGTATCTGCGCCTCAACGACTGACGGTCACGCTTGTGCGGTGAAGTGTTGCAAGAGTGTCACTGAAGTCATGAGTGATGTTGTGCGAGAGGGGTTGGAAGGCCGCGAGAGTTCCATAAACTTGACCGAGTGACAGACGATTCTCAGAGGAAAACCGACACCAGCGCACTCGAACTTGCGCGGCTTGCCGATGAACGCGCCGCCGAAAGTCTCGCGACCGAGGAACCGCGGCCGCTAACGGAAGAAATTCCGCAGGTCGCTTTCGCAAACCCCACCGACAACGTCTCGCACGTGACCGGCCCGATCGAGCAGGTCGAGGAAGTCGCGACCGAGACGGCCGCGCTCCGCCTCCACCTGGGGCGGAGTGAAAAGGTCACCTTCGGTTTCACGTTTGCGATGGCCATGCTCGCGATGCTCGGCCCGTTCTCGATCGACATGATCTTCCCGGGCTTCCCGGCGATGAGGGGCGACTTCCACACCGACGCGGCCGCGATGCAGCAGGTTACGAGCCTGTACCTCATCTCCTTCGCGTGCATGAGCATGTTCCACGGCCCGCTCTCCGATGCCGTCGGACGCAAGCGCGTCATGGGTATTTCGCTCATCGTGTTCTCGATCGGCTCGCTCGGTGCGGCTCTCGCCGTCAATCTCCCGATGCTGTTCGCCTTTCGCGTGCTCCAGGGGCTCAGTGCGGGCGGAGCGACGATCGTCTCTCGCGTCGTGATCCGCGACCTCTACGGAGGCGGCAAAGCACAAAAGCTCATGAGCCAGGTCATGATGATCTTCGCCCTCGCGCCCGCGGCGGCGCCGATCTTCGGCGGCTGGATCCTCCTGCTCGGGCCGTGGCGCTGGATTTTCGGGGCGATGCTCCTTTACGCGCTCGTCACGCTCGTGATCATGCTCATTGTCATCCCCGAGACGCTCCTTCCCGAGAAGCGCCAGCCGTTCAACGCGAAGGGGATCCTCACGTCGCTCGGGCGCGTGCTGCGCTCGCCGGTCATCTGGCGCCTTTCGCTCGCGCTTGGCCTCGCAAGCCAGGCCGACTTCATCTTCATTTCGGCGGCCCCGATCATCGTTCCCGACGTGATGCACCTTGGCGAACAGGACTACTGGGTGCTGTTTATCCCGATCATTGCGGGCATGATTCTCGGCAATTACCTCGTGGGGCGCCTCGCATTCGTCATGAGCCGTTCGCGCCTCATCACGATCGCGTTCATCACCGTGGTTCTCGGAGGGGTCCTCTCGGTCATCATTCCGATGCTCACCCCCGAACTCACCTCGCAGTTTGGTGTGTGGCACCTTCTGGTCATGATTGGCCCGGGCCTTCTCGGCATGGGTGCGGCGCTCATGATGGCGCCCGTGCAGCTCGAGGTTCTCGACATGTTCCCCGAGGAGCGCGGCGCCGCGACGAGCTTCGCGACGTTCGTGAACCTCATCGTCGCCGCGATCGCTTCCGGTGTCATGGTGCCGATGCTTGGCGCCGACCTGGTGAAGCTCGGTATCGGCGGGCTCGCTCTTTCGGCCGGCGGTGCCGTCTTCTGGTTCGCGCACGTGCTCATTGTCCGCCGCGCGCAGGCCTAGTCCACGAGTCTGGCGGCGTGCGCGCGCAGGAATGAAGACCTATGAGTTTTATGAATTGCTTTGAAATTTATGAAATTTATGAAAAGTAGGGCCGGTGTGACTGCCACAGAGCATCAGTAGGCGAAGCCCGCGAATGCGCCGCTGATCTCCTCGCGGCTCGCGCCGGAAGCGAGCAAAACCTGGAGCAGCAGGCGCGCCTTGTGCGCGCTCAACATGCCCGCCATGCACGCACCCGAATTGATGAGATCCACTTCCGCGCCCGGGTAAGAGTAGTGGTAGGTCGACGTGCCGCCCTCGGGGATCCGCGTCGCGACAACGATCTGGATGCCGCGCTCGCGGGCCTCACGCACGAGCGGCATAACAGCCTCGGGCACGTGCCCCATCCCCACACCGTTGATCACGATCCCCGCGGGCGGCTCAGACTGATGCACGAGCGCCCCGAGAGCCTCGCCGCGATCAAACAGCCCCGTTCCGATGAGAGGCACGGAAGGAAGCTCGGCGGGCACGGTGGGCATCACGCAGTCCGACGCCTCCAGCGCATACATCGCGCGAATCCCATCCTTGCTCACGAGCGCGAGGGGGCCCGAAGGCTCTGAATCGAACGCGTCGATGCTTCGAGAGCTGACCTTCGTCACGCGATCGGCGGCGTGCACGAGGGAATCGAAAACCGCGAGAACGCCGAGACCGCGCGCCTGGTCGCTTGCGGCGGTGACGATCGCGTCGTGAAGGTTCGCGGGTCCATCCGCGCCGGGCGCATTCGCGGGACGCATCGCGCCCGTGACAACAAGGGGCGTATCGAGGTTCCAATAGCGATTGAGCAAGAACGCCGTCTCTTCGAGAGTGTCGGTGCCGTGAGTGAGCACGATGCCGCGAAAGCCAGCGTCGGACCCCTCCCGCGCCACCCGCAGAACCTCCCGCACGTGCGCGAACGTGACCGAGGGCGAACCCACGTTCACGATTTCCCGAAACTCCAGCTCGATGCCGGGAATGGGGAACATGCTCGCGTCTGGCTGTGCAGCGGGTGAGGCGTGTCCACCCGGCTGGTTTTGGCTCATGGCGATCGTGCCGCCGAGGCCGAGAACGAGAATGCGAACTGTCGCGGTCATGGGTGCTCCTATGCGTACCGGTGCGCGTGCAACCAGTGTAGAGCCGGGCCAATCGGTCACTCACCGCCTTCAATGATGTAGCGGTGCTAGCCTCGCTGAGCTTGATAGACGTGGTTCAACGGCGAACCGAGCACACCTGACGAAGGAAGTTGTTATGTCCTCATCCGCCCGTTCCGCACTCAATCCCACCTCGCGTGCCGCGCACCTCGAGCAGCTGGCCGCGACGAGTCCCAGCAACCCCCTCGACATTCTCATCGTCGGCGGCGGTGTCAACGGCGCGGGAGCAGCGTTCGATGCCGCGACGCGCGGCCTCAGCGTCGGGATCGTTGAGATGAACGACTGGGCAAGCGGCACGAGCTCGCGCTCGTCCAAGCTCATGCACGGCGGCCTCCGCTACCTGCAGATGCTCGACTTCGCGCTCGTCGCCGAAGCCCTTCGCGAGCGCGACCTGCTCATCTCAAAGACCGCGCCGCACCTCGTGAAGCCCATCAGCTTCATGTTCCCCATGAAGAACGTTTTCGAGCGCGGGTTCATTGGCTCGGGCATCGCCCTCTACGACGCGATGCAGATCGGCCACCGCGAGGTCCCGATCCACAAGCACGTCTTTTCCAAGGGCCTCGCGAAGGATTTCGCGGGACTCGACCCCGAAAAGAACTCCGGCGCGATCGAGTTCTACGATTCCCGCATGGATGACGCGCGCTTCGTGGCGATGCTCGTGCGCTCCGCCGTGAACCTCGGCGCCGCCGCCGCGAACTACACGAAGGTCACGCGCTACCTCAAGGACGGTGGCCGCGTCGTGGGCGCTGCCATCACGGACCTCGAGACCGGCAACGAATACGAGGTGTACGCGCGCGAGGTCATTCTTGCCGGTGGCGTGTGGACCGGTGAAGAACAGGATCGCGCCGGTGCCGATTCAGGCCTTCAGGTGCTGGCCTCGAAAGGCATCCACATCACGGTGCCGCGCGAGGCGATTGAGGCGAAAGACAATACGGGCATCATCACGCAAACCGAGAAATCGGTGCTGTTCATCATCCCGTGGGACGAATACTGGCTGATCGGCACGACCGACACCCCTTGGAAAGAAGACGTCTCGGTGCCCACTGCGACGAACAGCGACATCGACTACGTACTCGAAAAGGCCAACGATGTGCTTCGCCGCCCGCTCACGCGCGAGGACGTCATCGGCGTCTATGCCGGCCTGCGGCCCCTTCTTCAGCCCGTGAAAAAGTCCGACGGCGCCTCGACGAAGGTGTCGCGCGAACACACGGTGATGGAGGTCGAACCGGGCCTGAGCGCGATCGCCGGCGGTAAGTACACGACCTACCGCGTCATGGCCGAGGACGTCGTCGACTTCGCCCTACGCCGCACTCCCGAGGCGCCCAAAACGAAGACCCGCGATATCCCCGTCATCGGCGGTGCCGGCTACGAGGAGATGCGGGTGCGTGCAACCGCTCTCGCGGGGAAGTACGGAATCGACGAGGTGCGCCTCGAACGCTTGCTCTTCCGCTATGGCTCGTTGCTCGAGGACATTTTCGCCCTCATGGACGAGAACCCCGAGCTCGCGGAACCGCTCACGGACGCCCCTCGCTACCTTCGCGCCGAAATCGTCTACGCCGCGCGCAGCGAGGGCGTGCTTCACCTCGCCGATGCCCTCATGCGCCGCACGCGCCTCGACTACGAGACGCGCGATCGTGGCGTGAGCGCTGCTCGCGAGGTCGCGGGGATCCTCGCGGAAGAACTCGGTTGGGACGAGGCGCGGCGCGAGGCCGAGATCGAGGCCTACTCGACGTTCATTGCCGCGCGCCTTGAGGCGGAGCACACGACGAGCGACGCCGATGCCGCCGCACTCCTCGAGAACGTGCGCGAAATTCCCGCACGCTAACCAACGCGCGCGAAAGCGCACCCACGATTACGCGCGGGCAGCGATGCCCGCGGCCCGAAAGGACTTCTCATGCCAGATACGACAGATCAGAAGTACATCCTCGCGATCGATCAGGGGACGACAAGTTCACGCGCGATGGTGTTCGACCATGAAGGCCACGCGGTGTCGCAGGCCCAGCTCGAGCACAAGCAAATCTTCCCTCGATCAGGGTGGGTCGAGCATGATCCGATGGAAATCTGGAGCAACACCCGTGAGGTCATCGCGCTCGCACTGAACAGGGCTGAAGTGAACCGGGATGACCTGGCAGCCGTCGGCATCACGAACCAGCGCGAGACCGCTGTCGTGTGGGATAAAAACACCGGCAAGCCCGTGTATAACGCGATCGTGTGGCAAGACACGCGCACGGCGCGAATCGTGCACGAGCTCGCGGGCGAGGAGGGCGTGAACCGGTTCAAAGAGGTCACCGGCCTGCCGCTCACGACGTATTTCGCGGGCCCGAAGGTCACGTGGATTCTCGACCACGTCGAGGGCGCGGGCGAGAAGGCCGAGGCGGGCGATCTGCTCTTCGGCACGATCGACACGTGGCTTTTGTGGCACATGACGGGCGGAACGAAGGGTGGCGTGCACGTCACCGACGTCACGAATGCCTCGCGAACCCTCCTCATGAACGTGCACACGCTCGACTGGGACGAAGACATTGCGCGCGAGATGGGAATCCCCATGTCGATGCTCCCCGAGATCCGCTCGTCGTCCGAGGTATACGGGAAGGGCCGCAAGCGCGGCCTGCTCACGAACGTGCCGATCGCGGGCATCCTCGGCGACCAGCAGGCGGCCACGTTCGGCCAGGCATGCTTTGAGAAGGGCACCGCGAAGAATACGTACGGCACGGGTAACTTCCTCCTCGTGAACACCGGGAACGAGGCGCTTTCCTCGGATAACGGCCTGCTCACGACCGTGCTCTACAAGCTCGGCGATGCCGATCCCGTCTATGCACTCGAAGGCTCGGTTGCCGTTACGGGCTCGCTCGTGCAGTGGATCCGCGACAGCATCGGCCTGATCTCGAGCGCGAAAGAGGTCGAAGAACTCGCGACAAAGGTCGACGATTCGGGCGGCTGCTTCATCGTGCCCGCCTTTTCGGGTCTGTTCGCCCCTTACTGGAAGGACGATGCTCGCGGCGCGATCGTGGGCCTCACCCGCTACGTCAACAAGCATCACATCGCGCGTGCCGTTCTCGAGGCCACGGCCTACCAGAGCGCCGAGCTGATCGACGCGATGAATGAGGATGCCAAGGTGCCGCTCAAGGAGCTGCGCGTTGACGGCGGCATGACCGTGAATGAGACCCTCATGCAGTTCCAGGCCGACATCCTCGGTGTGGACGTGATTCGCCCGAAGATCATCGAGACAACGGCGCTCGGCGCCGCGTATGCGGCGGGCCTTGCCGTGGGCTTCTGGGATTCGACCGACGACCTCGAGAAATACTGGGAAGAGGACGTCCGCTGGACCCCGTCGATGGACGACAAGACGCGCGAGCGCAGCATGCGCCTGTGGCGCAAGGCAGTCGAGCGCACCTTCGACTGGGTCGATGAGGACGTCGAGGAAGCCTTCGATAACGAGGGCTAACTCTCCCCCGCAGTGACGCGTGTCAGCAGTACGAGGGCCTCGTTGTGCGCGCTGTGCGGAAACATGTCTATGAGCCGTACGCGTGCGATGCGGTAGTTCGGCATGCGCGCGAGGTCCGCGGCGAGCGTTTCCGGGTTGCAGCTCGAATACGCGATTGTACGAACCCCCGAGTCGTTGAGGACGGTGGCGAGTGCATCGCCGATGCCGCGCCTCGGTGGGTTGACGACGACCGCTTCGGGCAGGTTTGGCTGGTGCCTCGCCCACTCGGTTGCGTCAGCGGTGTCGAAGTGCGCGCGAACGCTTGGTTCGGGTGTGGTGAGGGGTCCGACGGCGCCCGCGAAACCGTGCCGCTTCGCCGAGCCACGTGCGCTTTCGATCGCCTCATTCGTGATTTCGATTCCCGTGACGTCCATGTGCGCGCCGCGGGCGCGGGCCTCGTGGGCGATGCTGAGGGCGAAGCCACCCACGCCGCAGTAGAGGTCCCACGCCGTGTGAGCGCCCGCGTCAAGAATCCACCGCGCGACCTGGGCGTAGAGTTCACTCGCGACGGCGGTGTTGGTTTGCGTGAACGAACGGGGGAGCACGTCGACGTCGATCCCGCCGATGGGCAGTCGTAGACGGTCAACCCCTGCGAGGTGGATCTCTTCGGCGCCTTCGATCAGAGCCTCGTGCTCGGGGTGGATGTTAGCACTCACGACGCTCACGCGAGGGTCAAGGAGCGCGAGGTGTTCGCGGATCCTCTCGAGCGCCGAGGTGCTGCGCAGGACGAGGCGCACCATGGCTTCGGTCTGGGTGGCGGTGACGAGCACGTACTTGATCTCGCCGCGGCGTTTGTCGAGGTTGTAGGGCGGGACCTGGGCGCGGCGAATGAGCGCGCGGGCGCTTTCAAGCACGTCGGTGACGAGCGCGGGGTAGAGGGGACAGTCGGCGAGATCGACGCCCTCATGCGTGCCCGGGAACGAGAAAACCGGAGCGTTAGCCGCGCCACGCACCATCATCTTCGCCTTCGTGCGAAACCCCCACGGTGCGCTCACGAGCGGCTCTTCCCACACGGTGGCGGGGGTCATCGCGTGGGCGAGAAGAGAGTGAAGACGGTCCCGTGCCTCACGTACCTGGGCATCGTGCGGGGTGCGCATGAGGCTGCACGATTCGCATTGCCCGGCAGAAAAGTACTCGCAGATCCCGCTTTCGGGGTCGATTCGCGGGTGCGCGAAAGCGGACATCGGTTAGCCGATGACGTCGAGCTGGGCGTTATCTTTGCAAATGCTCGTGACGGAGTAGAGCGCGCCACCGAGTTCGAACTGGTCCCCGACCTGGAGGGGGCCGAACTGCTGCTTGCCGCCACCCTGGTTGACCGTGAACGTCGCTTCCGAGGAGCCGCCGTTTTCCTTCCAGCCGTTGTACGTGAACGAGCCGTTGAAGCCTTCGAGCGCCGGATCGGGGGCGCCGTGCAGCGGGATCTTCACCATGCCCTCGTCGCTGCAGGAATCGCCGAGTTCCGAATGATCGAGGCCTCCGGCGGTGATCTCGGGTACGGGTGGCGCATCCCCGTCGCCCTCGGACTCATTGATCACGACGCTCGGGCCGCCACCGTCGCTCGCTGCCGCTACGCGCGTCGCAGACGGGGAGGATTGCGGCTCATTGGGGGAGCCGCAGCCAGCAAGAGCGAGGGTGAGGCAGCCGCATGCTGCCAGTGCCCGCAGCGAGGTGGAAACACGCACGAATGTCCTCCTAGGGTGAAATGAGACGACCACCAGATTAACCGCATCGGCTCCGTGCGAGGTGGGCGTCTCACCGCGGTACGGTGGGGGACATGGCAGATTCACCGCGAGAAACTCCCCGCCTAGGTGCACCGAGCCCCGCGGCCCTCGCGGGGCGTACGCGCGTCAAACGCGAGGTGCGCCAGGTCGACTACGGCGCTCTCCCCGAGCTCGCGCGGCGCAGGGCGGCGGGCGAGGACCTCGCGGATCTCCTCGCTGAAGCCGAAAAACGGCGCGAAGAACAGCGCGAGGACCAGCGCGAGGCTAAGGCTGCCGCGAAGGCCGCGCGTGAAAAGGCGAATGAAGCGGAGAGTCTCGACATCGATCGAGGCTTCGGTGCGCCTCCCGCAGGTACCGTCGTCACGCTCAATCCCACCGACCCGCGCCCCTTCACCCGCCCGCTGACCGTTCGCGAGGAGGAAGTGCGCACGGTTTCGGGGGCGAGTTTCGCGCGCATCACTCACGACATCATCGTGCTCACCGTCGCTGACCCCGAGGACGCGTGGACGAGCGACAACGGCGCGAGCGATCACTTCCAGCGCGGGGCCTGGACCGTGCAGGTCAGGCGCGCCGACAACCACGTGATTGGCGCGTTTCCCACGGCCTATGCCCTCTCGGTTCGACCCGAGGAGGTGGACTCGTTCGACCCCGCGGATTTTGCAGGCCCGAGTAACCGCAAAAAGAAGGGCACGCGCCATCCTGGCGATCGCGCCGCGCTCAAACGCCGGCTCGAGGAGCACGGTTTCGTGGTCACCACTTCGGGAGCGACCCACGGCAAAATCACCCACCCCGATCTCCCGGGATTGTTCGCCCCGTGGGCCTCGACCCCGAGCGACCGACGCCACCCGCAACTCGTGACGGCCCAGGTCAAACGGGTCTTTGGGATCGATATTCGCGAGGCTCCATCGGAACTCTGACCTCGGCTTGGGCGGGTCCTTGACCTCAGACCCAGCCCTCTCGTTCGCGGCCTAGAAAACTAACCCCAACGTTTGCGGCGGTATTCGAGCCCATTCCGCCGCAAATGGTGGGTACAGATTCCCTGAATCCATTTTGTACACATTCTGAGATTCAGCTGCGTGTTGCGCGTTACATGCTTATGATCGACCGCAACCCTTAAATGGGCTGCGCGTCACATCCGTGGCGCGGGATCGTCACTAACGAAGAGGTGTCGGGTGGGAATCCCAGTACTCAAGCGCGCCGCCGCAGCATGCGTCGCAGCGCTCACAGCGCTCACGCTCGCAGCCGCGCCCGTGGCCGCACAGCCGCACGGCAACGAGCCCCCTAAGGACCCGACGCACGTCGAGTCCAACTCCAGCAAAGACCGGGTCGCTGTCCTCGTGACCCTCAAGAGCCAGCCGGGCTCGCCCTCCAAAGACGGCGAAGGCCGGAACCTGCGCGAGCAGATTCGCCTCCTCAACTCGTGGAGCAAGACCTACGGCATCGAGGTCGACCGTCAGTTCGGCTTCCTCGTCAATGGTTTCTCGGCAACGATGCCCGCGGCCAACATGGCGAAGCTCCAGGCTGAACCGGCGGTCGACTCCGTGCGTCGCGAGCGCCAGTATGAGCGCACCGAATACGAGGCGCGCGAAATGGAGCAGGTCTCCGCGGCTTTCGAGGACTACGGTGTTGACGGCTCCGGGATGGTCGTTGCCGTCATCGACTCGGGTGTGGATCCCACCCACGAAGACATGCGCATCGACGATGGCGTCGATACGAAAATCGACACGGTCAATCCGAACGGCAAGTTCACGAAGAAGATCCCCGAGGGCTACAACTACGCCGACGAAAACTATGAATTCTGGGATACTACGACGAGTCAGCACGGCATGCACGTCGCCGGAATCGTCGCCGCCAACGCCCCTGACGGCAAGAAAAGCGGGCTCGAAGGCGTTGCCCCCAACGCCCAGATCCTCTCGTTGAAGGTCTTCTCTAACGGCGCAAACCCCTACGCCTCCGACTCCGACCTGATCGCCGCCATCGAGGATGCCGTCAAACTCAAGGCCGACGTCATCAACCTCTCTCTCGGATCGACAAACGGCGTCAAGTGGGACTCCGACGGCTCGAACCTCGCCCTCAAGAAGGCTGAAGAGATGGGCGTACTCGCCGTCATCTCCTCTGGCAACGACGGGCTCAACTTTTCCGAAACGGGAGGAACCGACGACGCCCTCGGGAAGTTCGACGACGGCACCGTGGGTACCCCCGGCATCCAGGGCAATGCCCTTACGGTCGCTTCGGTTGACAACAACGTCGTCTCGACACCCCGCGGCTTCTACAACGACGGGGAAGACCATCCTTTCGGCTACCAGCTCCAGATCGGCGAAGCGACGAACAAGCCTTACGAGGTTGCTTTTCTCGGTCGAGGCAAGAAAGAGGACTACCCGGACGGCACCGATCTGAGCGGGAAGATCGCCCTCATCGAACGCGGCGAAATCTCCTTCACCGAGAAATTCCAGCGCGCGATCGACCACGGCGCAGCCGGTGTGCTCGTGTTCAACTCCCAAGAAGGCGGCGAAGCCTTCGCTGGGATGGCCGGCATCGAAGACTTCACGATCATCGGCGGTTCCCTCAAGCGCTCGACGGGCGTGGCAATTCGCGACGCGATCGAAAAAGCGGGGGACAAGCCCGTCACCGTGCGCCTCACGAAAGAGATCGGCTCGGAAACAAATCCCACCGCGGCGCAAGCCTCGCAATTCTCCTCGTGGGGCACGACCCCCAATCTCGAGTTCGAACCCGAGATCGCCGGCATTGGCGGAAGCGTCTACTCGACGCTCAACGACAACAAGTACGGCACGAAGTCCGGAACATCCATGGCGGCCCCGAACATCTCGGGCATGTCCGCGCTGCTCCTTGAGAACTACGCCGAACGCTACCCCGAACTCAGTGGCCCAGAGCGGCTTGCCCGTGCCCGCACGGCACTCATGAACACGGCGATTCCCGTCAAGAACGGCGAGCACGTTGCGCCGCCGCGTCAGGTCGGCGCAGGTCTCGCCCAGATGCACAACGCCCTCGACACGAACGTGTACGCGACCGTCGACGACGAGCCGGCCGTCGAGCTCAAAGAGGTCAACTCCGTTCGCGAATTCACGGTGACCCTCACGAACCACTCGGGCGAGGCGGTCACCTACGACGTCCCCGCGCAGACCGTGCTCAACGAAACGAATGCCAAGGGGGAAAAGACGACGAGCGTGGTCTCCCACGAGAGCCTGCAGGCGTCGGAAAAATCCGTGACCGTTCCCGCAAACGGAACCGCACACGTGACCTTCACCCTCAAGCCCGACCTGAGCGCCGGCGACCACTTCATTGAGGGGTACGCGGTGCTTCACTCCGATAACGCGCCCACCCTTTCCGTGCCGTACTTCGGTTTCGTTGGAGACTGGAATGCCGAACCCATCGTCGCCGAGCAGGGCCACGGGTGGGACGCGCTTGGCGTGAAGAGCGAGGTCACGGGTCTTTCCACGACCCTCGACCTCTTCGGCAGCCCGTACCCGAGCACGCTGCCCGAGGGTGGTTGGCTCTCGCCGAATGGCGACGGTACGCGCGACGAAGCCAGCGCGGCACTCGCCATGATGCGTAACGCCGCCGACGTCGAGTTCAGTGTGCTCACGGAGGATGGGGAACCGCTCGTTGACCTCGGCGCCACGCACAGTGTTCCCCGCACCATCGCGGGCGACGTGCTCGAGGTCAAGAACAAACTCGCTCCCGAAGGCTCGACCCTCATCAATGGCGGCACGTTCGACGGCCGCATGTGGGATCCGGCCAAGGGCGAATTCGTGAACGTCCCCGAAGGCCGCTACATCTACCGTGTGAAGTCGCGGCTCTCGGAAGACTTCGACTGGCAGACGGTCGATATGCCCTTCGGCATCGATGTCACGCCACCCGAAGTGAGCGTTGGCGAGCTTGAAAACGGCACCATCACGATCACGATCGACGACAAACTCTCCGGTGCCAACCCGTCCCTGTCCGTCATCGATGCCACGGGGGAGGGCCTCCCGGTCAAGGCCAACGGTGACGGTACCTACACCGTGACGGTCAAGGACGCCCAAGCCTCGAAGTACCTGTGGTTCATCGCTTCCGACAACGCCTACAACAAGGTGGAGTTCCGCAAGGTCCTCGTTGATGATGATCCGCTCGTGCTTCTCAACACGAAGACCTACAACGACCCCGAATTCGTGTTCGGAAATGCCTCCGACGCGTACGTGGACGGAAAGTTCCAGTTGAGCGGAACCGTGACGAGCCAGGTGGCAAAGGTCGAGGTCGAAGGCAAGAGCTACGACATCACGGGCGGCGGCTTCACGGCGCTCGTTGATGTGAAGCCCGATGCGGAAAACTCGATCACGGCCAAGGCATTCAACAAGGCCGGCGAAGAGATCGACTCCGAAACCCTCACGTTCTACTACGATGCGCAACCGGCCTCGGTGGACATCTCCGCCTCGAACCTCGACGAGGACGGTCGCATCATCCCGAACGAGGACGGGTCGATCACGATCAAGGGCACCATCAAGGATCCCGAACCCTCCAACCCAGTCGCGAAGAAAGGTGGCCTGTGGGCCGGCGTGAACTGGGACTTCGTAGGGGCGGAGCCGGATGGTTCGTTCGAGGTCACCACGTCCTCCGTCGAGGAAGGCGAACCCTTCTTCGTGCTTCAGGCAGGCGACAACGCCAACTTCACCTACCTCGTCGTGGAGATCTCGGGGCGCGTCAAAGGCTCTAAAGCCACCCCGACTCCCGAGTTCGAGAACCTCGAATGCCTCCAGGGATTCGCGCTGTGCCTCGTGTCGCCCGAATCGGGCGACCTGAGCGAAGACGGCTCGACCTACACCCTGCGCGGCAATGGCGGTCAGCCCGGCTCGACCGTGACCCTCACGCCCGGCGCGCGCGCCGAAGGTGAGCACATGGGAAGCCTCGAACCCATCACGGCAACCGTCGGCGAGGACGGCACCTTCACCGCGAAGGTTCCCATCGCAACCGGAGAGAACCACTACGAATACGTCGTGACGAACCCCGAAGGCGAGGTAAAGAGCCGCCAGATCCTCAACATCTGGTTCGACGTCAACGCGCCGACCGTGCGCTTCGACAGCCCGAACCTCGTGAACGGCACCCTGTTCACGAACAAGGACGACGTGACGTTCGAGGGTTCGGCTGAGGACGACGGTTGGGGGTACAGCCTCCGCGTCAACAATCAGCAAGCCGTGGACATCCACGTCCCGAACGCGATCGGGCCCGAGGCGAACCGCCGCGAGTTCTCCGAGACCGTTGCGGTGGCGGATGGCGACACGATCCTCGTGAGCTTCGCCGACTCCGTTGGCAACACGCGAGTGGCCGCGATCCCCGTGATCGTCGACAAGGTCGCCCCCGAAGTCTCGATCGAGACCGTCGCGGACGGCGAGCGTATTATCGACGGCCGCACCCTCACCGTGAGCGCTACGGATCCGCATCTCGCGAGCCTCAATGCGCGCTTTGCTGGTGTGACGGCCGACGGCACTCTCTCGCGCGAATTCGTCAACGAGAGCGTCACGCTCGACACGGAAAAGGTGACCGTCGAGAACGTCCTCGTGGACGTCGACGAGATTGATCCTGGCAAGGACTCGGCGTCCCAGGCCGAATCCGTCGATGGTGGCGAGGCTCCCGCACACGAAGCGGCCACCTCGAGCTCGAGCGAAGACGTGACCGCAGAGGGCACGCTTGCTGTTCCCGACACGACGAGCCTGTCCGGCGAGCTCGACACATCGAGCCTTCCCGCGGGTCGCTACACCGTGACCGCGGCGAGCGCCGACCTCGCCGGCAACGAGCAGACCGGGGCGCGGACGTTCGACGTCGATGCGGAACCCGTGATCGAAGGCGAGGACGCGCTCTCCCTCACCGTGAACCGGAAGGACCTTGCGGACGATGAGGCGCTTGCCGAGCGCGTCCTCGAGGCTTACTCGGTTTCGGATGACGGTGCCGTGCTTGCCGATGGCACCGTGGCGAAGGGCGAGACGACGACCCTTGCCCTGCGCGAGGGCACGGTCCTCACTGCCGGCGAGAATTCCGTCGTGCTCGTCGCGACCGATGCCGCCGGACGCCAGGTGGTGCGGAGCGTCAAGGTCACGATCGACCTTGAGCAGGTGACCCTGCGCGCGGGTGACCTGAGCGCCACGTCGACCTTCCGCAGCGACGACTCGCTCACCGCTGACATCGCGAGCGACAACGGCGTGCACACGATCGCCGTGTCGAACGCGTTCGGCCCACTCGAGGCGACTTTCACGCTGCCCGTGCCCGAGGGTTCGGCGGTCATGCTCGTGCGCGAGGACGGCACCGAGGAGCCGATCGGCTCGACCTGGGCCGATGGCATGCTCACCTGGGTGGGCTCCTCGCAGGGGACGTATCGCGTGGTCGAGCCGGCCCGCACCGACGGCGGCGATGACGGCAAGGAAATCGTCGCCCCCGCGAAGCCCGGCCCGAAGGGCAGCTCGGGTGACTCCGGTGGCCGCGGCGATGCTTCCGCGAACCCCGAGAAGCCGGGCGGTTCGCCTTCGGCGACCTCGGGTTCCAGCGGTAGCGGTGAGGGCGAAGGTCCGACGGTTGCCGGCAGCCAGCGTGGCAAGAATCCAAGTCGCGGTAAGGCGAAGGGCGCTTCGGGTTTCATGCCACGCACGGGTGCCGAGGTAGCCGGACTCATGCTCGTTGGCGGAGCGCTCGTGGCTGCGGGTGCGATGCTGATGACGACGCGCAGGCGCGGCCAGAGGCCATAGGGGCGGTTGACGCCTGTGACGAGGGGCTGCCTGCGAATCTGTTCGCGGGTGGCCCCTTGGCTTGCCTCGGCCCGCCCGGGGTCTCCCGTCGACCCGTGGCCCCTCGACCCACTCCTCTCCCGTCTAGGAAACTAACCCCAACATATGTGGTGGTTTGCGCTCGAATTCAGCCGCAAACGTTGGGTGCAGTTTTCGGCGACGAGTCATGCCCGTTTGGCGGCGAACCGTGCGAGGCCGGGCCGAGGTTGCTGGTACCCCACGGCGTCAGCGCATAAAGAGGGCGCCGGCTCGTCCCCACGAGCCGGCGCCGTATCCCTTTCCCCCGCGCTAGGGCCTGATGTACGGATCCTCTCCTCAAAGAATCGGTACGCCGCTAACGCGTGATTACATATAACCGCCTCTTTCTTCCCGGGCGCTGTGCTTGGCCTAGCAAATCGCTGGGAGCGCCGCGGTGTTCCTGCAAGGAATGCTCGCGAGTTCGGTGTTTGCGCTGGTAGAGATGTATTTTGCCGAGCTAGAGTCTGGGAATCGTGGCTGAGGTCACGGTACGATTGCCGTGGTTCCTCACGAAACCTTTACACACGGCCTGGCGCCCCGAGGAGGATGCACGTGAATCAGCCCGTAAAACTTGACTGGCCCACTCCCACCACCGACGTCGACACCTCGAAAATGCGGGCGGCACTCGAGCGGCTTGCCGTCGCAGTTGCCTCCTCGAATGGCCTCGCTGAACCGATCGACCCCGAAGAATCCGGGGCCGATGTTCCCCCCGCCCTCAAAGATCTCGCCGATGAAATGGCGGGGGCACGCGTGGGGGAGGAGTTTGAGCTGAACCTTCTGGCCGAGGACCGCACGGATCTTGGCCCCTTCACGTTGCTGGGCGAGCCGACGTCGTACTATCCCCTCTTCGAGACCGTCGACGATGCCGTGATTCTCACGCTCAATGATGAGGGCATCCCGGGTGGCGTGTGGTGGATCGACGAGGAGCTCGACATGCATCTGCTAGCGACGAGCCTCGACGAATATGTGGATACCGTTGCGCGCGCGATCGCTGCACTCAGCCCCGAGGCAAGCGAACCGGCCCAGGATGTGTGGCGTGCGGTTGCGGCATCGAAGCGCTCGACGTTTACCGTTCTCGAATCGGTTGAGGATCTGTCCTCACACGTTGAATTCGCCCCCGATGGCCTCAGCGCGCGCCTCGTCGCGGATCAAGCGTGATCAGGTGAGGATTACCCGAACTTTTTCGCTCCCTTACAGTCTCGGGGCGCTTGCTTGATACCTCGATACTCACGCTGCGCGCCCCGGGATACGGCCGAAGGTGTGGGCGTCATTCAGGTCGTGGTGAGCGCAGGGGGATGTAGCCCGCGATGATGACGGCCGCGAGCAGGGTGAGCGCCGCCCCGATCACCGTGAGCGGGGAGAGGTGCACGCTCGGGTCGAGCGCATCGAGCATGACTGACCCGATGATTTGGCCCGCAATCGCCGCGCCGCTCAGGACGAGCACGCCCGTGTACCGCACGAGGGCGGCGGAGGCGGCAATGTAGGTGAGGCCGATCAGGCCACCGAGGTAGAGAACCGGATTGGTGGGAAACGCCCCACCCAGCGGGGTGAGCGCGAGGCTGACCGCCGCAGCTATGCCGAGCGCGAGTGAGCCGAGCGTGAAGTTTCCGAGCGCCGAAACGAGAAAACTTCCCGTGTGCGCCGTGACGATGCCGTTGGCTCCCGTTTGAAGGCCGACGCCTATTCCCGCGACGAACGGCAGGATCAGGTTGAGCCACGGCACGGCGTTCGTGAGCCCGGAGGCAAGCGCCAAGGCGACACTGGCGACCATGAGGGCTGAGCCGACAAGGCGCGAGGTGCTCAAGCGCCGCGGCTCACCGGGCCCGAAACCGACGCGGTCGAGAGCGGCCCCAGCGAGAGTTTGCCCCGCGACAACGCTCACGATGAACAGGGCGACCCCGAGCACCCCTACCGTGAGGGACTGCGTGAAAACAAGGAAGGCGCCGCCAAGGCCGCCGATCGCGTACCGCCAATCGAAGCGACCCGTCGCGATGTCGCGCGCGTAGTCCCGCGCCGCACGTCGCTCAGCGGGCAGAGACAGCACGATTACGCAAAGTCCAAGGCAGCCAATGCCGAAGCTCACGAAGGCCGCGAGATAGGGGCTCTCGAGCTGCCCCGCAAGATCGGCATTAATGCGGGACTGGAGAGCGGCGAGAACGCCCCCTGCCATGATGATGGCGATCGCCCACCACGGCGCGCGAGGTGTTGCGGCTCCCCCGTGGTGCTCATCTGCCACTTCTCTTTGCGTACTCATGCGCACCATTGTCTCGCGATTGTCTCGCGCAGAAACTCCCCGCAAAATAGGGCGCCCGGGTGGCGGGCAAGCGTCGGACCCCTACGATGGGGTTATGGAACTTGATCCCGGTTATTCGAACGTGCGCGTTGGCGTCAAGGCGATTATCGTGCGCGGAACCAGCGTGCTGTTCAACGAAAACATCGATGTTGACGGCAACCGCGTGTTCGTCCTGCCCGGCGGCGGGCAAGAACACGGCGAAAGCCAAGTGGAGGCGCTGAGGCGCGAATGCGAGGAGGAGGTCGGCGCGGCCGTGCGTGTGTACGACCTCGCGTGCACGTTCGATCTCATCAGCGCGAAGGTGGGCCGCCACCGCGACTCAGGGCAAGTGTTCCACCAGCAGAATCTTCTGTTCTGGTGCGACCTCGAACCGGGTAGCGAGCCGCGCATCGGGGAGGGCCACGACCCGCACCAGGTGGGCGTCAAGTGGATCGAGATCAACGACCTCCACACGGTCGACGTTCGACCGCGCGAGGTTGGCGAGTGGTTGCAGTCGGATCCGAGTATCCGCCCGCGCACGCTCGGCACGATCCGCGAACAGTCACTGTAGGGAGCGGGGTCCGACGGTTACCGCTCACCGTCGTGAAGGGAGTTTAAAGGCGACGCGCAGCCGGCCCCTCAGCGTGCGTTCGACCCCGAGTGAGGCAATGTATACACAGGTCAGAGGGTTGTGCAGCTGAACTTCGCACGGCGTTCGTGCGAAGATTAAAGACGCCCGCTCGCCGCGGGATTCAGAACAGATGTGAGTGAAAGGGAAGCACGCATGAGCGTTGCGGCGCAGCCTAGCGCGCATGAGCCTCCCTATTCGGTGCGCCACGAAATCGCGCAGGGAGCCCTGCTGATTCTCCCGGCGGGTCTCGGCATGATCCCGATCGGCATCGCTTTTGGACTTCTCGTTGTGCAATCCGGACTTCCGTGGTGGATGGCACCCGCCCTCTCGTTCTTCGCGTACGCGGGCTCGCTCGAGCTTTTGCTCATCACACTCATCACGTCGCTCACGCCGCTCGTGACGATCGCCGCGGCATCGTTCTTCGTGAACTTCCGCCACGTGTTCTACGCGTTCAACTTCCCACTCAAGGTCGTGAAGAACCCGTTTTTGAAGTTCTACGCGATGTATTCGCTCACCGACGAAATCTTCGCGGTCACGGTCGCGAACCCGAAGGGATGGACTCAGCCGCGCGTGATCTCGGCAGGGGCCGTGCTCCAGATCTGCTGGGTGGGTGGCGGCCTCATGGGCGTGCTCCTCTCGAGCTTCATTCCCTTCCAGATCCGCGGCTTGAGTTTCGCGCTGTGCGCCCTGTTCATCACGCTCACGCTCGATGCGTGCCGCACGAAACAGGAAATCCCGTCGCTTCTCCTCGGTGCTGCCGCCTTCGGCCTCGCGCTCCTTTTGCTCCCGAGCCAGCCGATCTTCGCCGCGATGATCGGCTTCGTTGCAACCCTCGCGGCTCGCTACACGATCGCCGTGCGCCTCACGAGACCCCTGCCGGCAGAGATGGAGAGTGACGATGCAGCTTGACATCCCCTTCTGGTACCTCGCCTCGGTTCTCCTCATAGCCTTCGCCGTTACCTTCACGCTGCGCGCGCTCCCGTTCGCGATCCTCGAACCGCTGCGCAAATCCCAGTTCGTGCGCGTCATGGCCGTGTGGATGCCCGCGGGCATCCTTGTGATCCTTGCGCTCGCGACGTTCAAGAGCACCCTTGCCGAAGAGCCCGGAAGCATCATCCACCTGCTCATCGCGTCAGCTGTCACGATCGCCGTGCACCTTTTCGGTGGGCGCCGCACCCTCGTGAGCGTCGCCGCGGGAACCCTCGCCTTCGTGCTTCTCGTGAACTTCTTCTAAGCGAAAGCGTCGGGGCGGCAGGATGCTGCTGAAGCGGGAGCCCCCTCAACCCGGGTGCGTGGTTCGGTGCGTGCGAAAAGCTTTCCGACGGTAGCCCGGCAACCGTCGGACCTAATTGAACCCAAACCGCTTGCGAATGACCGAGTACGTGGTGCGAATAAACCTGTGCGCGCCGGGCCCACGTGCGCTGAGTCCCATGCTCATGGGTGTGCGGCGGTAGGCGCGGTAGGCAGGATAGTTATGCGCTTTGAGATACGCGAGGAGGTCGCGGCCCTGCGCTTTTGCCTCTGGTGTTTTTGCGAGCACCGCGAAGGTGAGGGAGACGCTCGTGATGATCGTGAGGTAGTGCAGGAGGTAGCGACGTAGCGAGCGTGAGGATATGTCCTCGACGCGCAGCTCATCGATCATGATTCTGTTGACGCGAAGTTGCTGGTCAAGGCGCGAGATCATGACTTTTTCGTTGACGCTCTGGTCGTCGCGGCCAATGTAGTAGTAGTACAGCGGCACCGGAAGGTAGTAGAGGGTGCGGGTGTGGCGAAGGGGAATCGACGCGTAAAGGTTGTCGACATAGAACGTGTGGCGGGGAAGCTCAAGTCCTGATTCGATGACCACACTGCGCTTGTAGAGGATCGCGTGCATGAGGAAGTAGCTGCCCATTCTGGGGCGCGACACCTGGTCCCACGTGAGTGTTCGCCGGGCGGGCACGGTGCGCCGGTATCCGATCCGACGGTTCTTTTTGAGCGCGTGATTGTCGTACACGTAGTCGGTGAGGACGAGGTCGGGGAGGTTGTCGGGCGGGAACGACTCGACCGTGTGGAGCAGCTCGCTCAAGGCGCGGGTGTCGAGTCGGTCATCGGAATCGAGGACCTTGAGGTAGGTGCCATCCGCCGCATGGACTCCAGCCATGACGGCCGCGCCGTGACCCCCGTTCGGCTGGCTCACGACGTGAACGATGCCGGGGTGGCACTCCTCGTACTGCCGCGCGATGCGTTCGGTCTCGTCCGTCGAGCCGTCATTGACGAGGATGATCTGGATGCGCTCGCGGGGTTCGTCCCTGTCGAAGAGGATCGAGTCGATGGCCCGGCGCATGTACTGCGCTGAGTTGTAGCACGGCACAACGAAGGAGATCAGGGGGGAAGGCTGCATGGCATCTATCGTAGATCCCCGAACCGTGAGGAGGCGCGGCTACGATTGAGAGTGCTTCCCATCCGACGATGACGTAAGAGAGGTACGCACAGTGACCCGCCCGCCCGCCTATGACTTTGAAACGCTCGTGGACCGCTCGGGGACGGGGTCCGTGAAATGGGAGCTTATGCGTGAACGTGGGGGAGACGTCCCCGCGGGGATCGCGCCACTGTCGACGGCGGATCTCGATTTTCTGCCCGCCCCGGAGATTACGCGGGGACTGCGCGAGCACCTCGAGGGTGCGGTCCTGGGGTACACGGGTCCGACGCCTGCGCTGTTCTCGGCGATTCAAATGTGGCAAGCCGTGCGTCACCGCTGGGCGATCGATACGCGCTGGATTTCGATGATGCCGGGGGTAGTCACGGGGCTGTTCGCCGGTGTTCGCGCAGCGAGTAAGGCCGGCGACGGGGTCGCTCTCTTGACGCCTGCCTACCCTCCCATGGTCGATGCGATCGAGAAGACGGGGCGGCGCCTCGTGGCGGTGCCCCTCGACGGTGAGGGTGGGCGATACCGAATCGATTTTGCCGCTCTGGCCGATGCTCTTGAGAACGAAGACGTCACGGTGCTCATCCTGTGTTCGCCGCACAACCCGACCGGCCGCGTGTGGACGCACACAGAGCTCGAGGAGATCGCGCATCTTGCTCGTGCCAATGACGTGACGGTCATTGCCGATGAGATTCACGCGGATGTCGTGCACGAGGGGTTCGAGCACATTCCCTTCGCAGCCGTGAGCGAGGATGCGACGTCGCGGACGATCACGCTGTCATCAGCGTCCAAGAGTTTCAATCTTGCTGGCGTGCAAACGAGCTGGGCGATGATCGAAAATGCCGAGCTGCGCGCCGCCTACGAGCGCGAACTCGAGGCGTGGGGCTTCCACTTTGCAAACTGCCTCGGGTATCGCGCGGTCGAGATCGCCTACACGGAGGCGAGTGCGTGGCTTGAGGGGCTGCTCGAACTGATCGCCCGCAATGACAAGGTGAGCAGGGAGTTCTTCGCTGAGCGATTTCCGGAGGTGGCGATCGCGCCGCTCGAGGGAACGTTCCTGCAGTGGATCGATTTTCGCCCGCTTGGGCTCGACGAACGTGAGCTCACGCGCCTTCACGACCGTGAAGCGCACGTGTTCTTTGAGCATGGGCGAAACTTCGGCGCGCCCGGTTTCGAGCGCCTCAACCTCGGTACGCCTACGCGAGTGCTAGAAGAGGCGCTCGTCCGTTTGGCCGAGGCGCACGGTCGCTAGGCTGGGGACATGTCCGCAGCAGAACACTCACGCATTCCGTCATTCGCCTACCCTTTGCGGTCCATTGGACGCCTCACCGTGACGCCGCTTGGTCTTGGCGCCATGCCGCTCTCGTTCGAGGAGAAAGCCGACGATACCGAGAACGCGCGCGCCACGGTTGCCGCTGCTCTCGATGCGGGCATCACCCTCGTCGACACCGCTGACATCTACGCGCCCGCATGGAACAAGGTCGGCCATAACGAGCGGCAGGTGGCCGACGCCCTCGAGGCCTACGCCGAGGCGCATCCGGACTTTGACCGGGCGGGCATCACGGTTGCGACCAAGGGTGGCATCACGCGCGCCGAAGGTGAGAAGTGGGGCCGCGACAGTTCCGTCGGCCACTTCCGCACCGCGGTGGTGCGCTCGAAGAAGAATCTTCGAGTCGACGCTATCGACCTGTACTACCTGCACCGCCCCGACCGCACGCGCCTGTACTCGGAGGCGATCGAGACTCTCGCCGAGCTCAAGGACGAGGGGCACGTGAAGAATATCGGCATCTCGAACGCGAGCGTCGAGGAGATCGAGATTGCCCTCGACGTGCTCGGTGAGGGCAACCTCGCGGCCGTGCAAAACGAGTTTTCGCCGCGCTTCAACCACACGAGCTGGGACGAGCTGCAGTTGTGCGGCGAGCACGGCATTACGTTCGTGCCGTGGTCTCCGCTAGGCGGCACAGGCGGAGGAGCCTTCGAGGTCGGTGAGCGCTTCCCCGTGATCGCCGAGATCGCTCGCGCACGCGGTGTGAGCCCCCAGCAGGTCGTTCTCGCCTGGGAGATGTCACTCGGCGACCACGTGCTGCCGATTCCCGGTGCTTCGAGGCCCGCATCCGTTGCGGATTCGGCGATGGCGATGAGCCTTGCGCTCGAGTCCGGCGAGAAGGATGCCCTCAACAAGGAACTGCTGCCGAAGCGCTAAAGCGAGGTGCTGCACACGTCAAAAACGGCGGGCCCGGAATGATCCGGGTCCGCCGTTTTTAACGGATTGAGGAGCGCTTAGAAGTCCGGGCCGGCATCGCCCATGTGCTCGCGAGTGCCGCTCGCGGCTTCCTCAGCCCTGCGGCGCGCTTCTTCCCTCGCACGGCGTGCGCGCTCCTTCGCCTCGTTGCGAAGACGCTCGATGTTCTCTTGCGAATTGCCATCGCCGTCAACGGGCACCGCGGGCGCCACGGGAGTGGAATCGCCGTTGATCGTGTCGTTGGCAACCTGCGCCTGGAGGAGCGCCGAGCGGATCTCTTCGCCCATCGCCCCCACGGAGGCGGGATTCGAGGGGAGGAACAGCACGTTCGAGCGACCGTTGCGGGCGACGTCCTGCATCGTGTCGAAGTACTGGGTCATGAGCAGAAGCTGCTCGGCAGTGTTCTCGATGCCAACCTGCTTGAGCATTTCGTACTGCTCAGCGATACCCATCGCGATCGCGCGGCGCTGCGCGGCAACGCCTTCACCCTGCAGGCGCTTGGATTCGGCCTCCGCCTCAGCCTGCGTGACGCGCTTGATCTTGTCGGCTTCGGCGAGCGACTGCGCGGCGACGCGGTCGCGCTGCGCGGCGTTGATCGAGTTCATCGAGTCGCGCACGCGCTGATCCGGAGAGATGTCCTGAACGAGCGTGTTGACGATGTGGAAACCAAATTCCTGCATGCGAGTCGAAAGGGTCGCCTCGACACTGCGAGCAATGTCGTCCTTCGACTCAAACGCCGCGTCAAGATCGAGGCCCGACAGTGCTGAACGCACCGTGTCAAACACGTAGCTGCGGATCTGCGCTTCGGGGTTTGAGAGGCGGTAGTAGGCGTCCTGGACCGATTCCTCGCGGATCACGTACTGCACGGCTACGGGGACCGTCACGAAAACGTTGTCTTTCGTTTTCGACTCGATATTGACCTCGAGCTGGCGAATGCGCAGCGAGATCGGCTTCGTGAGCGTGTCCATGAAGGGAATCTTTGTGTTGAGACCAGGCTTCGCGACGCGCAGGAACTTACCGAAACGCTCCACGATGACGTTTTCCTGCGTCTTCACGGTAAAGAGGATCGAGGAACGCAGACCGCCGAACAGCAGAGCGAGCACCACGAGGATGATGACGATGACGACGATGGCGCTGACGCCAAGGCCGAGAAGGGCTTCCATGAGAGTCCTTTCTGAATGGGTGGGAGTTGTTAGGCCGCGAGGGCCTTGGTGATAGATGTGGCGATGCGTGCGGGAGGGATGGGCGGCGCAAAGCGACGGATGACGTGTCCGTCCCGGCCCACGAGGAACTTCGTGAAGTTCCACGCGATGCGGCCGCCGAGCATGCCGCCGCGCTGGTCTTCGAGCCACGTGAAGAGGGGATCAGCACCCTTGCCGTTCACATCGACCTTCGCAAACACGGGAAAGCTTGTGCGAAAGCGCGTCTCGCAAAAGTCGATGATTTCGTCCATTGAACCGGGCTCCTGGTTCCCGAACTGGTTGCAGGGGAATGCGAGAACGCTGAATCCCTGCTCTTCGAAGCGGTCCTGAAGCTCCTGGAGACCTTCGTACTGGGGCGTGAACCCGCATTCACTCGCGGTATTCACCACGAGCGTCACCTTGCCGGCGAACTCGGCGAGGTCGCGCGGTTCGCCGTTTGCGCCTTCGACCGTGAAGTCAAACAAGGTCGCGGGAGCGGACTGCTCGGTGTGGGCAGAGTTCACGGAAGGTCCTTAAACGGGGGCGTAATTGTGACGTGCGATACCAGGATAGCGCGAAGCCCTCAGCGCGCCTCAAGGGACGTGGCGGGATTCGTTGCGAGAAACGCGTCGATCTCCTCGCGTGTGGGGGCCGTGATCGGTCCCTTGCGCGTCACCTTGAGGGCGGCCCCTGCATTGGCGCGGCGCGCGGCATCGAGCCAGGACAGACCAAGCGCACGCTCGCCGAGCACAATCCCCGTGTGGGTATCGCCGGCGCCATTCGTATCGACCGCTTTTTGCGGGTATCCGGGCACATAGTCGAGGTGGCCGCGCTCGAAAAGATAGCAACCGTCGGACCCATCCCTCACGATCACGACCGCGCCCGTGCCGAGGAGCCGGCCGAGGGCGGGCAGGGTCCCCGCGACGTCGTCGATCCCTGTGATCTCGCGAGCCTCATCCGCATTCGATGTCCACACGTCAGTGCGCGCGAGCACACGGTCGCGAAGGTCGCGCGGGAACGAGGCAAACGGCGCGCCAGGGTCGAGAACGAGGAGGGCACCCGGTGTGAGGGCGTCGAGGAACGCGAGAAGCGGGTCGCGCGTGGGCTCAAACAAGCTGTACCCGCTCACGCACACGAGGTCGCCCTTGGACGGCTCAAGCAGAGCGAGCGACTCGGCGGTGATGTCACGTTCAGCGCCGTAGCACGTCACGAACGTGCGTTCAGCGGACGGCTCCACGAACACGTAGCAGCTGCCCGTATCTTTGCCCTCGACCACGGGGCTCGACAGGCCAATCCCGTTCTCGCGCAGCACCACGCGAATGAGATCGCCGTTCGGCCCCTCACCGTGGGCTCCACCGTGCACGGCCGTCGCGCCCACGCGGGCCGCAGCGAGAGAAATGGTCACGGCGCCGCCTGCATAGGATCTCGGGACGCCAACCGCATTCACGTTGGAGCCCGTGCTCGGAAGCGCGGGCACCTCGATCATGACGTCAACGAGAGCCTGGGCGGTATGAAGAACTCGGGGCATGTCTCGAGTGTACGGGCACTACGATGAGGCAATGCTCCCTCTTGCGCCGCCCGCCCCCGCCCTCATCGCCGCCGACATCGACGGCACATTCGTGGACGACGGAGGAAACATCCCCGCCCGCAACCTCACGGCGATCGCGCGCGCTCACGCCTCAGGGCTCGACTTTTGCCTCGTCACGGCCCGGCCGCCGCGGTGGCTTGCGCGGTTTCGCGGCCTCAGCGCCGGCGCAATCTACGCCGCCAATGGCGCCTACATTCTTGACGCCGCGACGGGGGAGATCCTCGAGGACCGCGGTTTTTCAACAGACGAGGTCCGTTTTCTCGCCCGCAGGCTCGCCCCGATCCCCGGCCTCGCCCTCTCTGCCGAAACGGCGACCGGGTTCGTGCGCGAACGGGAGTTTCCCTCAGCGCCGGCGGCGGGGGAGAGGGACCGCGATTCCGACGCCAGCTTCACCCCGCTGCGCGACATCTCGTGCGGCGCGGGCAAGATCCTCGCGGTATCGATCGTCCTTTCGGCGGAGGACTTCTATCGGGAAGTGCGCGCCCGCATCGAGGGACTCGCGGAACTGCACATCTCCACATCCGATGGCCTTGCCGAGCTCAGCCCCCTCGGCATCTCGAAAGCCGCAGCTCTCGACCACGCCTGCCGCACGCGCGACATCGCTCATGCGCAGATCTGGGCCGTGGGCGACATGCCGAACGATTTGCCGATGCTGAGCGCGGCGGGCGTCGGAATTGCCGTGCGCAACGCCCACCCCGACGTGCTCGCCCACGCCGACGCAATCGCTCCCGCGAACACGGACGCCGCAGTGGCCAACGTGATCGACACGGCCCTGAAAGCCCGCGCCCTCGCCCGCACTACGCTGGGAGCATGAGCGACATTGACTGGCACGACCTTCCCCCATTCGTGAGCGCCGCCGCCCTCCTCGAGCGCACGGGCGGCCGCGCACCCCGAAGGGGAAGCGACGGTATTGGGAGCCTCGAGCCCGGCACCGGGGACCTTGTGATCGCCGACGTTCGATGGAACGTCGCCCAAGGCACCCTGCGCGAGCACTACCTCAAGGCCCACATCCCCGGTGCCATCTTCGTGGATCTCGAACTCGACCTCACCGGTGCCGGCGCACCACAACGCGGGCGGCACCCCTTCCCCGACGACGACGAACTCTCCGAAAAGCTCGGCGCCCTCGGCATCAACTTCGAGGACACGGTCATCTGCTACGGGGCGGACGACCCCATGGGCGCCGCACGCCTCGCGCTCATGCTGCGCTTCGTGGGTGTGAACGCCGCAGTCCTCGACGGAGGCCTCGAGGCCTACGTGCGGGCAGCCGGCGAGGATGCGCTCGAAAGCGGAGACGTACAGCGTGAGCCGAGCGACTTTCCGTGGCAGCCATACGTGCGGCTCGTGAGCGACGACGAAGTCCAACACGCGATCCCCACGAAAGGCGCGCTCCTGATCGATGCGCGCCCACCCGAACGCTATCGCGGCGAATCCGAAATCCTCGACCCGCGGCCCGGGCATATCCCGACCGCGAAAAACGTGCCGTTTACCTCGCTACTGGAATCTGACGGCACCCTGCGCCCACGCGCCGATGTTCGCGCCGCATTTGAGGCAGTGGGAGCCACGACCGAACGAATCACCTTCAACTACTGCGGCTCGGGAGTGAGCGCGGCGTTCAACACGCTCGCGATGGACTACGCCGGATTCGCCCACGTCTACCTCTACGCAGGCTCATACTCTGAGTGGTCTCGCAATCCCGAACGTGCGGTGGAAACGGGAGAAGGGAACGTGTCCGACGCTAGCTGAGCAGCCGTCGGAACCAGACACCTTAAGCTGCAGCCGCGCTCTCGTCTGTGGGGGCTGTGCGCTCCTTCAATGCGGCGCGCAGGAGTTCCTCGACGAACTCCGAGAGGGTCATCGATTCGTCGATGGACGCGTGCTTAATCTGCGTGATGAGTTCGATCGGCAGCTGCACGTTGAATTGGCGTTTGGAATACGCCGCGCTTGAGGTAGTCATGACTTAAACCTAACTACCTAGGAGAGCGAAAAGAGGGCCTAAGGGCCCAAGGGAGAGCGAAAGGGGCGTAGCGCGAAGCCGCAATGAGCTCAGCGCCACGCCCCTTCTGTGACGGATCAGTCCTTGTGGCGTTGTGTGAACTGATCGAGGAAACCGCGCTTGCGGGCGCCCTCGGTGGGGGCTGCCTCACTCGCGTCGATTGCCGGGAGTTCAAGCTGGCCCGTTTCCGTGGCCACGCGCTCGTAAACCCTGTCGGCGACTTCATCCGTGACGTGCTCGGTCACGTGTTCCGTGACGTGCTCGACGAGCTCGCGCCGGCGAATCTGCAGCTCGAGACGCTCGATCATGCGGACCTCGTGGCGCAAGGCGCGGAACATCGAGACGACCATCGCGATCATGACGACCGACCACGGAAGCGCAGCG
Source organism: Dermabacter sp. HMSC06F07 (assembly GCF_001807345.1). Taxonomy (NCBI): domain Bacteria; kingdom Bacillati; phylum Actinomycetota; class Actinomycetes; order Micrococcales; family Dermabacteraceae; genus Dermabacter; species Dermabacter sp. HMSC06F07. Next base: position 161,869 of record NZ_KV788583.1, read on the forward strand.
ATCAGCGCAAGCGCCTGAAGGCCGCTCATGCCGGATGCGTCGCCCGAGCCCGTGTAGGCCGCAATGCCGATGAGTGCCGCGGGGATCGCGCCGCTCGTGACAGCCCAGAAAATACGGGTGCCTCGGGGCGGTTCCGGATCGCCGCGGTGCGCGATCATGTCGACCACGAACGCGCCGGAGTCCGCCGAGGTGACGAAGAAGATCGTCACGAGAAGAATCGCGAGACCCGAAAGGAGGCTGCTCGCGGGCATCGTCTCGAACACCTGGAAGAGTGCGAGGTCCTTGTCGATACCGCCTTCGGCGTTGAGGAAGTTGACGCCTTCGAACACGCTCTTGTAGATGGCCGTGCCACCCATGACCGTGAACCACAGAATCGTCACGAGGGTCGGAACGAGCATGACACCCATGATGAACTCTCGAACGGTGCGGCCACGCGAAATACGCGCGATGAACACGCCCACGAACGGCGACCAGGAGATCCACCAGCCCCAGTAGAACGTCGTCCAGCCATTGAGCCAGGACGCACCCTCATCGCCATAGAACGGCAGAGTCTGAAGGCTCAACGAGATGAAGTTTTGAAGGTAATTGCCAATTCCCGACACGAAGTCACGAAGCAGGAACAGGGTTGGCCCCAGGATCAGCATGATGACGAGGAGCACGCCCGCGAGAATCAGGTTCGTGTTCGAGAGGAACTTGATGCCCTTCTCGAGGCCCGAGGCGACCGAGAGGGTCGCGAGACCCGTGATGACGATGACCATGACGAAGCGCAGCCACGGGTTATCGGGCAGCAAACCGAGGTGCACGAGCCCCGCGGAAATCTGGTTCACGCCGAAGCCGAGCGAGGTTGCGACACCGAAGAGGGTGCCGATAACGGCGATCGTGTCAATGACGTTGCCGATCCACGTATCGGTGTGGCGGCCAAGGATAGGCTCGAGCGCCCAGCGCACGGAGAGCGGGCGGCCGCGACGGTGCGTTGCGTACGCAACGGCGAGGCCTACGACGACGTAGATGCCCCACGCGTGCAGGCCCCAGTGAAGGAACACCTGCGCCATAGCCTTAGGCGCGCGGGCCGCATCGGGAAGCTCCGCGATGTTCGGCGGCGGGTTTGATGCGAAGAAGGTGAGAGGCTCAGCGGCCCCCCAGAATACGAGGCCGATGCCCATGCCGGCCGCGAACAACATCGCGAACCACGACATGAGGCTGTACTGCGGTTCTTCGTCGTCTTTGCCGAGCTTGATCGAGCCGAGCCGAGAGAACGCGAGTACAGCTGCCGCGGCGACGAAGAACGTGGCCGCGAGAATGTAGTACCACCCGACGCTCGCGACGATCGTCGAGTTGATGGTGCTCACGACGGTGTTGAACTGATCGGGCAGAAGCACGGAGAAGAGCACCGCGACGATGATGATCGCGGCCGAGGGGTAAAAGACACCCTTCGCCATGCCGTAGTGCCGCGGCCCTTTCTCGCCGGGCGGGGTTTCGGGGCGCGTGGGTTTTGTGGCCGTTGCGCTCGTCAAGGCCAACCTCCTTCAATGTGGGTAAAAGGCAATAAAAAACAGCCCCTAGGGCTGTCCTTGCCTCCCTACCGTACATGAAAAGCGGTTTTGGAAGCGCCCTTCGGTGAACGTCCTCACCACGAAGCCTGGTCGGCCGGGCTCCTCACGTTCGGCCGATCTCGCGAGTGGGGAAAGTGGTGAAACACGGCGTTAGGAGTCGGTTTTTGCGCGTGAGGTGGCGGTTTTTCACCACTTTCAAATAGGGGGAAGGGGAAAGGAGACAGGGGGGAGGGGAAGCAGGGGGAGAGAAAGGGAAGGGGAGGGAGGGGTGGCCTACCGCAGGGCAGGCAGCGCCTGCGCGAGGGCCTGGGCCGACGCCTGCGCAGCCACCTCGAGGCCAATATGAAACTCCTCGTTCGCCCGCGGTGAGCACAGATCGCTGACCGCGCGTAGCGCGAGGAACGGCACCTGCATCAGGTGCGCGACATGCGCAAACGCACACGATTCCATGTCGGCGGTGATGGCGCCCGGGAACTTCGCGCGCATGCCGTCAGCGATGTCTGCCGTGACAAAGGCATCGCCTGAAAGCATGAGGCCCGCACGAGCAGGAAGGCCCGCCGCCTCGACAGCCTCGAGGGCGCGGCGTGCACGCGTCGCGCACTCCTCCCTGCCGAACTGTGCGGGAGCACCCGGCACCTGGCCAGTCTCGTAACCGAAAGCCGTGGCCTCCGCGATCGAATACGCATAGGAAGAGCCAATCGCGACCGTGCCCACGGTGATGTCCTCAGCGAGGCCACCGCAACTGCCCACATTTACGATGAGGCGCGGCGAAAACTCGCCCACGGCCCACGCGAGCACGGCGCTCGCGGCTGCCGTGCCGACGCCCGTCGTCACAAGCGCGATAGGAGCCTGGCAACCGTCGGACCCCTGCGCTCCGGAGCCCGCACACTCGAGTGTGCCCACCGATGCGCTTACCTCGCCGGACGCGCCCGCACCGCGTCCCTTCCCGCCGCCCGCAAATGGGTGAGCGACCGCGCGAAGGTTTGTGCAGAGGGACGAAACGGCGGCAGCCTCGTCAGCCATCGCCGCGACAACGAGAACATCAACGTGAGAAGTCATGGAGCCAGTATCTCGTAAGGTCGAAACACTAGCCTTAAGGTGATTCGCGCATCGAGCCAGGAGGATCCCACCATGGGTCGCATCAAGCACTACGCCGCCATCGCGGGCCGCACACTCACGCGCACCCCGCTTCCCAACTTCGTGTACGAAATTGGGTTCGGCAAGGTGCGAATTGCCAAGCCACCCGCACCCGTGCAGAAACGGCACGCGATCGACATCGAACTGATCAACCGCACGCGAACCGTGTGGCTCGACAAGCACAAGGCCGATCGCGGCATCATCGTGTACCTCCACGGCGGCAGCTACATGGCGGGACCGTTCGTCGGCGACTGGGAGTGGCTCAGCAAGCAGATCGACGAGCGCGAGTGCGCGGGGCTCCTCATCGACTACCGCTATGGCCCCGACTACATGCACCCCACGGCCCTCGAGGACACCTTCGAAGTTATCAAGGCACTCGCCGCCGAGGGCCTCATCACCCAGGGCAACTGGGCGGTCGCCGGTCACCAGAGTGGTGCGGGGCTCGCACTGTCGCTTGCCTCGCTCGTGAACACGAGGGTCGACGGTGGCCTCGCAAACGCGAAGGCTAAGCCCGCCGGCATCGTGCTCATGAACCCCCTGCTCGATCTCGAATTCACCAATCTCGAACTGAGCGAAACGAACCAGCACGACCCCGTGCACGAGCGCCGCATCATGCAGCTCGCTGCAAAGAAGTATGCGGGGCGCACCCCGCTCGATGATCCGGCGCTCTCGCCGCTCAATGGGGACCTCCAAGGACTGCCGCCCGTGCACTTGAGCGTTGGCACGAAGGACCTTTTCCTCACCGATTCGCGGATCGTCACGCACCAGTTCGAGCGCGAAGAAGTCGAACTCACCTACCGTGAGATCCCCGGGAAAATCAGCGTCAACCCCCGGCTGCGCCGCGGCGCCGACATGGCCCGACTCCTCGAGGAGCAGCGAGAGTTCCTCGAGGCAAACCTCGCCGAGACGCCCGGGAAGTAGATCCCCGAGCGGCCTCGGCCACGATCACATCTGCGCGGGAGCCTGCACGCCGAGCAGGTCGAGGCCGGCGACGAGCGTGCGCTCGGTGAGCTTCGCAAGGGCGAGGCGGCCAAGCCGCACGTCGTCGCTCGCGTCCTTGAGGATTGGCGACTTCTCGTAGAAGCTCATGAACGCCTGCGCGAGATCGAAGAGGTACGCCGCGAGTTTGTGCGGGACGTACTGGCTGCCCACCTCGGCAACCGTCGGCGCGAACTGCAGGAGCTGAAGCGCGAGGGCCCGCTCGGGATCATCGACCACGCGCGGGGCCGCCGCCTCCACCTGCTCGGCGGAAATGCCCTGCTCGGAAGCCTTGCGCTGGATCGAGCGGATGCGCGCCACGGCGTACTGGAGGTACGGCGCCGTGTTGCCCTGGAGGGCGAGCATACGGTCGAGATCGAACACGTAATCCGAATCGTGCGCGGTCGAAAGATCCGCGTACTTGATGCTGCCGATGCCAATCTGGCGTGCGATTGTCGCCCGCTCATCCTCGGGCAGGTCCGGGCGAAGCTCGTCGATCACGGAGCGAGCCTTCACGACGCCCTCCTCGAGGAGCGCCATGAGGCGCAGCGAGGAACCAGAGCGTGTGCGGAGGATCTTGCCATCCTCGCCGAGAACCGAACCGATCTTCACGTGCTCCGCATCGACGGTTTCGGGGAGCCAACCGGCCTCGCGCGCAGTCGTGAAAACCATCTGGAAGTGAAGCTCCTGCGAGGAGCCCACGACGTACGCGATCCGGTCTGCTCCGAGGTCATTCACGCGGTGGCGAATAGCCGCAAAATCGGTCGTCGCGTAACCGTAGCCGCCGTCGGACTTACGAATGATGAGCGGAAGGGGCTGCTCGTCGCGGCCCGTGAATCCAGCCGGGAATACGCACAGAGCGCCATCCGAGACACGCGCGATCCCTGCCTTCTCGAGGTCATCGCACACGCCCGCGAGCGCGTAGTTGTAGGTCGATTCGCCCGCGAGGTCCTCATCGGTGAGGGTCACGTCGAGCATGTCGTAGATGCGGTGGAAGTACTGCTTCGAGAGACCAACGAGCTTCGTCCACATCGTAAGCGTCGCCTCGTCGCCCGACTGCAGGGTCGCGACTCGTGCACGCGCGCGCTTCGCGAAATCGGTCTGCTCCGTATCTGCATCGAATTTCGCGCGTGCCGCCTGGTAGAACGCGTTCGGGTCGGTCTCGAGAAGTTTCGCCTCTTCCGAATCCTCGCCCACTTCAAGCAGGTGTTCAATGAGCATGCCGAACGGCGTGCCCCAGTCGCCGATGTGGTTCTGGCGCACAACCTTGTGGCCTTCGAACTCGAGCACGCGCGCGAGAGCATCGCCCACGACGGTTGTGCGCAGGTGCCCCACGTGCATTTCCTTCGCCACGTTCGGCGCCGAGTAGTCGATCACGATCGTCTCGGCCTTATCAGGGCGGCCCACGCCGAGACGGTCATCGCCGTGCAGGTCGCCAGCTTGTGCCGCGACCCATTCGGTCTTGAGCGTGATGTTGAGGAAGCCGGGGCCGGCAATCTCGGGCGTCTCGGCAATATCGTCGAGCTGCACCTTCTCAAGGATCTGCTGGGCGAGGTCGCGTGGCTTCGCGCCAAGTTTCTTCGCGAGTCCCATCGCCGCGTTGCACTGGAAGTCCGAGAACTTCCCCGGCCTGATGATCGGGTCGGCGGTGCGGTACTCCTCGCCGAAAGCCTCGGCGAAGGCATCCTGAAAACAGGTCGTGAGGGCAAGTTCGGGTGCAGTCATACCCCAAGCCTACGGCGTCAAGCGGAGCCAGGTCATGCCGGAAGGGGTCTCGGAAGGGACGGTTTCGTCACGCAGGCGGCGCGTGGGCCCTTGAGAAGGCTCCGACGGTTGCTCACACAACTGAGGCGGCTCCGCCTTGTCGGCGGAGCCGCCCGTTTCTTTTGCGTGGCAATGTGGATCGAGATGGCGAGATTAGTGCTTTCCGCGCTCGCGTGCTCCGAACGTCAGCGCAATTCCTGCGGCGAGGACTGCCGTCGCGGTGCTGGCGATGAGCAGTGCTGACGTACCCGTGCGCGGAAGGGTGCGGGAGGGCATTGAGCTCTGCCCCGTGTTTGCGCCTACCGCCCGCGGTGTTCTTGCTGCCTGGTCGTGTGCCTGCTGGGGCTCGAAGCTCTCCGAACTCGCACGACCCGGGTCATTCTCGGAGATTGCGGGGGCATCCTCGCTCGGCACTCTCGGTTCGTTTGGTTCAGTCGGGTCACCTTGCTCAACCGGGTCAGGTTGTTCGCCGGTCGGGGTGTCCGACGGTTCCTCGCCCGCATTGTCGCCCGACTCTTCGGCTGGCGGTTCTGCGGGCTTTTCGTCGGGAGCTACGAGCCAGACTTTCTCGCCGGTGACGGTGATCGTGACGGGATCGAGACCCCTGCGCGTGAGTTCCCACGTGCTTTCGGGAATGAAATAGCCACGTTCGAGATCCTGCTCAGTGACCGTGTAGCGGGGTGTGGAACACGTGTACCCATCACCGGGTTTGAGATCGCGCCAGCGACAGTTGCCGGGGCCCTCCGGCACGAGCGGAGAGAGGTTGCTGGAGACTGGCGTCACGGTTTCGGTGACGTTTGCCGTCGAATCGACGCGGAATGTGTAGGGGACCTCGTCACCCACTTTGTAGGGATTTTTCACGAGGTCGCGTTCAGGCTCGCCAGGCGTTCCCACGATCGTGGCGCCGAGAGTATCGGGTGCAGTGTTGATGACGTTGAGATCGAGATCCCCGCGAACGGTGATGTCGGCGGCCGCGACGCGTACGTCGCCGTGCACTTCGCCCTTCGGAGCCCATGCGGGAGCCGAAACCTTGAGAGTGACCGTCGTGCTCTCACCCGGCTTGAGCGCCGGGGTTTCCACGGTAGGTGCGCTCCAGCCCTTTGGAAGGTCGACAGTCGCCGTGCCAGAGGCAAGATCTCGAGTGTCGTCATTGCGCAGAGTGAATGTGACCTCGCTCGTGTTTCCCGCACCGATATCGGCAGCTGCCTCGCCAAAGGCCGCGCAGAAGGGGTTCAGGAACTCCCTCGTGAACGCACCGTAGCGCTGCTCGTTCTTCGCGGACTCGTAGAACACACCGAAAGAACCATCTTCGAGCGCGACGAGATCCGAGTACGACGTGTCCCCAGCATTGAACGTGGTGACCGTCGGCCAAGTCTTGCCCGAGTCGCACGAGTAGCGGATGCTGCCGTTCGTGCGGCCGCTCGAGGAGTTGGCGTTCGAGAAGAGCAGTTCCTGTGCCGCGCGTGACTCAGGAGCGGCCGCGGGGTTCATGCGGATGATCGACGCGTTGTTGCGCGGATCAGTGAGAGTGTGGTCGAGCGACGGTTCGCTCCACGTCTCGCCGCCGTCCTTCGAATAGGCGACCCAGCGCGCGGTATACGTGTCATGAGCACGCGAGTTCATCATGAGCGTGCCATCAGCGAGCTCCACAACCTTGTTTTCGTCCATCTTCGTTCCCACGGGCGTGCCCATGTGCCACGTGGCGCCATGATCATCGGAGTACACCGAGTAGGCGCGCACGGTTCCATCGGTGAAGGCGCCTGCGTATTGCTGCACGAGACGGCCCTTGTGAGTACCGTTCTTGATTTGAATACCGTGGCCGCTTGTCGCAAACGTCGCGCGCACGCCCTCAGGCTTGACCGTTTCGGTGAGGGAGCGAAGCTCCCACGTCTCGCCATTGTCCTTCGACACGGCCACCGAAGCACTCATGACCTTGCGATCAGCATCATCATTGCCCTCGTGGCTATTCCAAAAACCCGTGTCCTTCGAGTGCACGAAGAACGTGAAAAGATTTCCCGTTTCCTCGTCGTACACGAAGCTAGGGTCCGAGTAGCCGTGGATCGGCTTCTCAACCTTGCCTGCGGCGATCACGGTTTGGGGCCCGAAAGTTTTTCCACCATCGGTCGAACGCCTCATGAGGATCGAATTTGGTCCGGGTGCATCGGTGCCCGTCGGTCGGCCGTCGTAAGCAGCAAGGACATCGCCGTTCTTGAGCTGGATGACGGCAGGGATGCGGTAGTTGCCGAACCCACCTTCACCGCCCATAGCGATGCGTTGCGATGTGAAACTCGATTCGGACGCGGGAGCGTCGGCCGCTCCTGGCGAGTCAGAAGGCGCCGCGAGCGCCGACATTGGTACGCCGAGCGCAAGTGCCACCGTTGCGCCAAAGGCGAGCCCTCTCGCTCGAAGGGAAAGGGGGGAATTCATCATTGGACTCCTTTTCGTGAGGCGTCGTGCGGGCTATCCCGCGCGGCTGAAGGCGGAACGCATCGGCTCCGCGACGCGTGCAAGCACGCGAGACCTCTCGTGAGCCGTGAGCCCTCGAGGGGTCTGGATCTTGACGCCTGCATAAAGCAGGTTGCCTACGGCAGCGGACATGCACGAGGTGAGTGCGTCGTCCGTCAACAGTGACGAAGGCTCATGGTCGACGTGGGGCAGGTGAGTGTCGGCCCACTGAGCGCCGTACATCGGGGTGCCGGCGCCCGCGCCCGAGGCCATGAACGCCCGCAAAACCCCCGCTCGCGAGGCATAGCGCACGTGTTCGAGTGGTGTTTGAGGATCGCGGGTTTCGAGCGCCGAACGACCCCAGTTGAGCGCGATGCCCACCCCAGTCTCCTTCGCGACGCGCACTTCCTCCTCGAGAGGAAGGAAGCGCTTTTCGCCCGGGAACGGCGAGCCAGCGGCATCGCAGTGCTCGATCACGAACTCGGGGTCGCCCTCGATCCGCTCTCTCATGAGCGTCTCAAGTGAGTGAGCAAAGGCGCTCGAATCTGCGTGATCAGTGGGAGCGGAGTGAATCTCGATCGCCATGACAGCGACCTCGAGTTCGCGTGAGGCCCGCACAATCTCCCTTACAAAGTCGAGCGCCGCCTCCCGACCGTCGGTATCTCGAGAGGCGAGGCCGAAGGAAGGGGCTTTCGCGAGGCGCTGCATCGTCCCAGGAATTGCCGTGATGACGTGCTGCGTGAACGGTGCACCCTTGACGAGCGCGAGATTGGGCAGCGAAGAGCGGTAGGGGAGCTCGAGACCATCAAATCCCTTGGGCTGTGCGAGCGCCGAGTAAAGCTCACGCGTATCCTGTTCGGCTCGCTCACCCGTGAGTGCAGGCTCAAGCGCGGCGTAAGCCCCCGCGATCCACACCGGCGCGGCATTCATGCTCGCTCACCGGCTCCGCGCACGGCGGCATCGAACCACGTCGTGATCGACGTCGGGTGCGTAATTGCGGTCCCCACCACGACTGCGAATGCTCCCGCCTCGCGACATGCCGCCGCATGGGCTTGACTGTGTACGCGCCCTTCGGCAACGACGGCGCGCCCGGGCAACTTCTCCACGAGGCTCGCGAGCAACTCGAGATCGGGACCGTCGGTCTTCTCGCGCGCTCCCGTATATCCCGCGAGGGTCGTGCCGACGATGTCGACGCCCGCCTCGGCTGCTGCAAGAGCGGACTCCTCGCTATCGCAATCAGCCATGATCGGTGCCTTGCTTCGTTCACGAATCCGCGCGACAGTTTCGGCAAAAGTGAGCCCATCGGGACGCTCACGAAGCGTCCCATCGAGCGCGAGAATGTCCGCACCCGCATCGAGAACTGCCTCGCAATGCTTGAGTGTTGGCGTGATAAACACGCCCTCGTTTCCGTCCTTCCAAATGCCGATCACGGGAACGTTGTTCACGGCAGCCTTCACCTGGCGAATATCGTCGAGACCTTGCGCACGAACGGCGCTTGCTCCGCCCTGTTCAACGGCCGCGGCAATCTGCGCCATCGTGCGCGGATCGCGCATGGGCTCGCCCGGGTAGGCCTGACACGAGACGATAAGGGAGCCCTCGAGGGCTTTGACGATGGGGTGCATGGTTCAGCCTTCCGTGGCGGTTTCAGTCAGTGCGAAATGTGCGGCACCGAGGAGCGCCGCGTGGTTGCCCGCGCTTGCGGGCACGATGGGAGTATTTCCGACGGCATCCATGGCACTCTCGCGCACGCCTTCGCGAAGTGAAGCCCACCATCCGTCACCGGCGGCGCCGCTCGCGGAGGCAACGCCTCCCGTGATCGCGACGACGTGGGGGTCAACGACATTGAGTTGGTCGCCAATTGCGCGGCCCGTGAGACGGCCCGCGTCCATGAGTGTTTCGAGAGCGATTGTCGAACCGTCGTTCGCGAGATCCGCGACTTCGCGTGTGGAAGCTGCGGGGATTCCGCGCCTCGTGAGCTCGGCCGCGATGCCGGGACCAGACGCAAACCCTTCGAGGTGTCCGCGCCTCCCACATGTGCACACGAGTTCTTCGACACCGGGAATCCCCGCGGTACGCACGTGCCCGATGTGGCCAGCGGCGCCACGCGCACCCGTAAGGACTTCCCCGTGGGTGACGAAGGCGCCACCGATGCCCGTGCCAACGGCCACGAGAAGTAGCGAATCGCGGTCCTTGCCTGCGCCGAACATGGCTTCTCCGAGGCCGTGCGCGTGAACGTCGTTGAGGACGCGGGTGTGTGCGCCGAACTCAGCGCGGAAAACACTCGCAAGATTCGTGCCCGGCCAGCCCTGAAGTGCATCGGTGGCGGCGGTGACGAGCCCTCGTGCTGTATCGATCACGCCCGCCGAAGCAATTCCGATGGCTTTGAGGGTCTCCTCATCGTCGCCGGCGAGGCTAAGGGCCTCGCGGGCGACTGCAAGTGATGCGGCAAGAACGGCCTTCGCGCCGTCGCGGGCGGGCGTCGCAGTCGTGGCTACCTGGCAGAGGGAAGGTGCGGCCGCGCCCTCCTCGAAAACCACCACGGCGGCATTGATTTTAGTCCCGCCGAGATCAACGGCGAGCACGCGCGTGGGCCCGGCAGTCATGATTGCCTACTTGAGAAGACCGGTTGACTGGAGGATTCCGCGGATCTTTTCAACCGATTCGCCCTCGATTGGGGTCATCGGTTCACTCATCATGTTCGTGGCGAACAGCCCGAGTTCGCGAAGCGCCGTCTTAAATGCGCCGACGCCAGCGGCGGGGCCGGTTTTGCCAACGGGCTGGAACACGATTTCGAACAGCGCGGCAAGGCGATCTTGTTCGGTTCGTACCTTTTGCCAATCCCCTTCCACGAAGGCTTTGTGCATGCGCACGTAGCCCGCCGGATCGACATTGCCGAGGCCCGGCACCGATCCATCAGCGCCGGAGAGGTAAGCGCCGTCTACGACAACTTCGTGTCCCGTGAGCACGCTCAGCGGACTGCCCGCGGCACGATTCATGGCGGTCAGCCGTCGGAATGACACATCATCGCCTGAGGAATCTTTGACGCCCGTGAGTAGTCCTTCGCTGCCAAGCGCCACGAGCATGTGTGGGCTCAGCTTGACGTGCACGCATACCGGCAGGTCATAGGCCCATACGGGAACCTCGGCGTGTTCACCGAGTACTCGGAAGTGACGTTCGATCTCGGCTGGGCCCGTGATGGCATAGAAGGGCGCGGTCGCGACGACGCCTGCTACGCCGTACTTCTGAGCAGTTTTGACATGCTCAAGAACGCGGTTCGTTTCTGTGTCGATCACGCCGGCGAGAACGGGGACGCGGCCGGCGACCACACCGGTAACGGTTTCAAGGATTTGCTCGCGCATGCGATCTGTATGGAATACGACTTCACTCGAAGATCCGAGAGCGAAAATCCCGTCGACGCCGCCCTCGATCAGGTGGTTGACGAGGCGCTCGAGAGATTCGACATCGAGTTCGCGGGAATTTGTGAGTGGAATGACAAGGGGCGGGATAACGCCCGCGAGGCGTCCCTGGGGGGCCATAGCAAAAAATCCTTCTGTTCGAGGTTCCGCCGCTTCGTTGCCGACGGTCCAGCTCATGTAACCAGACGTCAGATGTCTGATGTCTGACAACAGACTAGAGTGAGTGGGGAGTTACGTCAAGGCGTTCAGTGTTCGGGAGCTGTGCGCGACGTCACTCCGATGAGTTTCGTGATGATTAGCGGGCGACTAGTGAAAAATGGAGAAAAGACATGGAAACGGTGCCTCGTTCGCACGTGAAAGAGGTAATGCTCCAGGATGCATCAAGCCTCCACTTCGCATTTGTTTCACACGGAAGTGGGACGCTTCTAGTGCGCGAATCGAAAAATTCTCGACTGGAAATATCAATCCGCAACTCTCGCCTCGTGGTAGACATTTCCCGCGACGGTGCAAGACGAACCCTCGATGCCGAGGACGCCGACCACGTTGACGACGGCGAGATGCATACCTTGTCGCTCACTCGAAGCGCGAATGGAACGAATCTCTACCTCGACGGATACCAAGTCTTTTGCTCCACCTCGACGCTTGCGTGGCCCGAGTCTAGCGAGGGCGAAACTCTGATCAATCAGCTCGGTGATCCACGTATAGAAGGTATGCTCGACCTCCCTCGAGAACTTGAAGCCCGCGAAATTCTCGCGAAAGCGATAGCTGTTCAACCATTCGTGGAGTTCGCTGCCTCTCGCCTTTCTAACCGGGATGCTAAACGGGTAGGAAAACTTTCTAAAGGCTCAATTCGCGTACGATTTCGTGTTCGTGGTAGGCATCAAGCTGGAACTATTCTTGAAGCCAGAGGAAGTAATGGAAAACTCGCCCTTTCGATCGAACGCGGAAACATTGTGTACCGCGTGATCGAGGCGGAAGAGACTCTGTGCGAACTCGAGGCGTACGGTCAATGGGACGACGGCAACTGGCACGAACTCGTCGTCACAACCGGCTACGGTGCAAGCACCCTCTACGTCGATGGCTACGAGGTCGCGAGAAGCGCGGGCGTGTGCTTCTTCAGTGACGTCGATGGAGTCGATCGCATCTCCGTGGGACAGGACCTCGACGGTGCGCGGCTCTTCGGTGAGGCGCAAACCGCGATGATCTACGCACGCATACTTTCCGATAATCACATCAAGCATCTTTGCGGTATTGAGCCGCTGCACACGAAAGCGCTTTTCGATCTCGGATATGAGGATGCTCAAAGTTACCGAATCCCCGCCCTGCTCACTACGCATCGAGGGACTCTTATCGCGGGAGCCGACCAGCGCATCAGCATCCCGAACGACAGCCCGAATCACATAAACTTCGTCATTCGGCGCAGCACCGATGGTGGCCGCACCTGGGGACCGCTGCGCACGATCGTGCGCTCCATTGGAGCGGGTTTAAAGGGAGCCTCTGCAACCGACCCCGTCCTCGTCCAACACCGCGAGAGTGGGCGCATCATCGCGCTCTTTGATCATTTCCCGGGGGCGATTGGTCAGCTGAATGCGATTGCTGGTACCGGCTACACCCCCGAGGGAAAGCGGATTTTGCTCGACTCTGAGGGGGAGCAGTACGTCGCTGGCAGCGATGGCACGGTTCGTTCGGCTTCGGGATCTCCCACGGATTTCATGCTCGATTCTGATGGTTGCCTGCGTGATGGCGCGGCCCAGCTCGGGCACGTCGAAACCGCTCGAGATGAACTCACCGCTCCGCCCCTCACAGTCATGCCCACGAGTTACCTGTGGATGGTGGTAAGCGACGACGACGGAGAGACGTGGAGTGAACCCATCGATCTGAATCCTCAGGTCAAGGAGCCGTGGATGCCGTTCCTTGGGGCTTCACCCGGGACCGGTGTATGCGTGGAAAACGGGCCTTATTCCGGGCGGCTCGTGATGCCCGTGTACTACAGCGATACATCCGGGTCCTCCTTTGCGTGTGCGGCCCTTCTGAGTGATGATGCGGGCCACACCTGGCGCCTCGGTGGCTCTCCAAATGACTCTCGCGAGTGGCGTGGGTGTGACGAGGCATCGCTCTATGAGTCGAGCATCGTGGAAGTGGAAGGAGGCGAGCTTGTCGTGTTTGCACGCAATCAACACCCCTCCGGGAACGTTGCGGTGTCACGTAGCACTGACGGTGGCGAGACCTGGTCGAGTGTCTCGTATGATCCGCAGCTTACGGAGATCTTTAGCCAACCGAACGCTGTGCGAATCGACATGGACGGTCGAGAGGCAGTGGTGTTCGCCAATGCCAGTGCTCTTTTGCCCTTTCGCGGCTGCGGCACTCTCAGGCTTAGCATGGACGGCGCGCGCACATGGCCCCACAATCGCGTCTTCAATCCCCGCCACTACGTCTATCAATCGATGACTCAGCTGCCGAACGGCAACATTGGGCTGCTGTGGGAGCGCGAGTGGCACGGTCTCTTCTTCACGGAGATTCCGCTGACGTGGCTTACCGGCTCGCAAAGCACCCGCGTAGAGGCGTAGGACACACGTGGAGGCGGGAGCGATGGGCTCCCGCCTCCACGTGTGGTGTCGAGCGTTATAAGAGTGCGGGCGCCGCTGCGAGAAGGGTCTGAGTGTATGGATCCGTGGCATTGCGGAACACTTCTTCGCTCGGACCCGACTCAACGATCTTGCCGCGATTCATTACGATGAGCGTGTCGGAAACGAACCGCACCGTATTGATGTCGTGGGAAATGAACACGAGTCCAAGCCCGAGTTCCTTTTTAAGGTCGGTCAGGAGGTTGAGCACCTGCGCGCGTACCGACACGTCGAGGGCCGAAGTCGGCTCATCCGCGATGACGATGTCTGGCTCGAGCGCGAGAGCGCGCGCGATAGCGACGCGCTGTCGCTGACCACCCGAGATTTGCCGCGGCAAAACCGACAGTGCAGATTGCGGAAGGCCCACGAGGCGCACGAGCTCCTTGACCATCGCCAGGCGCTGCCGTTCCGTGCCGATACCATGCACGCGAAGTGGATCCATCAGGGTGTCCTGAACGATCATGCGTGGGTTGAGCGCTGTAGACGGATCCTGGAACACGACCGAGATTGCTCGACCACGTTCACGCCGCGCCGAGCGACTGCGCCGCAGATCGTTCCCCTTGAAGAACACTTTTCCACTCGTAGGCTGCTGGAGCCCCAACATCACGTTCGCAAGAGTCGATTTGCCAGAGCCGGATTCACCGACAATGCCGATGACTTCGCCGCGGCGCACCTGGACGCTGATTCCGTCGACCGCGCGAATTGTGTCGGGTTTGAGGATTGATCCCGTGCGCAGCGTGTGCACGACGTGGATGTCCTGGAGGTCGAGGACGGGCGGGTCGTTTGGGTCGTGTATGGAACTTTCGCGACCCGTGTGTGATGTGATGCTGTGACTCATTCCTGATCACCCCTGTGTGCGCTCGTTGCCGCATCCCGCGCAGGGCGGGCGGCGACGATAGATTCGGGAAGCCCCACGGTGGAAGCGACGCGATGTGTGGTACCGGGAACGTCCCACAGTCGTGGTTTCTCCGCGAGACCAATTTCCGGGGTCGAGGACCGCGGCGCGAAGCGGTCACCCGCGACGAACTCGCGCGGGGAGGGAACAGTGCCCTGGACCTGGTGGAGCCGTTCGGCCCCAGCTTCGATCGAGAGTACTGAACCGAGGAGGCCCTGCGTGTACTCATGTCGAGGATCTGTCAGCACCTCGGTCGTGGTGCCTTGCTCGACAACCTGACCTGCGTACATCACCGTGATCTTGTGCGCGAGCTGGGCGACGAGCGCGAGATCGTGGCTCACGAATAGCATGGCGAAACCGAGTTCCTCGCGCAGATGATTGAGGAGCTCAACGACCTGCTTTTGGACGGTCACGTCGAGCGCCGTCGTGGGCTCGTCGGCGATCACGAGTTTGGGGTCGCGCGTAAGGGCCATCGCGATGAGCACGCGCTGGCGTTGGCCGCCCGAAAGCTCGTGTGGGTAGCTCTTGAGTATGCGCTTTGGGTCGAGCCCGACGAGCTCAAGGAGCTCCTCGGCACTGCGTGTCCCGCCACGCTTGGTGAGCTGCGCCATCTGGCTCTTGATGAGCATAGACGGATTGAGCGAGCTGAGTGCGTCTTGATAGATCATCGCCATCTCACGTCCACGCATCTCGTTGAGTTGGCGCGTATTCATGTCGAGTAGGTTCTTCCCCTCGAGCGTCGCGGTGCCTCGAACATTGGCAGTCTTGGGCAGAAGGCCCATGATCGCCATCGACGTGACGGACTTGCCGGAGCCCGATTCGCCGACGAGCCCCATGGTTTCACCGGGACGGATGGTGAAATTCACTCCGTCAACGATGTCGACGTCGCCGTGAGCGTTCGGGAATGAGACGCGAAGATTGCGGACATCGAGGAGTGGTGCCGCTTCTGGGTCACCCTCGTAAATGAGACGATCATTGCGCTCGCGCTCTTTGATATGGAGCTTGTTAAGCGACTCCAGGAGCCTCGCGCGCGCCTTCGCAGGATCGATGAGGCCGAGCGTGTTGAGGCTTGCCTCGGGTGCTTCCTGTGCCTTCTTTTCGTCGGCCGCGACGTCGACGATCGTCTTTACGCGCGGTGAGGCGAAGGCGTCGGTCATCCCTTCCGAAAGAATGTTGAGGCTCAGGACTGTAATAAGGATCATGAGGCCTGGGAAGAAGGTGGGCCACCAGTACCCCGACAACAGGAGCTGCTTTCCTTGCGCAAGGATATTGCCCCACGACGGGTTCGGCGGTTGCACGCCCGCGTTGATGAAGCTCAGCGAAGCCTCGAGCACAATCGCATCGGCGACCAGGACTGTCGCGAACACGAGAATCGGGGCGAGGCAGTTGCGGGCGACGTGCTTGACAAGAATCCAGGGGATTCCGGCACCCATAACTTTCGAAGCATTCACGTAGTCTTCGCCAAACTGCGAAAGCACGTTGGCGCGCACGACTCGCGAGAGCTGCGGGACGTAGAGGAAGCCAATCGCCATGATGAGTACTGGCAAGGAGTTGCCAAACGCGGCAACGAAAACTGCGGCAAGCGCGATACCCGGAATGGACATGACGACGTCGAGGCAGCGCATGAGGATTTCGGAGGCCCATTTGTGGGCTGTTGCCGCAAATGACCCGAGTACAGCCGCGATGAGGAGGGCGAGCGCCGTTGCGCTCAAACCGATGATGAGGGAGGAACGAGCGCCATACACGACCCTCGCGAACACGTCTCGCCCGATCTGGTCGGTTCCGAAGAAGTGCTCGCCGCTCGGTGGCTTCACGGGCATGCCAGTCGCGAGTGGGTCGTGCGTTGTGATCACCGGGGCGAGGATCGCCGCGAGGATCAGGATCGCGAGAAAGACCGCCGCGAGGACGTTCATGGGGTTGAGGCCCCTGAGCGCTTTGAGGGTGCCGCCCGAGGAGCGCTGGAGTTTTGCGTCAAGATTTGGTCGCATTAGATGCTCCTAATCCGCGGGTTGATGAGCACGTAAAGGATGTCGACGAGCAAGTTGATGACGATGAATGCGATGGCCACGGTGAGTGTGACGCCCTGCACGAGATACACGTCGTTGCGCTGGATACCGTCGAGAATGAGCTTGCCCATTGCCTGAATGTTGAAGATGATCTCGATGATGACCGCACCACCCATGAGGTAGCCGACGCGAAGACCGAGCACTGTCACGGGTGTGATGAGCGCATTGCGAAGCACGTTTCGAGAGATCACGATCGGGTAGGGGATGCCGGCGCCGATCGCAGTGCGCACGTAGTCGCGGTCGAGTTCTTCCACCATCGAGGTACGAACGACGCGAGTGAGCGATCCTGCAACGGGAATAGCTCCCGCGATCGCGGGGAGCGTCATGTTCAGAAGATATTGCTGCGGGTCGTCAGCGAAGGATGTCCAGCCCGAGACAAGCGCAGGGAAGAAGCCCCAGCCGCCAGGAATGTCGCCGAGCCATTGAATAAGGAGAATCGCCAGCCAGAAACTCGGGGTAGC
This sequence comes from Dermabacter sp. HMSC06F07, assembly GCF_001807345.1. Classification (NCBI taxonomy): domain Bacteria; kingdom Bacillati; phylum Actinomycetota; class Actinomycetes; order Micrococcales; family Dermabacteraceae; genus Dermabacter; species Dermabacter sp. HMSC06F07. Next base: position 179,208 of record NZ_KV788583.1, read on the forward strand.
AAGCGAGGCAATCGAAAGCACGCGGATGATCTGGTCAACGAAGGTGTCGCGATAGAGCGCAGCGAGGACGCCCAGTGTGAACGAAAGGATGACCGCGATGATAAGGCTGAGGAAGGTCAGTTCTAGGGTTCGTGGGAAGGCCTGCGCCACCATTTCGGTCACGGGAACACCGCCCGAAGAGGTGCCGAGATCCCCGGTGAAAAGCCCGCCGAGGAATGAGAAGAACCGCACGAGAAGCGGATCATTGAGGCCGTGTAGCTCGCGGTAGTTGTTGAGGGCTTCGGCCGAGGCGGCTTCGCCGAGTGCGAGCCGTGCCGGGTCTACGTTGGAAAAGCTCATCACGATGAAAACGAGCAGAGCGACCCCAACGACCATGAAGGGCAGGGAGATGAGCCTTCGGCCAATGAGTCTTGCGAATTGAGCCATGCGACTTTGTCCTTAGAAATGAGCGCCATTGCTGGCGCGTGGGCCGGGAGACGAGGTGGAGTGGGAACACCTCGCCTCCCGGCGAGAGTGGGGACCTCGGTTAGAGAGTCGTGCCGACGTTGACGAAGCTCAGGCCCGTGAGTGAAATCGGCTTGAAGTCGATGAGGGTCTCAGCGTTGTACGCGGTCGGGGTCTTGCGGTGGAACAGCGGGTAAAGCGGAACCTCGTTCGAGATGAGATCGAAAGCGGCGTGCCACGCTTCGAGTTGAGCGGCCTCTTCAGTCGCCTGGATGCCTTTATCGAGCAGCTCCTGGAGTTGGTTGTAAGCCTCGCTACCCTTCCAGTGCATGCGAGAATCCGTCCACGTGTCACCCGCGTACCACCAGCGCATGAGCAAGTCAGCATCGGAGCCGAAAACCGACGGGTCGCCGGGGGCGATTACGACGTCGTAGGCTTCCGGTTTACCGTCGATCGTCGTGTATACCTCGGCCGACTGCTTTTGCTCGAAGTGCACGGTGACGCCGGTTGCCTTGAGAGATTCCTGAATGATGGGTGTCACCTGCTGGACCCAGTCGTGGTCGGTGCACAGCATGCGGAACTCTGTGAGACCGGTTTCCCCAAAGAGTTTCTTAGCCATGTCGGCATCGTGCGAGTAGACGGTCGCGGCCTCCTTGTAAGCCGGATTCTCCTTGTCCACGAAGCACGTGGCAGCGGTCGCCTGCCCAGCGAGGGCCGTCTCGATGACCTTGTCCATGTCGATCGCGTAGAGGAACGCCTGGCGGTTCTTGACATTAGCGAAGGGGTTGCCTTCGGTGTTGTTGAACATCGCGAAAAGAAGACCGAAACCCTGTACGGAGTCGACGGTTGCGACGGACTTGAGAGCATCGATCGAGAGGTAGGGAACCGAGTCGATCGCCTGCACATCACCTGACTGGAGCGAGTTAGTACGAGTCGCAGCGTCGGGGATGACCTGCCATTCCATCGTCTTCGCGCGCGCCGGCTTCTGCCCGGTGTAGTCATCGTTACGCTCGAACTTCACGATCTTTGAAGCAGCACCGTTATCGATCATCTTCCACGCACCCGTGCCAATGGGGTTTGCGTCAAATGCGGCGGCGTCCTTTTCGACGGCGGCCTTCGGGACGATCTTGACGACAGCAAGGCGCTCGGCAAGTGGGCCAACGGGATGCTTGAGTGCGATGCTTACCCCGTTGTCACCATTCTCCTTGACCGAGTCAATGAAGGAAATGAACTGCGAGTAGAGCGAGTTATTGGCAGGGTCGAGGACGCGTTCAAAGGAGAATACGACGTCCGCGGGGGTTACGGGGGAGCCGTCATGGAACTTAGCGTCCTTGCGGAGCTCAATATCAACGGTCGTATTGTCGCCCTTCGGGAGCTCAGACGCGAGTGCTGGATAAACCTCGCCTGTTGCAGGGTCGAGTTCCGTGAGGCCTTCGAGGGTGTGCCAATTGACCGCGATTGTGAGTGCTGAGGTCGTGGTCATGGGGTCATAGCCGTTGGTTCCGAGCTCGTAGGAGATCGAGGCCTTGATCGTGCCGTCCGCGTTAGCCTTGCCGGCACTGGCGCCTGACCCTCCGGAGCCGCCGGACTTTTTGTCCGAGGGGGCGCACGCAGTGATGGCGGCGACCAGACCCGCGGCGCTTGCCGTGAGGGCGCCGGTCTTAAGAACTGAGCGGCGAGAGACAGTGCGTGAGTTGCTCACTTTTGCTCCTTTGCAAAGGGGGTGAGGGGATACTTCCCCGTACGGAGACATCAGACGTCTGATGACTGCTGTTAGCATATGGGGAGTCCCGAGACTTTGTCAACGTCGCTGAGATAGCGATACTGGAGGCTCGGAGCACGAGAAAGGTAGATCGTGGTCGAAGTACCCAAGGCACGCGAACTCGATGGTGGCGCACAGCCAAGCAAGCGCCGCACCGCAGGTAATGCAACGGTGGATGCGATCAAGGATTACATTCTTGAACACCGCTTGCATCCGGGAGATCCGCTCCCCACGGAAGCGGTGCTACAAGAGATTCTCGGCGTCTCCCGTTCGAGCGTGCGCGAGGCTCTCCGCACTCTCCAATCTCTCGATATCGTCTCGATTCAGCACGGACGCGGCATGAGCGTGGGAGGTCTGTCTTTCTCCCCCATGATCGAGGCTGTACTTTTTCGCGCGCGTCTCAATGCCAAAGATGATCTGAGCACGCTGCGTGAAGTGGTCGAGGTGCGCATGGCACTCGACCTCTCACTCACAGATGAGCTGATCTCGGCCTACCGCGGTTCTTCGCAGCCGAAGCTCCGTCAACACGTCGAGAACATGCGTGAATGCGTCGCGGCGGGGGAGGGCTTCGCCCCATGCGACGAAGCGTTCCACTCCGACCTGCTTGCGGTGACAAGCAACCACATGATGCAACAGCTCGGTATGGCATTTTGGCGGATCCACACCGCCGCCGTCCCCGCGGCGGGCCTCCCGCAAGCGCGAGACATTAGCGACACCGTGAATGCCCACGACGCCATCATTGACGCGCTTGTCGCGGGTGATCCCGCGGCTTATCGTGAGGCTGTCGTCGAACACTATCGCCCGCTTAGGCGCCTCCTCGAAGTCGCCGCCGACTAGCGCTTCTTCTCCATCTGCGACGGCGGGGTCGCCGTCGCAGCGATGAAGCCCAGGGCGTTTGTGTCGGGAAGGTCGGCAACCTTGGAGGTGTCGATTGCGCTTAGCGCGCGCAGCCACATGAGTGGGTACAGGGGAAGTTCTGTGGCAATCCGATCCATCAGTTTTTGCCATGCGCGCTGGAGGTCCTCACCCATGAGGTCGAGGCGCGCGCTGCGGTCGAGCACGTCGCGGATCTCGGCGAGAAGTTCGCTTTCGCCGAGGTGCAATCGAGAATCAGCCCAGAAAGGTGAAGCGTAGAGGGAGCGAAGAAGCGTGTCGGGATGAAAGCCCGTGAATGCTGGATCCAGGCACACGAGGGCGGCGTCCCAGCCGTCGGAATCTTCCTCCATGCGCTTCACGGCATCCCACCAGGGAAGTATCTCGAGCTCGGCCTCGAGCCCGACCTCCTTGAGATTGCCCTTGAGGAACTCGGCGACGGCGCGGGTCCAGGGCTCGTTGCTCGCGAGCAAGCGAATCGTGCTGATCTCCGCGCGCGCAAAGAGGTCGCGCGCTTCCTCCGGGGCATAGGTGTAGACGCTCCTGGAGGCGTTGAAGCCGGGGGTTCCGGGGTACATGGGGCTCTTGACCGGATCGACGTATGTGGCGAAGACCTGCTTTGCGCATCCTTGATAGTCGAAGGCCTTCATAAAGCCGCGTCGAGCTTCGAGTGTGGAAAACGCCCGGCCCTCATCATGATTGAACATCGCGTACACCGCGGCTTTGCTCTTCTGGGAGCCGAGGTGGAGCGTGCTGTTCTTGGCCCGGGAGCTTTTCGCTAGTTCGCGGTATTTCGCTGGGGGCACGGGAAGTGCCACCTGCATGCTGCCGTCCATGACCGCGTCAGCGATCGCGGATTCGCTGTGCTCGACGTGCCAGGTCATGGTTTCGTAGAGCGCCGGGAACACTCCCGAGTACTGGTCGAATGCTTCAAAAGCTAGTGTTTGGCTCGCGGCGTCGCGCTCCTTGATGCGCCATGGCCCGGTGCCATTGGGATGGTCGAGGAGCGAGGCGGGGTCGGTGCCCTCGGGGATAATTTTGACGAGGGAGAGGCGCTCGTTGATCTCGGGCGTGGAGTACTTGAGGCGGAGCTGGACGATATTGTCGGCCACCTGGACGGCGTGGTCGAAGAAGTCGAGAAGCTCGCGGTTGGGGAATTTGTTTTTTTCGTCGAGTGCGGCCTCGAAAGAGTAGATGACGTCGGCGGGGGTTACGGGCATGCCGTCGTGAAAGATCGCGCCGTCGCGAAGGGACACATCGATGACGGCGTCGGCGGGATTGAAGAGCTTTTGCGAGAGGCCCGGCTGCGTTGTGCCGGTCGTCGGATCCATGATGGACAAGCCCTCGTACACGTGCCACAGCGCAGCGGTGTTCTGAAGGGAGCGCGTCGTGAACGGGCTGAGGCCGTCACTTCCGAGCGGCGCGCTGAGAATAACGTCGAGGTGCCCTGTGGGGACGGGGAGGTTGAACTGCTCCGCGACCGAGAGGTGGTCCGCGTCCGGTGAGCTTTGGCAGCCCGCGGCGGTAGTTGCGAGGGCAAGAGCGCTGAGAGAGGCGCCTGCCGTAAGAAAGGCGCGCCGGCTGGTGGTGCGTGCGGGTCCGGTCATGGTCTCCAGAGTAATAGGTGCGCAGAGTCGGTTGTGGAGGTGCGGGTGTGGTGTGTGACGTGGCGAGAGGAGTCACGGGTGTTTGGGGAGCGCGGGCGATACGCTCACACGTAGATGCGGGGTCCGACGCTGCCCGCACACCATCGCGACCGAGGGATCTGAGGAGGCGGCCATGAGCGCAGGCGAAGTGGATGTCGAGAGCTATCGGCGACTGAGCGAGGACATCGCCTCGGCGATCGCGCTCCTGAGCGCGCGCGTGGGGCGCTGGGATCTCGTCACCCCGATCGACTCGTTCCTTGATGTGTCGTATGACCCTCCCACGATGGTGGTGAGTCTCTATTCCCTCTCGCGGGCGGCGGAGGCTCTTGAACAGACGGGTACGTGTGCGCTGAGCGTCCTTGGCGATCAACAGCAGGGTCTCGCCGAGCGGTTTAGCGAGCCCGGCCTTCCGCTGCAGGGGATGCTCGAGTCGGTTGCGCACACGCGTGACGGGGTGGGCAACGCCCTCATCGAGGGATCGCTCGCGACCTTTAGTCTCGAGGTCGAGTCGTCGCACGAAGCTGCGACCCACACGCTCTTTGTGTGCCGCGTGCGTGAGGTGCACCAGGGGCCTGCGCGTTCGCCGCTTGTGAGATTTTCGAAGCGATATGCGAGTCTGTAGGGCGTCAAAGAGATTCGCGACACGCTCGGCGTAGGCGGCGCGCAGATCCACCCCTTCACCTCTACAATGTTCGCGATACGCGCGCGTTTGTGCCGTGCCGCCTTCTCGGCGCTTCCCTGCACCGGCGTGCCGCGCGACACTAATGAGGGAGCCCATGGCGAAGGATCAGGTGCCGGAAAACAGCGACGATCGAGTCCAGGCGGGAACCGACCCCGCTGAGGGCTGGATTTTTGTTCCCGAACCGGGCACGCTCCCCACCGAAAAGCTCCCCGATAGCGAGGATTTCGAGCGCTTCAGGATGCAGCGCGCGAACCTCGAGGGGGAGGCCGAGCACTATTTCGCGCCAGGCCTCGCGCCGCACGAGCCCGCGACCGAGACCGCGGAGATCGCGCTTCCACCCGCGCCGGCCCCTCACGCGTACGCGCGCTCGGGCGCAACCCCCTCGGCCGCGCCGAAACCCCGCTCCATGCAGCTTCCGCCGCAATTCAGCGACTTGAGCGGTTGGGATGCACTGCGCGACATCATCGCAGTTCTCGCATTCGGCTCGAGCTTCACGACGACGTATACGCACGCCCCCGATGCGCTGCCCGGGTGGATCCCTGCCCTCGCCGGGGGCATTGGTATTGCGGCAATCCTCGCGGTGTATCTCCTGCGGTGGGTGCCCGCTTACATGAAGGATCCGAAGCCCCGGGGGCCGGAGCACTTTTCCTACCTCGGCGTCGTGCGGAAGGTCGGCATGCTTCCCGCGTTCGCGGCGTCGATTGGGGTGCTCGGCTACGACCTTGTCGCGTCCATCCCCGACCTCCTTACACCGCTTCCCGAAGGGCCGCGCGTGGGCGTCGGCGTCTCCGTTGCGCTGCTTCTCTTTGGAGCAGTGATGGGCTCCGAGCGGCGCGGCTTCGAGGGGTATGTTCCCGGCGCCGCAGCGAAAGCGCGCGCAGGTCGATGGATACTCGTGCTTCGCGTGCTTCTGCTCGTGAGCTTTGCTCTGTCTCTCGTCATGGTTGTCGGTAAAGCCGTCAACGGTGATCCGGCGTTCGCACTCGTGACTCTTTCGAACTCCCTCGGCTCGCTCGCGCTTGGGCTTTTCATCGCTGATCCGAAGCTCAACGAGCAGCCCTCGTGGTACGTGTTCCTCGTGGGGGCTGCGGCGGCCATGGTCGTCGGCGCAGCGGCCGACAACTCGCTGCGGCTCGAGTTTGCCGCACCGGGAAGTTTCTCGACCTCGTACGTGTGGCTTCCGTTCGCATTCGCGGCATTCGGCCTGCTTCTCTCGCGCTCCTACGTGCGCTCGAGTACGCACAACTTCAAACGCGTCGATTGGCTCATGTACGCGGCGCGCACTTTCGAGTTTTCGCGCACCATGCACGGTGTGGCTTTCGCGGCAGTGCTCGTCTACTTCGCGGCGATTCTCGTGGGCTACGACGCGCGAGGTGGTTCGGGCCTCGTGATCCTCCAACTTCTCCTCGTTGCTCTTCTCGCGCTCCTGTCTCACTTCGGCCGCAAGGCCCTCGTGCGAAAGGACGCGGTCAAGGCGCGCGGTCACGCCGTATCGATCGGCGCGGCTCTCACGCTCCTCGGCTTCCTCGGTGTCATCGTATTCTCGGTCGTCACGGGCGCCGCTGCCGGCCTTACGAACGGTGGACTCGGCCTCGTCGCGGGCATCACCGCTGCCTTGATGATCACCGTCCCCGCGCCCGTGCGTGACGAACATGGCGTTCCGGATCTCGAACGCACGTTCGCCGAGTTCCGTGCGCGCATCAACGGCGCAGCCGGCGCGACAGCCTTCCTTCCCGATGTGTCCGAAGCCCGGCGTCGGACGCACCGTTTCCCCGCGAGCGTTTCCCCCGAGGCGCTTTCGCCCGCCGCCCCTGATCCCGACCCCGCCAAGGAGTCGTAAACCCTATCCCCAAAAAGAAAGGCCGCCATGCCACTGTGGAAAATTCATGGAAATGGGCTCACCGTTGAGCCAGGAAAAGTCGTTCTTCCTTCCGAACGGCTCGCATGGCCGGTCACGATTGGGATCGGCGCCCAGCACGTCATTGCGATGTTTGGCGCGACGTTCCTCGTTCCGCTCCTGACGAAATTCCCTCCATCGACGACGCTTCTCTTTTCGGGCCTCGGCACGATCCTGTTCCTCGTCATTACGCGTAATCGAGTCCCGAGCTATCTAGGAAGCTCGTTCGCGTTCATCGCCCCGATTGTTGCGGCTACGAAGGCTCACGACATGGGCACTGCGCTCGGCGCTGTTCTCCTCACGGGCCTCGCGCTCGCCCTCGTCGGAGTGATCGTTCAGTTCGTCGGCACACGGTGGATCGCCGTGCTCATGCCGCCCGTTGTCATGGGTGCGATCGTCGCCCTGATTGGCTTCAACCTCGCACCCACGGCCTACAAAAACTTCCAGCAGTCAGCCCTTACCGCGACGGTGACGCTTTTCGCGGTCGTGCTGTGCACGGCGCTCTTCAAGGGCATCCTCGGGCGCGTCTCCGTTCTCCTCGGCGTTCTCGTGGGTTATCTGTTCGCCCTCGCGCGCGGCGAAGTTGACCTCACTGCCTTCTATAAGGCGCCGTGGATCGGCCTTCCCGAGTTCCACCACCCGCACTTTGATCTCTCGGTTCTTCCCATGTTCCTTCCGGTGGTTCTCGTCCTCATCGCCGAGAACGTGGGGCACGTGACGTCGGTGGGGTCGATGACCGGCGAGGATCTCGACCACATGGTGGGCCGCACCCTCTTCTCTGACGGCATCGCGACGGCCCTCTCGGCGACTTTCGGTGGTTCGCCCACAACCACCTACGGCGAGAACATCGGCGTCATGAGCGCAACTCGCGTCTACTCGACTGCTGCCTACTGGGTTGCCGGTATTGCCGCGATCGCCCTGTCGATGTCGCCGAAGATCGGCCAGCTCATCTTCTCGATCCCGGCTGGGGTGCTCGGTGGCGTGACCTTCGTGCTCTACGGCCTCATCGGCATCGTGGGCGTGCGCATGTGGGTCGACGGACGGGTTGATTTCTCTCGGCCTCGCAACCAGATGACGGCGGGCGTCGCCCTCGTCGTGGGCATCGCGAACGTGACGTGGACGTTCGGCCCCAAGGACGCCGGCATCACCTTCAACGGCATCGCGCTTGGCACCCTTGCGGCGCTCGTGATCTACCACCTCATGGCGGTAATTGGGAAGGTCACGGGCACCGAGGTTGCGGAGGATTCCGACGCTCGCTCAGCGACAGCGGAAGCCACCTCTACGCGATGACTGCCGGGCAACCGTCCAAGAGAGTGCGTACGGGCTGGGCGCCGATCCTCACCCCGGGGACTCGCGTGACGGCCCGCTACGCGCTCGATCCGCGGACCCATGAGGGGCGCGAGAAGGTCGCAGATGCCCTCGGCTACGTTGTTGAAACAGACGAGGAAACGGTCACTATCCACACGAAACGTGGATACGCGAGGATTCCTCGCGTGTTGATCGTGGCCGTTCGGGAGGTTCCTCCTCCGCCTCGCTAGACTTGGGCCATGACTTCTAGCACCACTCTCGTTCGCCGCCCGTTCGAAGGCCTCGTTGCCGAGCATGATCTCGTTGCGATGCGCCAGCTCATCCCGTCGGCGACTCTCGATGCGACCCTCGCCCCTGAATTCGGTGGCGGCGACGTCATCATCGCCACGATCCTTCCCATGAACTGGGCGGCGATCAAGCGTGATAACGGCACCGTCATGCTCGGGATGCAGGCGAGCGTTCCCGGCAACGATACGTCCCGGGGTCTCGGCGCAGCGCTCATGCAGGCGCTTGATTCGGAGCCCGGAACGGCAGTAACGACGGTGAAGGTCGCGGATGATTCCCCGCGTCTCCAGGATCTCCTCGTCATCGATGAGAACTACACCGTCGATGTCCACGACTCGTTCGAGTACTGGCTCGGAGCGGGAGCGGAGCGTACCGAGCAGATCGAGGAGGGGCTCGAGAAGGCGAACGAGGCGATTATGCCGACGGCCGCCGTCGGCGGGCTGCCGCACGCGTACTGGGTTGATGCCGGCCCGAAGGAGCACTTGCGCTGGGTTCTCGACGAAAGCGAAGACCGCGTGATCGACGCGGTTGCGCGCCTGCACGCGAAGCGTCAGTCTGGCATCGGCGAAGGCACGCGCTACGTGGGCTCGTTCCGCGCCGATGGCCTCACGATCCCCGTGTGGGATCTGCCGAAGGGCTTCGGAGTCGAGGGTGTGGAGAACGAGGTTCCCGAATTCTTGAAGCGCTTCGAAGAGGCGCTGTCGAGCGAGGAGCCGCTCACGGCACTTGAGCGACGCGCTCGCGGCGGTATCGTCGCGCGCGAGGTGACTCTGCGATGACCGGCGTCGACGCCGCGCAGATGGGAGGTGCGCGACCCACGCGGGTCGCGATTGTCATCCCCGCGAAAGACGAGGCTGAACGTATCGAACGGACCGTTGCCGCCTCGTTCACGATCCGCGGCGTCGATCTCGTTGTCGTTGTCGATGATGGCTCATCCGATGCCACGGCGGCTCTTGCGAAGGGCGCCGGTGCGGTAGTGGTGCGTCACCGCACCAATCGCGGCAAGGCGGCAGCGATGGCGACCGGTGCGCGGGTCGTGCACATGCGCGAGGAGACCGAACACGCCGAACGGCTCAACGACGCCGCTATCCCCAGCCAGGCGGTCGAGCCGCCACGCGCGCTTCTCTTTATCGATGCCGACATGCAGGATTCGGCCTCAGGTGCGCAGCCGCTCGTCGAGGCGGTCCTTGAGGACGGCGTGGATATGGCGATCGCGACGCTCCCCGCGCAGGAGGGCGCAGCTGGCATGGGCTTGGTGGTGAAAACGGCCCGCAACGGAATCCGCAAGGCCACCGGGTTCGAGACCGTGCAGCCTCTCAGCGGAACGCGCTGTATCACGCGCGAAACCTGGGATGCCGTGCAGCCTCTCGCCGCTGGGTGGGGCGTGGAAACCGGCCTGACGATTGACGCGCTTCACAAGGGGTTTTGGGTCAAGGAGATCCCTGCCGACCTCACGCATCGCGCCACCGGTAAGGACTTGCGCTCGCAGCTTCATCGCGCAAGCCAGCTGAAGGACGTCATGCGCGCGCTCTCGAAGCGGCGGTCTCTTTCGCCGAATGATCCGCTTGGCGAGGACGGTGAGGTGCGCACGCTCACGGGTGATCGCACCGAGGCGCCCGAGTTCGTGGAGAACCCTCCCGTGAAGCATTTCGCGGTGCCGTCCCTCGAGAAGAACGCGCAGGTTAAAGCTCCTTCGGAGGAGCCGGTGGATGAGCCTCGCGAGGAGCCCGAGCAGTAAGTGCCGCGCGAGCCGTGAGGCTGAGTGCGAGGCCCACGACGTAGGCGAGGCCCACGAGAACGAGACCGGTGTCGTTCGTGAGCGCCCCGATCCACGCGCCAGCTATGGCCGCGAGGCGTATGGCATAGAGGTGGGGGAGTTCGTGCGCGAGGCGCCCCCGCCGCACCGCGCCGTAGGTGAGCGCGATGGTCACGAGCACCGGCGGGGCCATGAGAAGTGGCGAATAGAGCGTGAGCGGCTCGAGCATGCGCATCGTGCGATCCGAAAACACGGCCCAGAACTGTGAAGCGGCGCCCGCGAGCGATCCTGCGTCCACGAGCGTCGCGACGAACTCGCCAAGATGCGTGCGCGAGGAGGCGGGGCGCATGTAGTCGAGAGCCCCCGCGAGGGCAAACACCCCTGTTCCCGCCGCGAGTGCGGCGAGAATGTGCCACGGTCGCAGCCGGATCCCACTCAGGGCGAGGCAGGCCACGAGGGTCACCGGGGCGTAGATGAGGGCGCTTCCGGCGTCGGCCCCCATGCCCGGCGCGATCGAACAAAGCCCCACGATCAGGCCCGTTGCAGCCACGAGAGTGACGCGCGCCAACCCCGCTCGCCGGCCGGCTGTGAAGGTGGGAAGTGCGTGTATGAGCATGCCCACCCCGAGCGCCCATGCCGCGAGTGTGATGCCCGTGATGTGGTTGCTCAACCCGTAGAACCGTCCGCCGTAAATCGGTTGATTTCCGAGTAGCGAGGTGAAGCTCGCGTGCGAGCCGAGCGCGGCGTCGAGGAGGGTCGCGCCGGCCGTCATGAGAGCCGCGAGTGCGGGGGTAAGGAGCCGGCGACTGTGTTCGGGGAGCGCCGAGGTGAGGAGGCGTACGCCGAAAGTGAGGCCTGCGCCGAGCGCAGCTGTGCCGATGATCGTCCACGCCGCGATCGCGAGAAGAGGATGAATGCCGAGGTTAACGAGGGTGCTGAGCGGCAGGATGCTCGAGGTATACCCCACGGGGATCGCGAGGATAGTGACGTTCGCGACATTCCGCGCCGCCGGGACATGCCGCGCGAGGACACCCGCGATCAGCAGGACCGCGACGATCGCGCCGAGAAGAGGGGCGAGGGAATCCTCGGTGGTGCGGGACGCGAACGTGACCTCGCGGGCGTGCGCGAACTGAGTGCCTTTGGTGGTGGGGGATCCGACAGCGGCTCGGCCGATACCGAGCTGCTCCGTGCCGGTGAAGCTCGCCGCGAGGTCAAGATTCATGATGACGCCGACCTGGCGCGTCGACGGGCTCGTGAGAAACGCCGGACCCCAGCGCGAATCGATGTACACCTGAAGGTTGAGCGGTGCGGGAAGCGCGTCGTAGCCGCGCGTATGCTCCACCTCGTACGTGTCCGCGGGGGAGGGGTTGAGGGAGCCGACGCTCGCGAGTGCCACTCCGCGCTCGCCACAATCGCCCGCGTACTTCGCGAACGCTGCATCGATGTCGCGAACACTTCGTTCGTGCTCGAGCCTACTCACTCCTCGACCGGTTGCGACGTCGCCGAGATCGACGAGAGAGATGCCGACTTCGGCGAGGGCGGAGGTGGCGTCGGACCGCTCGACTTCTCCCGGTGTGCCGCTCGCCCCGTTGGTGCTCGCGTGCGGCAGTGCCGGTGTGCGCGTGCCCGTGGCGAGAGTGGCGAGTCCCTGACGTTTCGTGGGCATGACCGATTCGCTCGAGAGGGCGAGCCCTGCCGTGCCGGAATTCTCGGCAAAACACCACAGGGCCGGGGTGTCCTCTTTCGTGATGTCATTCCACGTGAGGCCGCTTGTCACGAACACCGTGTGGACCGCACCCTCGGGGGGTGCCGCGTCCTTGCGAAGACTTCCCCAGTGGAGGGAAGGGGCAAGGATGAGTGCAGCGAGGAGCGCGAGGCACGCGGCCACAATGGCCGCGCCCGCGAGGCGCTCACGCGCATGAGAGGTGTCGTGCATGGACTCAAGCGTAGCGATCGCGCACATGCCCGTACTCTTAGTGACATGCGATATGGATTCCTCGGCCCCGAGACAACCTTCACCCATCAGGCACTCCTCCAAGCGCTCATGGGTCCGCTGCCGGTGCGACCCGACGATGGGGAGCACACGCTTGTGCCCTACCGAAGCGTCGCCGAAGCGATCGGCGATCTCGTTGCCGGCGACGTCGACGCAATGATGGCCCCGATCGAGAACTCAGTCGAGGGAGGGGTCTCAGGCACTCTCGATGTGCTCGCCGCAACCGGTGGCATCACGATCGTGGCCGAGCAGATAGTTCCCATCACCTTTGTGCTTGCGACGCGCGTGCCGTCGAGCCTCGACGCTCTTGAGGCCGTCTACTCTCACCCGCATGCGCAGGCCCAGTGCCAGGGGTTCGTGCGTGACAACATTCCCGGTGCATCGCCGCAGCCCGCGCTTTCGACCGCCGCTGCGGCCCGTGAGATCGCGGAGCTTGATCATGCAGATCCGCGTGCCCGCACCGCCGCGGCGATCTGCTCGCCGCTCGCCGCCGAACATTTTGGGCTGCACGTCGTCTCCGAGGGGATCGAGGATACGAAAGGCGCCGAAACCCGCTTTGTGCTCGTGGAGCGCGACGGTCTCATCCCCGCGCGCACGGGCGCGGACAAAACAACGATCGTCGCCCACCTCGCTCACGACCGCTCCGGCTCCCTCCTCGAGATGCTCGAGGTGCTCAGCTCCAACGGCGTGAACCTCTCCCGCATCGAATCAAGACCCATCGGTGACGCGCTCGGCCGCTACTCCTTCTCCCTCGACCTCGAGGGCCACATCGAGGACCGCCGAGTCGCCTCGGCACTGCGCGGCCTGCACCGCATCTGCTCGCGCATCGTGTTCCTCGGCTCCTACAGCCGGGCCGACGGTTCAGTGCCCTACGTCGTCGACCACAACACCGACACGGCCTACGAGGAAGCCCGCAGCTTCGTTGCGGGTCTCGAGGCGCTCATCGCGCGAGACTGACGCCGCCTAGCGGGCCGGGCACAGCGAATGAGGAGCGCGCCCGCATCGACACGCGTCACGAGGTGCGTGGCGTTGCCGACGTAGTCGCCGTCGACCTGCACTGGGAGAGCCTTCGACGTGCTCACGACAGCCTCGCGGGCCTGGAACGTGCGGTGATTCGAGATTTTCGCGAGAGTTTTCGGTCCTCCCGGAAGCACGAGCTGGCCGAGAATCTGCGAGAAGCCCGCCGCGCCCTTCCAGTCGAGGGCGAGAATCTCGAGGGAGCCGTTTGAGCGATCAGCTCCGGGCATGAGCGTAATACCGCCCGGAAGGCGCCCCACGTTGCCGATCATGACCGTGCGGGCCTTGAGCGTCTTCGGTGACCGACCATCGAGTTCAAGGTCGACGCTTTGCCCGCGGCCCACGATCTTCTTCGCTCCCGCCACCACGTAGGCGAGCCAGCCCACGGCCTTCTTGAGCTTCGAGTTGGTGTTCTCCATGATGACCGCATCGAAACCGAAACCCGCGATCACGAGGAACGGTTCTTCCTTCGCTTTGTTCGCACCCTCGAGGCTCTCACCATGCTGGAGGTAACCGAGGTCCGCCGTGAGGGCCTCACCCGTGAGGGCAACCCTGACCGCGCCGCGCAGATTATCGATCGGAATGTCGAGGTTGCGCGCGAAAAGATTTCCGGTGCCCATCGGGACAATCCCGAGTGCGACGTCGGTATGCGCAAGCCCCGCCGCAACAAGGCGCACCGTGCCATCGCCGCCGGCCGCAAGGACAACCGAGCAGCCGTCGGACACCGCCTGCCGAGCCTGACCGAAGCCCGCATCCTCCACGGTCGTCTCGTAGAACGACACCTGTGCATCCGGGTCCACACTGAAGACGTGGCTCACGACCCGGCCGCGAAATTCGGCGACATCCTTGAGCTTTGACGGGTTGACGACGACCCCAACGTGTAGTTTTTCCACCGCTCCAGCATACGTGGACGGCGCGGCACTGTACCCTGGAAAACATGATCGATCTGCGATTGCTCCGTGAGAACCCCGAACGCGTGCGCGAGGCCCAGAAAGCGCGACGCCGCGACCCCAAAACCGTCGATGCCGTGCTCGAAGCCGACCAGGCCTGGCGCGAGGCCACGCAGTCTTTCGAGTCGCTGCGTGCCGAACAGAAAACCTTCGGCAAGAAGGTCGCTCAGGCCAAGGGCGAGGAGAAGCAGGCCCTCGTCGCGGAAGCGAAGGAGCTGAGCCAGAAGGTTAAGGACCTCGAGCAGCGCGCGAGTGAAGCGGAAGAGGCGCGTGAAAAGGCGCTGCGCGCGATCCCCAATATCGCGGAAGGTGCCCCAGAAGGGCTCGAAGAGGACTTTGAGGTCCGCGAAACCCACGGGGAGATCCCGACCTTCGACTTCGACGTGCGCGACCACCTCGACATCGCCGAAAAACTCAGGGCGATCGACATGCAGCGCGGCGCGAAGGTTTCCGGCTCGCGTTTCTACTTCCTCACCGGGGTGGGCGCGCAGCTTGAGCTCGCGATTCTCAACGCCGCACTCGACAAGGCAACTCGCGCGGGCTTCACGCCCGTCATCACGCCCACCCTCGTTCTTCCTGAAACGATGGATGGCACCGGCTTCCTCGGCGAACACGCCGACGAGGTCTACCACCTCGACAAGGACGACGACCTCTACCTCGTTGGCACGAGCGAGGTCGCACTCGCGGGCTATCACCGCGACGAAGTTCTCGACCTCGACAATGGGCCCCTGCGCTACGCCGGGTGGAGCGCGTGCTACCGCCGCGAAGCTGGGAGCTATGGCAAGGACACGCGCGGCATCATCCGCGTCCACCAGTTCCACAAGGTCGAGATGTTCTCGTACTGCAAGCTCGAGGACTCCTACGAGGAACACGAGAGGCTCCTCGACATGGAGCGCGAGATGATGGACCTCATCGACGTGCCCTACCGCGTGATCGACACCGCCGCGGGCGATCTCGGTACATCCGCCGCCCGCAAGTTTGACTGCGAGGCGTGGGTGCCGAGCCAGAACACGTACCGCGAGCTCACGTCCACGTCGAACTGCACGCAGTTCCAGGCGCGCCGCCTCAACATCCGCGAGCGAGTGGACGGGGCGCTGCGCCCGGTCGCAACCCTCAACGGCACTCTTGGCACGACCCGCTTCATCGTCGCGCTGCTCGAGAATCACCAGCAGGCCAACGGCAGCGTCGTGGTTCCCGAGGGGCTGCGTCCCTACCTTGGTGGCCGCGAAATCTTCGAGGTTCGATGAGTCCCGCGCGTAGCACCAAGGGCTTTGACGAGGCGCACCTTCGCGCTCTGCTCGAGCCTCTCGCGGGGCACCGAGCCCTGATTGGCCTCGACGTGGACGGCACCCTCGTTGACCACGCCGGCATCATGGACCCGCGGGTGAAGAAGGCGCTTCACGCGGTGCGCGAGGCCGGCCACCACATCGTGATCGCGACGGGCCGCTCGCTCAACACGACCCTCCCGATCGTGCGTGTGGCGGGCGTGTCAGACGGTTGGTCGGTGAGCGCGAACGGTGCCGTGACCACGAAAATTACCGGGGCCGGCGACGACGACTACGAGATTGTCGAGACCGTTACTTTTGACCCCGAGCCCGCGCTACGCGCTATGTATCAGGCCGTCCCCACGGCGCGATTCGCGATTGAGAGGGCGAGCGGTGGCTTCATAGGGACCGAAAGCTTCGACGATCTCGACTTCGGCATCCAAGCGGAACCGGCGAGTATCGAGGAGCTTTTCGGGGCGAAAGAGGTCGTGCGCGTCGTCGTGACAGCACCCGATATTCCCCTCGATGAGTTCGCGCGGATCGTCGAGCGCGCCGGCGTGAGCGGCTGTGAATACGCCGTGGGCTGGTCGAGCTGGCTCGACATGTCAGCGCCCGGCACGACGAAGGCCAGTGCGCTTGAAGCGTTGCGCGAGCGCCTTGGCGTGGATCCCGAGCACACCGTGACAGTTGGGGATGGCTCGAACGATGTGGAAATGCTCGACTGGGCAGCCGTCGGCGTGGCAATGGGCCAGGCGAGCGAGCGCGTGAAGTCGTACGCCGACGCCGAGACCCTCAGCATTGACGACCACGGCGCAGAACTAGTGCTGCGCCACCTTCTCTCTGCTGACCCTCGCTAGTTTTCTCCAGCCCGATAGCGCGTCGGGTAGGATGTACGGGCGCCTCGCAAACGGCGCAAGGAGAGTTGACAGAGCGGCCGAATGTGGCGGTCTTGAAAACCGCTGTGCAGCAACCCTGCACCAAGGGTTCAAATCCCTTACTCTCCGCACTAGAGCGCATGGGCTTGCCGTGTGCCGTTCCCCGTCTTCGACGTGCTTGGCGCGCCGGAGGCGGGGTTTTGTATTCCCTGCCGCGTATATACGTACGATCGAGAGAGTCGAGCCCCACTAAGGAGACAAGCATGAACATCAAACTCGCTCCGGGCGATAAGGCCCCCGACTTCGACCTCCCGCTCGCCGGTGGTGGCCGAATCACGCTCGCTGACCTTGCCGGCGACAGTGCCCTCATCTGGTTCTACCCTGCCGCCGGAACCTCGCTGTGCACACGTCAGGCACGCGATCTTCGAGATCATGCCGAAGAACTCACTGCGAATGGTGCGCGTATTCTCGGCATTTCCCCCGACCCGATTGAGAAGGTCGAGGAATTCGTGGAAAAAGAAAATCTTCCTTTTGCGATGGCCGCAGATGAGGACCATGCCGTCATGGAGGCGTACGGCGCTTGGGGCGAGAAAAACATGTACGGGGTGAAGAAAATGGGCGTGATCCGCTCGAGCTTCGTCATCGATGCTCATGGGGTGCTCACCGCAGTGAAGTATCGCGTTGGCACCCCGAAACACGTGGAGTTTGTGCGCAATGCTCTGGGGTTACCCGCAAATCGTGGACACGTA
>NZ_KV788584.1:0-168911 GCF_001807345.1 Dermabacter sp. HMSC06F07
CGGGCCGCCGCCCTCAGTGTTTACCGAACGCGACACGATGACGGCGGAGCAGCCGTCGGACCGCGAAGCCTTTGCCAAGGCGCGCACTTGAACCCACCGGAACCGCCCGGCCTAGCGGTGCAGTTCGGGGTTCAAGAAGCGGGGAGAGCGCTGAAAAGCGCGCGGCCACCGGCCCGCGCGGCACGGAGCTAGGCCTGCGGATCCTCGCGGCGCGAGGTGAAGCCGAGCAATTGGTCGAGCGCCTCGAATGTCACTCTCGAATCTGTGCCGAGTAGAAGCGGCATCCCACTCAACTGAGGGATCCCAATTGACGTGGGAATCGTGACCGTCGTGACAATCGCATCGGCGGAAAACTGCGGCGACAGCAAATCCATCACGGTTGCCTGCGTAACGTTCACGTCAATCTTACGAACGTCGTAATGCGCCTCGATGCGCTTGCGGATCACCGAGGAGGTCGCCACCCCGGCGCCGCACACAACCGCGACATGTTTCATCAGGACGCGAGAACCTCGTCGAGAATTTCCTCGGCTCGCTCAGGCGAGCAATCCTCTGCAAGCGCAAGCTCGGAGGTGAGAATCTGGCGAGCCTTCGAGAGCATTCGCTTCTCACCCGCGCTCAAACCGCGGTCCTGATCGCGGCGCCACAGGTCACGAACGACCTCGGCAACCTTCTTGATGTCACCCGAGGCAAGCTTCTCCACATTCGCCTTATAACGGCGCGACCAGTTCGTGGGCTCCTCAACATAAGGCTGGCGAAGCACCTCGAAAACCTCTTCGAGGCCCTTTTGGTCGACGACATCGCGCACGCCCACCATGTCAACATTCTCCGCGGGCACCTCAATGGTGAGATCACCCTGCGCAACCTTGAGCTTCAGGTACTTCTTGACCTTGCCCTTGATGGTGCGCTCGTTGACTTCTTCGATGAGCGCCGCACCGTGGTGCGGGTAGACGACTGTTTCGCCGACATTAAAATTCATGAGTTCAGGTCCCTTTCGTCCAGCATCCATTCTAACATCCACGTGTGTGCTATATTTCGCCGCCACATCATTGGGCGGTGACGCCCGAGTGTGGGGTAGTCTGTGAGGGTGCTGCTAGCGCGGCGGTTCCCCCTCCGAGTGGGCTCTTAGTCCCGGCCGGGAAGTCCCGCTTCGCGACGCAAACCATTACGTCATCGACAACTACGTGACCTCAAAATCGCAGGAGTCAGAGTGAAACTTCGTCCCCTCTCCCGCGCTGCCGCGCTCATGGGCATCGCCGCCTTCAGCCTCAGCGGTTGTGCCTATTTCAACCCGACGCAAACCCACCACTTCTACCAGCCGGCAGAGGGCGCCCTCCTCAACTTCACGCCCGAAGGTGCCTCGAAGCCCGTCGGCGTCCGCAATCTCCTCGCTGTCAAAGGGGCGAACGGCGTACAGGTCACCGGCGCAATCGTGAATCAATCGACCGAGGATTTCACCGTCAGCCTCGCCTTCGTCGAGGGCGCTAACGGCGGCGCGAGCATCAACGTGCCCGCCGGCGAAACCATCAAGATTGGCGGCGAGGGCGTCGACCCCATCCAGGTCACGACCTCGAAGAAGCCGGGTGACAACCTTTTCGTCGACATCACCGTTGGCAACGAGACGCAGCGCCTCACCGTGCAGCTGCTCGACGAATCCCTCGAATACCTCGCGCCCGAAAAGTAGTCGACGCTGAATTCATGTGGCGGCCCCGCATCGCGGGGCCGCTCCCTTTTTTAATTCGGGCACGCACTGGCCCTGTGTTTTTGTCTTGGGTGCCCGCTGGCCCTGTGTTCCTGCTTGCTCTGGGTACCTGCTGGCCCTACCTTCCTCCTGATCCTGCGTTTTTGACTCCGCGCTGGCACTGTATGCCTCGAGTTCTCTTTTGAAAGTGGTGAATAACGGCGTCAACTGCCCTCTTTTTTGGCTTCAAGTGGCTGTTTTTCACCACTTTGGATCTGTAGGTGCGCGGTGGGTGCGAAAAAGAGAAATCTCATGGAAGCCATCCCCGAGTTTTGGATTTGTGGGCGAGCGCCGGGGTCGGAAGGCTGAGGCAACAGGTGCCGAGAGTCAAAAATGGAGGTGAGCGCTGGAAGCAGCGAGGAATCAGGCCAGGACCGGCGACGAATCAGGCAAGCAGCGACGAATCAGGAGGGCAAGGAAGCAGCTGGGGAGTGAAGATGGCAAAAGCCCGGCCCCATGAGGCCGGGCTTCCATTTGAGTAGTCGCTATTTAGCCGCGGTTCGCGCGCGGGCGACGCGCCACGAGACGCTCCGCCCCCGACTGTGCGCCCTTCTTCGCCACCTGCTGCAGACCCGAGATGACAACGCCGGACAGGATCGTGAAAAGGGCGACCTTCCAAGCATCGACGTCGTCGTACTCGCTCGTCATGGCCTTGATCTCGGCCTTCGAGGCGCCATCCTTCTTTGCCTGCTTCTGGCGAGCCTTGAGGTCTTTCTTTGCCTGCTTCTCGAACTTCGAGTCAGGAACTTCCTCGTCGAAAGCGCGATGCCAGCCGGCCTCGAGCGCCTTCTTCGCGAGGATCGACGTTCCAATCCCGGCAACCGTCACGATAGCGCCGACCAGGGGATTGCTGGGCTTCGAGGGCATAGGAACTCCTGTCGCTGTTGATGCGGGTACCGCCACAGGTTACCGGGAGAATCTGGAACGAGTTAGGGTTCCGACGGTTGCCCAGCCCCCGGTCAATTCTCGCTTTGTACCCCTCGCAAGTTTCCAAGTGGTGATTTTTAGCCACCTCACGTGCGATACCGAGGGGGTAAACACCGTTTTTCACCACTTTGAAAAAGAAGAGGTGAGGAGGAAGGAAAGCAGGGGAGGAGGAAGGAGAGCGGGGGAGGAGGGGCGGGTGAGGAGGAAAGACAGCGGGTGGGGAAGAGGGGAAGAGGGGAAGAGGGGGAGGCATGAGAAGGAAAAACGGTGAGTGGGGGCGCGGCTGGTGGGGGTGTGGAGGAAGCGGGTAGCAAAAGCGGGGCCCCGGCCAGAAGCCGGAATCCCGCTTTTTACCGAAAGGCTGAGCGCGCTGGAGTGCGGCGCTGCTAAGGGATCGCTTTGCGGATTAGAACTCGTCGACGTCCGTGTGCGGGTTGTGCGAGTCGAGCGAATCGC
The DNA here is from genome assembly GCF_001807345.1 of Dermabacter sp. HMSC06F07. Taxonomy (NCBI): domain Bacteria; kingdom Bacillati; phylum Actinomycetota; class Actinomycetes; order Micrococcales; family Dermabacteraceae; genus Dermabacter; species Dermabacter sp. HMSC06F07. The sequence goes on from NZ_KV788584.1 coordinate 3,122, forward strand.
CCGTCACGAGGAATACCACGCGGCGCGCAATCGAAACGGCGTGGTCGCCAAGGCGCTCGTAGAAGCGAGCGAGCAGCGCAAGGTCAACGGACTCCTTGACGGAGTAGGAGGCGTCGTCGGCGGAGAGAGCGGCGTAAACCTCGTCCATGGTGCGATCCACGTTGTTGTCGCGTTCCTCGATGACGGCGGCGAGGGCAATGTCGTAGCTCGCGAGAACCTTCCCGGCATCGTGGACGGCGTTGAGGCTGAGATCGGCGAGCGTCTCGATGGTCGGCTTGAGGTCGGCGGGGATGACCTCGTTCGGGTGGCGGCGGCGCAGCACAAGCGCGATGTGAGCGGCGAGATCGCCCATGCGCTCAAGCGACGCGCTCATGCGGAGCGTGGCAACGACGGTGCGCAGGTCAGTAGCGACGGGGGACTGGGTCGCGAGGACGTCAATGGCCTTCTCGTCGAGCTCCGCCTGGAGATCGTCGATCTCCTGGTCGCGGACGATGACCTTCTCGGCGAGCGCGAGGTCGCCGGTGAGCAGCGCCTTCGAGGCGTCCTCGAGTGCGGTGGCGACGAGAGAGTTCATCTCCATCAGGCCATCGCGCAGGACCTGAAGTTCATTCTGGAATGCTGCACGCATCGGATCGTCCTTTTCTCTAGGGGCAGTAATGCACCTCCCATTTTCCCGGTGGGAAGTGAATGTTGGCAAACCCCAAGGTGAATAACCAGGAAACGAAACTGGGTCCGATGGGGCGCGGGGAGCCGTCGGGCCCCGAGAACGCGTACCCTGGTGGGGTGAATTCCGTTGCTCTCCTCTTCGTCGCTGCCGCGTGCGGTCTTGTGGCGGGAGTTGTGGCGACCTACGCGGCGCTGCGTGGAAGCCGGCCCGTGCCGGAACCGGCGAAGCCAGTCATTCCGGAGCCAACCTCCGAAGTGCTGTCGATCCTCTCGAGCGCGTACGTACTGCTCGATTCGAGCGGCGACGTCCTGCGCGCCTCACCCCTTGCCTATAGCTACGGCCTCGTGCGCACCACCGGCGGAGACTACCCGCGGCTCGCACACCGCGACCTCATCGACATCGTCACCCAGGTCTCGCGCCAAGGCGGCTTCCGCGAGCAGATGCTGACGAATGAGAAAACCACCCGCTCAGATCAGAACACGCCCACTGTTGTGAGCGTGCGCGTGGGCGCGCTCAGCAGCTCACGGCGAATCCTCGTGCTTGCCGACGACCTCTCGAAGCAGTCCCGCGTCGAAGAAACGCGTCGCGACTTCGTCGCGAACGTCTCGCACGAACTGAAAACCCCCGTCGGCGCCTTGACGCTCCTCGCGGAAACGATGGAGGACGCCGCAGACGACCCCGAAGCCGTGCGCCGCTTCGCGAGCCGCATGCAAACTGAATCGCGGCGCCTCTCGCTCCTCGTGCAGGAAATCATCGAGCTGTCGCGCGTGCAGGGGGCGCAATCTTTTGCCGACGCCTCCACGGTCGACGTCGACTCTGTGGTTGCCGAAGCTGTTGCCCTCAACCAGAACCTCGCCTCGGGCCACGGCATGACGATCCAGTCCGGTGGCACGCAAAACCTTGAGGTATTCGGAAGCTCGACGATGCTGACCACGGCACTGTCTAACCTGATCATGAACGCGATTACGTATTCACCGCCGAACACCCTCATCGGCGTATCGCCCCGCCGCCACAACGGCATGGTCGAAATTTCCGTGAAGGATGAGGGGATCGGCATCTCGCCCGAAAATATGGAACGCATTTTTGAGCGTTTCTACCGCGTGGATAAGGCACGCTCCCGTGCGACCGGCGGCACCGGCCTTGGCCTGTCGATCGTGAAGCACATTGCGAGCAACCACGGGGGCGAAGTCACAGTATGGTCGAAGGAGGGCTCAGGTTCGACGTTCACACTTCGAATCCCCGAGCTCGCCGACGATTCACCACGGGATCTGCCCATTCACACAGGAGAATAGGAAACATGGCACGCATCCTCATTGTTGAAGACGAGGAGAGTTTCTCGGACGCGCTCAGCTACTCGCTGCGCAAGGAGGGATACGAGGTCGCGGTGGCGAATACCGGCGACCGGGGGCTCGCGGTGTTCCAGGTGCACGGGGCGGACCTCGTGCTTCTCGACCTCATGCTTCCCGGTATGAGCGGCACTGATGTGTGCCGCGAGATCCGCAAGACGTCGAGCGTGCCCGTCATCATGCTCACCGCGAAGGATGACGAGTTCGATAAGGTTCTCGGCCTCGAGCTTGGTGCCGACGACTACGTGACGAAGCCGTATTCGTCGCGCGAACTGCTCGCTCGCATCAAAGCCGTTCTTCGCCGCGGCGAGCAGCAGAAGGCACCCGGCCAGGACAGCGTTGAAGACGAGGCCGTGCTAGCGGCCGGCGGGATCGAGATGAACGTCGATCGGCACGTGGTGCGGGTACGTGGCGTAGATACGCCGCTTCCGCTTAAGGAGTTCGAGCTTCTCGAGATTCTGCTGCGCAACGCCGATCGTGTTCTCACGCGCGGCCAGCTCATCGATCGTGTGTGGGGCTCAAACTACGTGGGCGACACGAAAACCCTCGACGTGCACATCAAGCGTTTGCGCGCGAAGATCGAGATCAACCCGAAGAGCCCGGAGCTTATCGTGACGGTGCGCGGCCTCGGCTACAAGTTTGAGTCGCCCGCGGAGGCCTAACCCGTCGGAGCGCTTACGCTTTTTTGTAGGCGAATTCCCACACGAGCCGGCCCGCGGCGGTCGCTTTCTTCTCGAAGGCGGTGCGCACGCGCCCGTCGAACCGCGGCGCGAACCCTACGTTCGGCATTGCCTCGCTCACCGAGTCAGACGCGGTGCCCTCGGGCCTCGGCCCTGACGGGTAGAGGTTCACGAGTAGTCCCTCGGCCGCGACGGTCTCGAAAGCGGCGTGCTGGTGTTCGGCGTAGTCGGCCCAGTCGGTCGCGGTGCGAATGATTCCACCCGGCTCGAGGAGCGTCGTGAGGGCCCGCAGGAATCCGGGAGAGATCAGCCGACGCTTGTGGTGCTTTGTTTTGTGCCACGGATCTGCGAAGAAGATCCACACTTCACGGATCGATTCGGGCCCGAGGAGCGTGGGCAGGGAGTTTTCGGCGTCGACCTCGAGCATTTTCACGTTGCGGGGCAGGCCCAGGCGCTCGAGGTGGAGCATCGTTTGGGCAAGGCCCGGCTTGTACACCTCGAGTGCGAGGAAGTTTTCGCTCGGGCGCGAGGCTGCCGCGGCGGCGATGCAATCGCCCTGCCCGGAGCCGATCTCCACGATGAGCGGGTTCGCATTCCCGTACAGTTCCGAAATGGACAGTCGCACGGAAGGGTCGGCGAGGGTTGAGCGGGCCCCGCGCGGCACGTCCACGACGTACTGCGCGGCATGCGCCTGCCACGCGCGCTCCTGGGCGGCGCTCAGACGGGAGCCGCGGCGCACGAAGCTCACGACCTCGCGCCGAACTCGCCCGTCGCTCGTGAGCTTCGGGGCCTCAGGCACGGGTGACCTTGCCGTCGGCGACCTTAAGGGCCACTTCGGTTAGGGGCTTCTCGGCGGGGCCGCCCTTGACGTCGCCCGTTTGAGAATCAAACGTCGAATCGTGGCACGGGCAGTGAAGCACGGGACCCTCGGGGTTGAGGGCGCAGCCCTGGTGCGTGCAGTACGCCTCAAAGCCGTGGAGGTCATCGCCGTTCCCGCGGACGACGGCCACGAATGCTTTTTGCCCGCCGAAGTTCACGATGGTCGTCTGGTTTTCGGGAAGGTCCTCGAGGGAAACGGCGCCCGAGTCGTCGACCTGGACTTCCTTTGCCTTGAGGCCACCGCGATCCGGGCCGCAGCCGGCGAGGGCGAGCGCGGCCGCACCGGTCAGGCCGAGCGCGCCGAGGTCACGCCGCTTCACGCACGGTGGCAGCTCACTGTTGGGCTCGGCGGGAAGGTCAGCACGGACGATGCGCGGTTTCATGGCTCTCTCTCGGGTTGGAACGGCGGGTCAATGGCGGGTACGGGCACCCGATCAAGGGTGACCTCCGCGCGGGTACGGCCCCGCGTGCGTGTGCCACGGCCTTTCAGGGGCGCGGGGCGTCCCGCGTAGGGGAAGGCCCGACGCCTGCCGGGCAAGCGTCGGACCCCAATTTTATCCCCCGGACCCTAGCCTTCGTGCTCCTCACACGCCGCCTCCGGGTACTCCCACGGCGAGTTTGGGTCGGGCACGGTCGAGGTGATGAGGGTACCGTCGGCGCGTGAGTCGCCAACGTAGTGTGCCTCGATGTCGCCGTCCTGGAGGACGGGGCCCTGGCCGTGAAGAGGAACCCTCACGCTTTCGTTCGTGATGCGCACCGTTTCGCCGCGCACGCTGACGTCGAGCTCCTCGCCCTCTTCGAGCGTGAAGGTGATGTCGCCCTTCGTGATTCGCACGGTGAAGCGGCTGCCGCGCACCGTGAGCGGGAATTCGAGGGCGGGCCATTCATCGGGCAGACGCGGGTCGAAGCTGATGTCGCCGTCGTTGAAGCGCATGCCGCCAAAGCCTGCGACGAGGCCGTTCCACACACCGCCCGCGGAGGCGATATGAACGCCATCCTTCGTGTTTTTGTGCAGGTCAGCGAGGTCAACGTAGAGGCCCGTGAGGAAGTAATCGAGGGCGAGATCCTGGTGGCCTACCTCTGCAGCCATGATCGATTGGACAACTGCGGAAAGGGTCGAGTCGCCGGTCGTGATCGGGTCGTAGTACTCGAAGTTCGCCTTCTTGTGCTCGGTCGTGAATTCGGCACCGCGCAGGTAGGTCGCGAGGACGACGTCTGCCTGCTTGATGACCTGGAAGCGGTAGATCACGAGCGGGTGGTAGTTGAGCAAAAGCGGGAAACGGTCGGCCGGGGTGGACTTGATGTCCCACACCTCGCGATCGAGGAAGCGGTCGTCCTGGGGATGGATGCCCATCGTTTCGTCGAACTCGATGTACATGCCGTCGGCGCACGCCTGCCACTCGTCGATCTCGCGCTCGTCGAGGTCGATTTTCTGCACAAGTGCGCGGTAGGCCTCGGGGAGGCGTTCGCGCAGATCGAGCAGTGTGCGAGCGGCCCGCTCGAGGTTGTATTTCGCCATGACGTTCGTGAACAGGTTGTTGTTCACGACAGTCGTGTATTCGTCGGGCCCGGTCACACCGTGAATGTGGAAAGTGCGCTCGCCGTTCGTGCGCCAGAAGCCAAGATCGGCCCACATGCGCGCGGTCTCCGCGAGGACTTCGGCGCCTTGGAGGTCGAGGAAGCTCGTATCGCCCGTGATGTCGTTGTAGGTGGCGAACGCCCACGCGATGTCCGCGTCGATGTGGTACTGCGCGGTTCCGGCAGCGTAGTAGGCGCTCGCCTCGTCGCCGTTAATGGTGCGCCACGGGAAGAGGGCGCCCCGCTGGTTGAGCTCCCGGGCCCTCTCGCGGGCCGCATCGAGAAGGTTCACGCGGAAGCGCAGGGCATTGCGTGCCCATTCCGGCGAGGTGAAGGTGAGGAACGGGACGACATAGATGTCGGTATCCCAGAAGTAGTGGCCTTCGTACCCGGAGCCTGTCATGCCTTTCGCGGGGACGCCTGCTTGGTCGGCACGAGCGGCGGCTTGTGCGAGCTGGTAGATGCACCAGCGGGCCGCCTGCTGCACGGCACTTTGGCCCTCGATGCGGATGTCCGAGCGCTCCCAGAAGCTTTCGAGAAATTCTCGCTGCGCGTCGTGGTAGTGCTCAAGCGTGTACTTGTGCACGCGGTCGAGCGTGCGGCGGCAGCGATCCTGGAGCTCGCGCACCGGCACACTCGACGCAAAGTGGTAGGCGACGGCTTTCTTGACGAGGAATTTCTCGCCCTCGGGCAGTTCGCCTCGCATGATGAAACGGCCCATGTCGTCGTCGATCTTGACGAGACTCTGGAAGTCGATTTCCGTCTCGACCGCGTGGTCGGCGGCAACACCAACCCCGATTCCAGAGTGGGCGGTGCGATAGCCCATGAGCACGCGGTCGCCGGAGGCGTGATTGTCTTCCGGGATCAGCACGCGCGTGTCAAACGACGTGGTTTGCCGCGGATCGTACTTGTTCTCGCCGGCACGCGGGGCCGTTGCGGGCGCGGCATCGACGTTGAGGTCCTGGCGGTTGATGATTTGGGAAGAGATCGCGATCGGAGCGCTTCCCTTGACCATTTCGACTTCGAGGGACATGAGCGCGAGGTGGCGGTCGGTGAAGCTCACCATGCGGCTAGAGCGCACGCGCACCTGGGCACCGCTCGGGGTGCGCCACAGAAGGTCGCGGCGCAGAACGCCCTCGCGGAAGTCGATCCAGCGCTTGTATTCGAGGAGGTCGCTCGTGGAGACGTTGAGCGGTTCATCGTCGACGTAAAGCTTGATGACGGTCGAATCGGGTGCGTTCACGATGGTCTGCCCGGTCTTCGCGAAGCCGAACGCGTTCTCCGCGTGCTTGATGGGCCAGGTTTCGTGGAATCCGTTGAGGAACGTGCCGTGACTTGCGACGTCGCGGCCCTCCTCGGGCGTGCCGCGCATGCCGAGATAGCCGTTGGCGGTCGCGAAAATCGTTTCGAGGAAGCCGAGCTGTGCGCCGGGGCGCGACTCGACGAGCTGCCATTCATCCACGGGCAGGTGGACCCTGTCCATGGGGTCGGCGGAGACTTTATGGATGCTCATGCCAGCTCCTTGAGGTCGTCAACAACGATGGTGGCGCCGGCTTCGGCGAGCGCCTCTTGGCCCACGCCGCGGTTGACGCCGATGACGGCACCGAAGTTGCCCGCGGCTCCGGCCTGCACGCCGCTCGTGGCGTCTTCAAGAACGACGGCTTTCTCGGCAGGCACGCCCACGAGCTTCGCGCCGTAAAGGTAGGTGTCGGGGGCGGGTTTGCCCTGGATCGAGTGCTCGGCGGCGACGTTGCCGTCCACGATCACCTCGAAGCGTTCGAGCAGTCCAGCGGCCTTCAGCACGGTGCGGGCATTCTTCGAGCTCGAGACGATCGCGATTTTCGCGGTTTCGGGCAGCGAGTCAAGGAACGCGAGCGTGCCGGGATACGGCTCGACCCCTTCCTGCTCGAGGATGTCGAGCACGAGGGCGTTCTTGCGGTTACCGAGGCCGCAGACGGTCATGGCGGCGGGGGCGTCGTCGGGAGTGCCTTCGGGCAGGTTAATCCCGCGGGAGGCGAGGAAACTCCTCACGCCGTCGTAGCGCGGCTTGCCATCCACGTACGTGAAGTAGTCCATGTCGGTGTATTTGGCCTGCCCCTCGTAGTCCACGAGCACCTGGTTGAACATACGACTCCAGGCTCGCATGTGGACGTCGGCGGTGGGGGTGACGACCCCGTCGAGGTCGAAAAGGTAGGCGTCAAAGCTAGCCGCGTTGAAGGAAGCGGCGGGCGTGGGATCTTGGGGAGCGTTCGTCGCGTTCTCAGTCACGGAATAACTGTAGGTGGCGGGGCTGAACGGTGTCGCACAGTTTCGTCGAGTGGTGTGGGGTTTTTGAGTTTTCTCTCCCGCTACCCCTCGCTGAGCACGTCTTCTCGGCCGATTCCATCCTCGTAGCGGGAGGCGAGGATGGCGCGGGCAGCGTTGGCGGCAGTGATGTCGGCGCTCGCGGTCGGCGCGTACGCGGCGGGCGTGCGCTGGACGGACGCGGGCCCGGGTGCCACGAGTATCGGCGGGTGCAGGAGAAGCGTCGTGTCCAGACCCGAGAGCCGCACGAGCTCGAGGGCACGGCGGGCAGCCAGCAGGGATGGGTCTGGTGTTCCGACGGTTGCCCACGCTCGCGTTGCTCTTTCGGCGAAGGAGCGTTCGCGGCGCGGAGCTTCGGCCTCGCGCGTGCCGTGCACGGTGCAGCGGAGGGCATCGAGTGGCGCCGTTGCGATGAGCCGGCGAATTCCAGCGCGCCGCATCGCGCGAACAGTGCTGGCGGCGAGCTTTTCGGCATCCTCGTGGGCCTCGAGAACGAGGAAGACCGCTGTTGCGCCGTGGAGTCGAGCGGCGTACTCCTCGAGGGCGTCGGGGATCGCCGCGTAGGTGATTGCACGCGAAAAACGCGTGAGGTGTTCGGGCTGGGCGCTCAGCGCCACTACATCGCCGCCGTCTTGAAGAGCGAGGTAGGCCTCGCTCACGAGAGCGTCGCCGAGGGGGCTCGCGGCGTCAACGATCGCGAGCGCTTCGCGGGGCTGGGGTGTGCTCATGGGCGGAACCTTTCTTCGCGGTAGAGGCGCGAGGGGGAAGCGCCGGAATGCGGAGCAAGGGGCTCACCCATGGCGAGCCATGGAATTCTTTGGCGCCCGAGTCCCAACCTTAGAGCCGCATCACTTCCCCATATCAAGGTGGTTGAACGACATCATCAGCCTACTCATGGAGCGTGAGCGGTGCTGTTATAGCGGTAGTGCACTAATGAGGGGGATGCGTGAGAGCGCAGAGAATCGTGGGGAGTGGTAACAGCGATGAGTTGCGCGTTGCGTACGTGGTTAGCTCTGGGGCGAGAGCCGTGCGCGCACTGAGCGGGGTCGAAACCCCCACAAGGCCTATGCAATCCGAGAGGGGGAGATGGAGCGGACGACGGGAATCGAACCCGCGTAATCAGTTTGGAAGACTGAGGCTCTACCATTGAGCTACGTCCGCGAGAAGCGCCCGAGCGCTTCAGGGATCTATATTGCCACATGCCTGGCCCTGGCCCAAGGCGCACGTGCGGCGTGAGGCATGTATCTCGTCACATCGCGCGAGTGATGTCGAAGCGCCCTCAGGTGGTGGCGGGTAAACTTGGCTGGGTTGCCATAACGGCTTTAGCGGCTCGAAGGAACGCTGGCCGGTGTGGTGGACCGGGATGTAGCTCAGCTTGGTAGAGCGTCCGCTTTGGGAGCGGAAGGTCGCAGGTTCAAATCCTGTCATCCCGACGTCGCAGGGGCCGCCACGTGGCGTCGCCCCAGTTACCGACTTTGAAACACGAGAACTACTACGAGGAGACTTGCACGTGAAGACTGCAGTCGAGAAGCTGAGCGCGACCCGCGTGAAGCTTAACGTTGAGGTTCCTTTTGAGGAACTGAAGCCCGCGATCGATCAGGCCGCGAAGAAGATTGCCAAGGATGTGCAGCTTCCCGGCTTCCGTAAGGGCAAGGTTCCCACGTCACTCATCGAGAAGCGTTTCGGTAAGCCCGCGATCATCCAGGAAGCCGTGAATGACGCGCTTCCGGGCTACTACCAGCAGGCTGCTGCGGAGGCCGAGCTCAAGCCGGCAGGCCGCCCCGAAGTTGAGGTCAAGGAAGTTCCGGGCCTCGACGGCTCGGAAGAGGGCAACCTCGTGTTCGTTATCGAGCAGGATGTGCGCCCGGAGATCGAGCTTCCCACCTTCTCCGACCTCGAGGTCGAGATCGAAGAGCCCGTCGTTGACGACGACGCAGTGGAGATGCGCCTCACCGCGCTGCGCGAGCGCTTCGGCACCCTCAAGGGTGTGGACCGCCCCGCCGAAGATGGCGACTTCGTGTCGATCGACATGGTTGCGAAGATCGAGGACGAGCAGATCGACACCGTCGAGGGTGTGTCCTACAACATCGGCGAGGGCAACATGCTCGACGGTCTCGACGAGGCCCTGATCGGCCTTTCGGCTGGCGAGACCACGACGTTCACCTCGAAGCTCGCCGGTGGCGAGCGCGCCGGCGAGGAAGCGCAGATCACCGTCACCGCGCAGAGCGTGAAGGTGCGCGAGCTTCCCGAGGCTGACGACGAGTTCGCTGAACTCGCTTCCGAGTTCGACACGCTGGATGAGCTCAAGGCCGACCTCAAGGTTCAGGCCGAGAAGGACGCCGAGGGCAACCGCGTCGCGCTCGCCCGCAACGCGCTCCTCGAGAAGCTTCTCGAGGACATCGAGATCGAGGTTCCCGAGCAGCTCGTCAAGGACGAGATTGAGGCTCACCTCGAAAACGAGGGCAAGACGGCGGATGACCCGCACGGCGAGGAAATCAAGGACGACACGGTCAAGGCGATCCGTGCGCAGTTCCTCCTCGATGCGATCCTCGAGACGCGCGAGGTCGAGGTCGGCCAGGAAGACCTCATGAACTTCATGTCCCAGATGGCCGCGCAGTACGGCATGGACCCGAACACGTTCCTCCAGGCTGTTGCGCAGGGCGGTCAGCTCGAGCAGATCTTCGGCGAAGTTCAGCGCTCGAAGGCGCTTGACGACGCGCTCGCTGAGGTGACGGTCAAGACCGAGGGTGGCAAGGTTCTGGATCTTGGCCTCTCAAAGGGTGAGGAGTCCGACGATTCCTCGGCTGACGATGACGCGAAGGCCGAGGGCGAGAAGAAGGCCCCCGCCAAGAAGGCTGCTGCCAAGAAGCCCGCTGCCAAGAAGCCCGCTGCGAAGAAGCCGGCCGCGAAGAAGACCGCGGAAAAGGCGACTGCTGAAAAGAAGCCGGCCGCTAAGAAGACGACCACGAAGAAGGCCGCTGAAAAGTCCGAGGACAAGGGCGAGGACAAGTAAGTCCCGCACCATTCCTAGAGGGGCGGCCCCTCTTCGCGAAAGCGGAGATGGGGCCGCTACCCTTTTAAGAGCGCGGCGCCGCGCGAAGGAGGAGACAGTCATGGCTTGGATCGATCACGCCCTGTGGTGGCACGTCTACCCGCTTGGCTTCACGGACGCCCCTATCCGTGCAGAGGACTCGCGCACCGGCCGAGGGTTCGACCACCTCACAAGCTGGCTCGATTACGTGCAGGAACTCGGCCTCAACGGCATCGCTCTCGGCCCCATTTGCGCGTCGAAAACTCACGGCTACGACACGCTCGACTACCTGAGAATCGACCCGCGCCTCGGAGATGACGCCGCATTCGATCGGTTCCTTAGCGCGTGCAAGGAGCGGGGGATTCGCGTGCTCCTCGACGGCGTGTTCTCGCACGTCTCGACTGATTTCGAGCCGCTTCGCCGGGAGCTCGAAAGCCCCGCCGAAACTGCCGCCGCGCGCGAGTTCGATATCGATATGGATGCCGACGGTGGCCCGGCTCCACGCGTGTGGGAGGGGCACGGGGAGCTTGCCCGCTTTAACCACGACAGTGCGGCTGCAAAGGACCGCATCGAGCACGTCATGCGGTACTGGCTCGAGCGGGGGATCGACGGCTGGCGCCTGGATGCCGCCTACTCGGTCCCGGCGCACTTCTGGAGGGCAATTATCCCGAGCCTTCGCCAGGACTTCCCGGGGGCCTACTTCTTCGCAGAAATCATCCACGGCGACTACTGCGAGTTCGTGAAAGAGGCGGGGGTCGATTCGGCAACCGAATACGAGCTGTGGAAGGCGATCTACTCGAGCATTGAGCAGAAGAATCTGTTCGAACTCGAGTGGACCCTTGGGCGTCACAACGCGTTCCTCGAACACTTCGTTCCGTACACATTCGTGGGCAATCACGACACGAGCCGCATCGCGAGCGTGCTTGGCGCAGACGGCGCACTTACGGCCCACGCGATTCTCTACACGCTCGGGGGCTGCCCCGCGCTCTACTACGGCGACGAGCAAGCGTTCCGCGGCATTAAAGAAGAACGGATCGGCGGAGACGACGACGTGCGCCAGGCCTTCCCCGATTCGCCCCGCGACTTCTTTGGCGAAGGCCTCGCCATGCGCGACGCGATCGCCGGGCTCATCGGCGTACGCCGAGCCGAGCCGTGGCTCGTGACCGCACGCACCGAAGTGCTAACCATCGCGAATGAGCGCATGACGTACCGCGCCCACGAGCACGGGGGAGAGCGATTCATCGACGTTGACATCACCCTCGAGGGGATGCCCCGCGCAACGATTCGAGATGCGCACGGAACAGTGCTGTGGTCCCAGCCGCAGCTGTAGCGAGGCAAGCGTCGGAACTGCGCCCCTGGCGAACACAGGCGCCGAGACCCCTCGCGCTCGCTAAGGTTGAGGGGTACGAAATCTCAAGACACAAGGAGTGCACCGTGACCCAGCACAGCGTGAACGCGGCCGGTGAGATGCCGCTTGGCCTCGACGACAACGTGTACCAGCGGCTCCTGCGCGAGCGCATCGTGTGGCTCGGCTCGGATGTTCGCGACGACAACGCGAACGCTATCTGCGCGAAGCTGCTCCTGCTTGCGGCTGAGGACCCGGATAAGGACATCTTCCTCTATATCAACAGCCCCGGCGGTTCGATCACCGCAGGCATGGCTATCTACGACACGATGCAGTACATCAAGCCGGATGTCGTCACGGTTGCCATGGGCATGGCCGCCTCGATGGGGCAGTTCCTGCTGAGCTCCGGCACCCCCGGTAAGCGTTTCGCGACGCCCCACACGCGTATTCTCATGCACCAGCCGCTCGGCGGCCTCGGCGGCACCGCGTCCGAGATCAAGATCCAGGCCGATCTGATCCTCTCGATGAAGCAGCAGATGGCCGAGATTACCGCTGAGCAGACCGGCAAGAGCGTCGAGCAGATCATTGCCGACGGCGACCGCGACCACTGGTTCACCGCCCCCGAAGCCCTCGAATATGGCTTCATCGACCGGATCGTCTCCGCAGCCGGCGACGTGACCGGCGATGGCGGCATGGACGAGAACTGACGCGGCGAAACTAAAGGAGTACAACCATGACTTTTGAGCCCTCCATGAAGGCCGGCCACATGCCGAGCGCACGCTACGTGCTGCCCACCTACGAGGAGCGCACGGCCTACGGCTTCAAGCGCCAGGATCCGTACGCGAAGCTGTTCGAGGATCGCATCATCTTCCTCGGCGTCCAGGTGGACGACGCCTCGGCGGACGACGTGATGGCGCAGCTACTCGTGCTCGAGTCGCAGGATCCGGACCGCGATATCACCCTGTACATCAACAGCCCGGGTGGATCGTTTACGGCGCTCACGGCTATCTACGACACGATGCAGTACATCAAGCCTGACGTGACGACCGTGTGCCTCGGCCAGGCGGCCTCCGCCGCCGCGGTGCTTCTTGCGGCCGGCGCCCCTGGCAAGCGCCTCGCGCTTCCGAACGCACGCATCCTCATTCACCAGCCCGCGATGGGCGGCCAGGGCGGCGGTCAGGCCTCGGACATCGAGATTCAGGCCAACGAAATTCTGCGCATGCGCGAGTGGCTCGAGGACACCCTCGCGCACCACTCGGGACGTGACCGCGAGGAGGTCCACCGCGACATCGAGCGCGACAAGATCCTCACCGCCCAGGGCGCGCTCGAATACGGCCTCATCGACCAGGTGCTCCAGCGCCGCAGCGAGCAGGCGCAGCTCGGCCAGTAAGCGCTGCACACCCGTGACCGGGCCGGGGAGGTGCGCCACAGCGACACACACTCGCTGGTGCGCCTCCCCGTTTCCATGCATCCCTGCCGCTAGTGTGGCAAGGGCCTGATAGCTTCCCAGGAAGGATTTCTCCTCCATGGCACAGATTGGTGATTCGAGCGAGATCTATAAGTGCTCGTTCTGCGGCAAGTCGCAAAAGCAGGTTGAGCGGCTCATCTCCGGCCCTCACGTGTACATTTGCGAGGAATGCATCGAGCTGTGCAACGAGATCATCGCTGAGGAAACCGAGGCCGCGGAGAAGAAGGAAGAGCAAGCCAAGGAGCTCGAGCTCCCGAAGCCCAATGAAATCTTCGACTTCCTCGAGACCCACATTGTGGGGCAGGAGACTGCGAAGCGCGCCCTTTCCGTTGCGGTGTACAACCACTACAAGCGTGTGATCGCGAGTGAAACGAAGGATTCGGGCATCGGCACCGACATCGATGAAGTCGAGGTCGCAAAATCCAATGTGCTGGTCGTGGGGCCCACGGGTTGTGGAAAAACCTACCTCGCGCAAACCCTCGCGAAGCTCCTGAACGTACCGTTTGCGATGGCTGATGCTACCGCGCTCACGGAAGCCGGCTACGTGGGTGAGGACGTCGAAAACGTTCTTCTCAAACTGCTGCAGGCTGCCGACTGGGACGTCAAGCGCGCCGAGCGCGGCATCATCTACATCGACGAGATCGACAAGATCGGCCGCAAAGCGGAAAATCCGTCGATTACACGCGACGTTTCCGGTGAGGGCGTCCAGCAGGGTCTGCTCAAGATCCTCGAAGGGACGGTCTCGGCCGTGCCGCCGCAGGGCGGGCGGAAGCATCCGCAGCAGGACTACGTCCAGCTCGACACCACCAACGTGCTGTTTATTGTCGCGGGTGCGTTCGCGGGTATCGAGGACATCATCAGCAACCGCATCGGTAAGCGTGGCATCGGATTTGGGAGCCAACTTCACACCCCGCTCGATGAGCAGGAGATTTACGCGAAAATCCTCCCGGAAGACCTCCTCAAGTTCGGGCTCATCCCCGAGTTCATCGGGCGCCTTCCCGTGCTAACGTCGGTCACGAACCTCGACCGTGAGGATCTCACCCGCATCCTGATCGAGCCGAAAAACGCACTCGTCAAGCAGTACCAGAAGATGTTCGCCCTTGACGAGGTCGAGCTCGACTTCGAGCAGCTTGCACTCGAGGCCATCGCCGATCGCGCTCTTGAGCGCGGAACGGGCGCGAGGGGCCTTCGCGCGATCATGGAGGAAATCCTCCAGCCCGTGATGTTCGAGGTGCCCTCACGCGACGATGTCGTGAAGATCGTCATCACCGAAGCCGTCGTGACCGAGGGACGCGAGCCGCTCATGCTCACTCGCGCCGATTCCGCCGCCGAAAGCAGCGACACGAAGAAGCGCCGCCGCAGCGCGTGACGCTTTATGGCCGAAGGCCTTTACTCACCCGGTTTCGCCTGGAAGGCTTAGCGCATGAATGATTCTCCAGCGACCCCAAGTGCCGGGACCCACGTCACCGACGAGCAGATCGCCCGCGCTCGGGAGGTGCTTGGCCAGCACCGACGCTCGATCGACAATATCGACGCGGCCCTCGTGCATCTCCTCGCCGAACGCTTCAAGTTCACGCAGGCCGTGGGCGCCCTCAAGGCAGAGCACGGCCTTCCCGCTGGCGACCCGGATCGCGAAAAACACCAGGTCGAGCGTCTTACGCGACTTGCCGAAGAGTCTGGTCTCGACCCGGTGTTTACGCAGCGTTTTCTGCATTTCCTCGTCACCGAGGTGATTCGTCACCATGAGCGGATTGCCGCGGAGAAGTAGCGGAATTGATGGGGCCGCCCGGCGCTGAGTGCGCCAAGCGGCCCGGTTGCTGTGAGCGGCGCTCTAGAGAACGTCGCTTTGGCGATACTCGGTCATCGCATCCATAATCCACCGCGCCACGAAATCGGCGAAGCTCGCGCGAGGGAAGAGCCGCCATACGCTCTGGTCCACGCGGTGCAAGAGGATCGGCACGTGCGCGAGCTGGGTCGCGATCGCGCGGCCCGCTGGGAACTCACGCGGGTGTAGATCCGCGTTGCAGCCCTTCTCGAGAAGCTCCTCGCTGGCGCGGCCCGAAAGCTCAAACACGGTGCGGTTCGCGGAAAGATCCACGGCGTGCCCCGGCAATCCTTCGAGAGAGGCCTCGAGGTCAGCGACGGCGGCCTGGGACGTGTCGGAGGGATCGACGTACAGGAACTCGTCGGGCGAGAGCCACAGAACGTGGCCGGCGTCGGACCTTCCCGCGACCTCGCCAACCCGCGCGGGAAGTGCAAAGCCGAGCACGCTCTCAAGTGCACGTGCGCTTTCGCTCCCCGGCTTCGCGCGAAGCCCTGCTTGCAGCGGTGAATCTAGCTCCCGAAGTGCCACGGAACGCGGGCCGACGACACGCGCCGCCTCCATCGCGCCCGCAAGGTGCGCGGCGGGCGTGCGGCGAAATTCTTTCAACTGAGCGTTAGCCATCGCGGCGCTCTCCTTCCGGATCAAAAAGACACAGGGGCCCGATTTCTACGTCGACGAGGCGGCCGTCGACGGGGCTCGAGATGATTTCGCCTTCGCGCTCACGGCCACGTTCGATGAGCGCGAGAGCGAACGTGCGGCCCAGCGCCACCGAGTCGTAGCTCGACGTCACGAAGCCGATATCCTCGATTTGCCCGTTGCCGGGCAAGAGCGGAGTCGTCACATCCGCATCGCGAACCGTGAGGTCCGTTCCCTTTTCGACGAGCTGCGCGCCCTCGCGAAGGCGCAGCCGGCGATCGACTGGAAGAACACTCACGAGGTGGCGCCGACCCGGAGCAGCGGTGTGGGCGCGAGCGAAGGAGCGCTTACCGAGGAACTCCTCCTTCTTTTTCGACACGACCCAGTCCATTCCCGCGTCCTGCGGGGTAACCGTGCCATCCGTATCCTGACCGACAATGATGAAGCCCTTCTCGGCACGCAGCACGTGCATCGTTTCCGTCCCGTAGGGGGTGATGCCAAACTCGCGGCCAGCTTCCTCGACGGCCTCCCACACGTAGAGCCCGTAGAAAGCCTCGACATTGATCTCGAAGCAGAGCTCCCCCGAGAACGAGATGCGGCATACGCGCGCGGGGATGCCGCTTGCGAGGGTCGTGTCGCGAAACGCCATGAACGGGAAGCCCTTGGCGGAAACGTCGATGTTCGGCACGAGTTTCTCGATGACCGCACGCGACTTCGGGCCGGCGACCGTGATCGTCGCGTACTGCTCGGTCACCGACGTGAATGTCACGTCGAGCTCGGGCCACTCCGTTTGCGAGTATTCTTCGAGGTGGTCGAGAACCTTCGCGGCACCCGACGAGGTGGTCGTCATGAGGAAGCGATCGTCCGCGAGCCTCATCGTCACGCCATCATCAAAGATCATCCCGTCGGGCGTACACATCACGCCATAGCGTCCCATGCCGACCTTGAGCAGGCGGAACGAGTTCGTGTACACGCGATCGAGGAATTCCGCTGCGTCCTTCCCGCGAATCTCGATCTTGCCGAGCGTGGTGCCGTCCATGAAGCCGACGGATTCACGGACCGCCGCGCACTCGCGGCGCACCGCGGCGTCCATCGATTCCGCTCCCTGCGGGTAGTACCAGGGGCGCTTCCACTGGCCCACGTCCTCGAACTTCGCGCCGTGGGCGAGGTGCCACGGGTGAATCGACGTGAGGCGTGCTGGGTCGAAGAGGTCGCCGCGCTCGCGGCCCGCGATGACCCCAAACGGCACGGGCGTATAGGGCGCGCGGTAGTTTGAGACGCCGACCTTCTCGAGATTATCTTCGCCGAGCGCGGCCGCGAGGATCGCCATTGCGTTTACGCCTGAGGTTTTGCCCTGATCGTTCGCAGTGCCAATCGACGTGTAGCGCTTGATGTGCTCGATGCTGCGCATGCCCGCACCGTAGGCGCGCATAATTTCAGCGACGGCCTGGTCACGCTGGAGATCCACGAAGTGCTCGTTCCACTCGGCTGCGTCGCCGTCGTTGGCGGGTACGAGCCACACGGGCCGCACGGGAGAGCGGTCAAGGGGCAGTGAGGTTCCGACGGCTGCCTCGGCAACCTCGCGCTTCAGTTTCCCGGCGTTGAAGCCTTTCGCTTCGGCAGCCTTCTCGCGGGCCTCGATACCTGCGCGGTGACCTTCTTCGAGCGCATCCTCGAGGGAATACTTCCCGGTGAGGGCGCCCGCGTGGTGTTGGTGGGAAACGGGGGAGACGGGCACGAAGCCCGCGATGTCCGTGTTCCACGTGGTTTTTCCCTGGCGGTGGGTGTGGAGGTGCACGGTGGGGCTGTATCCGCCCGAGACGGCGAGGAGGTCGACCTCGATGTGTTTTGCCTCGCTCGTGAGCTCAGTGTTGTCGTTGAGGCCGCGCACCGTGACGGCGCTCAGGAGCCCGCCCTCGCCCGCGTCGGTATCAATCACGGCGGAGCCCGCGTAGAGGGCTGCTCCCACCTCGCGCGCGATTTTCCTGCAGTGCTCGGGCACGCTTGGGCGTGCGTCGATGATCGCGGCGACCTTCGCCCCTGCCGCCGCGAGGTCGAGCGCGCTCTCATAGCCCGCGTCATTGGTGGTGAACAGTGCCGCTCGGTGGCCCGGCAGAGCGCCGTAGCGGTTGATGTAGGTGCTCACGGCGGAGGCGAGCATGATGCCCGGTCGGTCGTTGTTTTTGAACACGAGCGGTCGTTCAATGGCGCCGGTCGCGAGAATGACCTCCGCGGCGCGGAACTGCCACATGCGCTGGCGCGACACTCCGGGGCGCTTGGCGCGTGGAAGGTGATCGGTGCGGTTTTCGACCGCGATCACGTAGTTCGCGTCGTAGCAGCCGAACGCGCTCGTGCGCGGAAGGTAGGTGAAGTCGCTGTTCTTTTCGAGCTTCTCGATTTCAGTGCGTGCCCATTCGGGGCCGCTGAGACCATCGATTTCGACATCGCGTGTGGAAAGAAGTGAACCGCCGGGAAGGGGCTGATCGTCGAGGAGCGCGACCCTGCATTGGCCGGCGAGGGCCGAGCGCGCCGCGGCGATGCCGGCGGGGCCCGCGCCCACGATGAGCACGTCCACGTGGCGGTGTTTGTGGTCGTAGAGGGCCGGGTCGGGACGCGGATCGAGGGCGCCCTGCCCTGAAACAAACAGAGTCTCGAGGCCCGGCGTAGCCGGGACGGTTGTCACCGGCAGCATTGTTTCGTCGATATCGTGCGCGTCGCGTGAGCGCACCGTGATGAGTCCGTTTGGCTCCTCGATGCCCGCGGCGAGGATGCCGCGCGGTCGGTGTCGGTACATCGATTCGGCCGTGTGGATCCGGCCCGAGGCGATGAGCGCGGAGGCAACCGTGTCGCCGTCGTATGCCTCGATCTCCACACCGTCAACCGTGATCGAGAAGGGTTCACTGTCCGCGAGGCCGTACCGAGGGGAATGCTCGGGGGATAGTCGCATGCTCACTTGGTCTCTCCCATCGTGTGGGCGGCCTCGTCGCCGCCGTGCAGCTCGGGGCGTTTCTCGCCCGCCGGATAGAACGCGAGGAACTCATGGGTCGCCGTGTCGCGCAGGGCATTGAACCACTTTCGGCAGCCGCCCGTGTGCAGCCATCGCTCGGCGTACTCGCCTTTGGGGTTCGAGCGGTAGAACAGGTAGTGGGCCCATTCGGTATCGGTCAATTCCGCGGTTTTTTCGGGGTGGGCCACGTGAGCCTCGCCGCCGTAGTGAAACTCGATTTCGTCGCGGTCACCGCAGTGGGGGCACGTGAGAAGAAGCATCGTTGGTCTTCCTTTCGCGGAGGGGTTAGTGAGCGACGGCAGCGGCGCCGTGCTCGTCGATCAGGTGGCCGGTCGTAAAGCGTTCGAGCGAGAACGGTTCATTGAGTTCGTGGGGGCGATCGTTCGCGACCGTATACGCAAACGCCCATCCGCATGCGGGGGTAGCCTTGAAGCCGCCCGTGCCCCAGCCGCAGTTGATGTACACGCCTTCGACGTCACACAGGGACATGATGGGGGAAGCATCGAGCGTGACATCCACGATCCCGCCCCATGTGCGCAGCAGATGTGCACGAGAGAACACGGGGAATAGTTCGATCGCCGCGGCAATTTGCTCGGAGACCACGTGGAACGACCCGCGCTGGCCGTAGCCGTTGTATTGATCGATTCCCGCACCCATGACGAGCTCGCCCTTATGAGCCTGCGATACGTACATGTGCACGTGGTTGCTCATGACGACCGTGGGGTGAACCGGCTCAAAAAGCTCCGAGACGAGTGCCTGGAGCGGATGCGACTGCGTGGGTACGCGCACCCCGAGTTGATCTGTGAGGGTGGTCGTGTGCCCTGCTGCCGCGAGGGCGATTTTGGGGGCGAGGATCTTCCCGCGAGTGGTCTCGACACCGATCGCGCGGTCACCGTCGGACAGAACCTTCGTGACCTCGCAGTTTTGAATGATGTCGACGCCGAGCTCGTTGCACTTGCGCGCGTAGCCCCATGCCACCCAATCGTGTTTCGCGATGCCCGCGCGCGGCTGGTAGGTCGCGCCCATAACCGGGTATCGCACGTTGTCGCTGATGTTGAGGATCGGGCACACTTCTTTGACCTGCTCGGGTGTGAGCCATTCGGCGTCCACGCCGTTGAGCTTGTTCGCCTCGACCCTTCGCACCGATTCGCGCACGTCGCCGAGCGTGTGCGCAAGATTGAGCACGCCGCGCTGCGAAAAGAACATCTCGTACTCGAGCTCCTCGGTGAGGCCCTCCCACAACTTCATCGCGTGCTCGTAGATCGCGGCGGATTCGTTCCACAGGTAGTTCGACCGGATGATCGTGGTGTTGCGGGCCATGTTGCCGCCCGCGAGCCACCCTTTTTCAAGAAGGGCGATGTTGGTCATCCCGTGATTTTTTGCGAGGTAATACGCGGTGGCGAGTCCGTGTCCGCCGCCGCCCACGACGATCGCGTCGTAGGTTTTCTTCGGGTCCGGGTTATCCCACAGGAAATCGGGGTGTTGGGGCAGTTCTTCCGCCACGGGGCCTCCTAGGTTCTCGTCATTGAGAAAACGACTGGGCGTCATTTCCACGGAAGGTAGTGGTGTCGATCCTAGAAGTAGACCACGAGACAGTCAAGCGATAAACGCAACGAGGTTGCGATAATGACAACTCAGATCTAGGTGGGGGCGCAGGCGGGGGCGGTCTGCTCGCTCGAAAGGGCCCCGAGAACCACGGCGGTGTGAAGACCTACCGTGCCCCTCGGGGCTCTTGCGATGATCGGCTGCGTGTTGCGGCCTGTGCGCGCCTACTTCTTCTTCGCGGGCGGCTCGCCGAGCTCGACCTTCGACAGCGTGATCGCGCCGTCGGTCGAGGGCTCAAGCGTGAGCTCCTCGATTGAGCCGAGCGCGCACACGTCGAAGCGCACGCTCTCGAACTCGGCGAGTGCACCTTCGGGAAGCGCGAGATTCGCCTGCAGCATCGGAGTCTTTTGCGAGACCTTCGCGTCGCTCTTGACCTTGCGCACCGAAATGATGGCCTCGCTCACCACGCGCAGGAGCGATTCGTCCTGGCCGGCTGCGGCCTTGGCGAGAGGCGCCGAGGTGGGCCATGCCTGCTCGTGAACCGAGCCTTCGCGCCACCAGCTCCACACCTCGTCGGTGGCAAACGGGAGGTACGGCGCGAAAAGGCGCAGCAGGGTCTCGAGCGCAATCGTGAGAGCCGCGCGAGCCGAGGCTGCGGGGCCTTCGCCAGCCGCACCGTGTGCGCGATTCTTCACGAGCTCAATGTAGTCATCACAGAACGTCCAGAAGAACGGCTCGATGACCTCGATCGCACGCGCGTAGTCGAGTTTCGACATCGCCGCGCTCGCCTGATCCACGACGCTCGCGAGGGAGGCGAGCATCGCGCGGTCGAGCGGCTCGGTGACAGCGGCTGGGTCCGCAGGAAGGGTGCCCTCCGGGTCCGACGCCACTTCGCCAAAGCCGAGCGCAAACTTCGAGGCGTTGAGAACCTTGATCGCGAGGCGCCGGCCGATCTTCATCTGGCCCTCTTCGAACGCCGTGTCCGCTCCCTGGCGGGCGCGTGCCGCCCAGTAGCGCACGCCATCCGAACCGTACTTTTCGAGAAGGTCGATCGGCGTCACGACATTGCCTTTCGACTTTGACATCTTCTTGCGGTCCGGGTCGAGGATCCAGCCGTTGATGCTCGCGCCCGTCCACGGAAGCGAATCGGTGAGAAGATGCGAACGCACGACCGTGCTGAACAACCACGTACGGATGATGTCGTGACCCTGCGGGCGAAGATCCATCGGGTAGACCTTGCCGAAGAGATCCGGGTCATCGAGCCAGCCGGTCGCGAGGAGCGGCGTGAGCGAGCTCGTCGCCCACGTGTCGAACACATCCGGGTCGGCCGTGAAGCCGTTCGGCTCATCGCGCTGAGACTCGTCGAAGCCTTCCGGCGCATCGAGGGTGGGATCCACGGGAAGGCGATCCTCGGAAGGAATGAGCACGCGGTCGTAGTCGATCTCGCCCTTCGCATCGAGGCCGTACCACACGGGGATCGGCACGCCGAAGTAGCGCTGGCGGCTCACGAGCCAGTCGCCCGTGAGGTTCTCGACCCAATTGCGGTAGCGCGAGGCCATGAATCCCGGATACCAGGTGAGTTCCTCGCCACGCTTGAGCAGCGCCGTGCGCAAAGTGCCGTCGGCCTCATCGCGCCCACCGTTCGTGATATACCACTGGCGGCTCGTGACGTACTCGAGTGGCTTATCGCCCTTTTCGTAAAACTTGACCGGGTGGGTGATCTTCTTCGGCTCGCCCACCATGTCGCCCGTCTCGGTGACCATCTCGACCACGCGCTTTTGCGCGCTGAACACGGTGAGACCCGCGAGTTCGGCGTACCGCTCGCGACCGGCCTCGCTCGTGATCCACGGGGCGTCCTCGAGGAATCGGCCGTCGCGGCCGATCACGGCTCGCGTGGGAAGGTCGAGTTCACGCCACCAAATCACGTCGGTCGCATCGCCGAACGTACAGATCATCGCGATGCCCGCGCCCTTATCGGCCTGTGCGAGCGGGTGCGCGAGAACGGGCACCTCGACCTCGAACAGAGGCGAGAGCACCGTCGTGCCGAACAGCGGCTTGTAGCGCTCATCGTCGGGATGCGCGACGAGCGCGACACACGCGGGAAGAAGCTCCGGGCGAGTCGTCTCGATGAACACCTTCTCGCCGTTATCGGCGCGCGTGAAGCCCAGGCGGTGGTACGCGCCCTCGCGATCGTGGTCCTCCTGCTCGGCCTGCGCAACCGCGGTACGGAACGTGACGTCCCACGGGGTCGGGGCCTCGGCCTGATAGGCCTGGCCGTTCTTCAGATGCGTGAGGAATGCCTTCTGGCTCACGGCGCGCGAGTTGTCGTCGATGGTCTGGTAGCGCAAGTTCCAATCCACCGAAAGGCCGAGGGTGCGGAAGGTGTGCTCGAAGGCCTTCTCATCTTCCGTTGTGAGCTCGAGGCACAGCTCGATGAAGTTCTTGCGGCTGATCGGCATCTGGTTTTGAGGCTTCGCGGTCTTCGCGTTTCCGCCGCGGTGAGGCGGTTCGAAGTTCTCCACGTAGGGGAGGGTCGGATCGCAGCGAACGCCGAAGTAGTTTTGCACGCGGCGCTCGGTGGGCAGGCCGTTGTCGTCCCAGCCCATCGGGTAGAACACATCCTTGCCGATCATGCGGTTGTAGCGCGCGAGGATGTCGGCCTGGGTGTACGCAAACACGTGACCGATGTGCAGCGAGCCCGAGGCTGTGGGCGGGGGAGTGTCGATCGAGAAGACCTTCTCGCGACTTGTGTCTCGGTTAAACGCGTAGACCTTCGCGTTCTCCCAGCACGTGTCCCATTTGCTCTCGAGACCGTCGAGGCTTGGGCGGTCGGGAATCGAGGGGCTCATCGGTGCGGCGGTCGAGTCGTGACCTGCGTCGTGGCTGTTTTCGCTCATGTGCCTCATTGTTTCACGCATGCACGCATCGGTGGTGCTACGGGGGCGTGAGATGCCCCAACGACAAGCACTGAACATGCCCCTTCGCGTAGGGCCCTTTGTGCCAGGTAGGTCCCTAGATGCCGCGTACTATAGGGGCGAGCCGGCGTCGGATCCTCCAGCGCCCCGGCTCCCCACGACGCACACGAGCGGAAGGTCCCCATGAAGCGCCCCGACCCCACAGGCCACGAACTCGAGTTCGAGGCGGGTGAGCTGTTCTTCTCGACGACCGACGAACGCGGCCACATCGACAAGGCCAACGACGTGTTCGTGCGGCTTTCGCGATACGAGGCAAGCCAACTCAAGGGCGCCCCGCACAACATCATCCGCCACCCCGATATGCCCTCGGGCGTCTTCCGGCTCCTGTGGGATTCCGTCGAAAAGGGCCAGCCGTTCGCGGGGTACATTCGTAATCTTTCGTCCGACGGTAGCCACTACGACGTGTTTGCTACGGTCACTCCTCTTCCCGAAGGCGGGTACCTTTCCGTGCGCTCAAAACCCATGAGCAGCGCGACCTTTGACGACGTGTTCGAGGCCTATGCCGTGATCGTTGCCGAGGAAAACAAGCTGCGCGAGCAGGGAAGGAGTGCTCGCGAGGTTGCGGGCGTTGGAGCAAAGCTCGTTGATAATGCCGTGCGTGATCTCGGCTATGACGGCTATGAGGTGTTCCAGCGCAAGGCGCTTTTGCGTGAAGTGATGATGCGCGAAGAGGCGCTTGAGGGCAGCCTCGGCATGGTTGTCACGAACACGATTGACCTCATCGTGCGCGCCGCCCTCGGCATTCACGCCGAGGTCAGCGTGCTGTCGTTCGATCAGGAAACTCTCGAGACGATCGCGGGCTACACCGACTCGGTTTTGCGCCGTATTCGCAAAGACATCGACCTCCAGGCAGCAGCCGAGCTCGGGCTGTGGGATTCGAGCGACAACGCCCTGCGTCCCCGCCTCAGCTCTCTCACGGGCGAGCTTTCGACCCTCGCGGCGCTTTCGCGCGAGACCCAGTTCCAGATTTCCCTCGCGCGGCTCCAGTCCGCGATGGTCACTCAATTCGCGGACGAGCGCTTCGAAATCGAAGAGAGTGCCGCGCGTGCCGAAGCTAATAGTGCGATCCGCGACCTCGTCGCCGCACTTCTTGCGGACCTTGACGTCATGCTGCAGCACATCGGTTCGCTCCACGTCGCGATCGGCCGTGCCCGCACGTCGATCAGTAGCGTGAGCGCGAAAATGCGCGAGAGGCGCGAGCTCGTAGACGAGTTCCTCGATGAGTCCTTCGCGAAAGGCACCGACCTTTCCGCGCGCGCCGAGGCACTTGAGCCCCACTTCAGCCAGTCGGTCATCGATGCCGACGTCGCCCTTTCCCGGCTTGAACGCCTCGAAAAGGCCTTGAGCGATTTTGATGCCGAATATGATGCGGAGCCTCTCGAGCGCATGCGCGAGCAGCTCCTCGATGCTCTTGAGCACACGGAGGTGTGATGGACATGAACTCACGAGGTCCTCGAACAGCGGTTGTCACCGGCGCGAGCTCCGGAATCGGGCGCGCTACGGCGCTTCGTCTCTATGAGGAAGGGTATCGAGTTCTCGCGATCGCGCGTCGGCGCGAGCGACTCGAAGACCTCGCCCGCATGGTGAACGATCCCGAAAAGTTTGATGTGCTGCCGTGCGACGTTAGCGTCGACGAGGATGTCGCGCGCGTTGCCGACTACGTCGAGCGCGAGTTCGGCGGAGTGCTCACGTCCCTGTGCAATATCGCCGGTGGTGCACTCGGCATCGAGCAGGTCGCCGATGCAGCCTTCGACAAGTGGGAGGGGATGTTCCGGTCCAACGTGATTGGCTCGGGCCGTGTCACGAAGGCGCTCCTTCCGGCCCTTGAAGCAAGCGGGCACGGCGACGTCGTGTTCCTGACCTCGACGGCGAGCCAGGCGGCCTATGAAGGCGGCTCCGGCTACAACGCCGCGAAAGCGGGCGAACACATGATCGCCGCGGCGCTCCGCCTTGAACTCGCCGGCAAACCGATCCGGGTCATCGAAATCGCCCCGGGGCTCGTGCACACCGAGGAATTCAGCCTCACGCGCCTCGGCGGCGATCAAGCTGCCGCCGACAAGGTCTACGAAGGCGTTGAAAAGCCACTCACTGCCGACGACGTCGCGGATGTCATCGCGTATTCCGTGAAGCTCCCGCACCACGTGAACCTCGATCTCGTGACCCTGCGGCCGCTCGCGCAAGCCGCTCAGCACAAGCTCATTCGCTCCGCGTGAGGCCGCTCGAGCTTCCCGATACGGGGCTCAACGACGGCCAAAAGGTCGAGACCAGGCGCATTCTCGCGCTCTTTTCCCCGCACAGGGCGACCCTCGCACTCGTGCTTGCGCTCATCGCGCTTGGCGCAATCACGGGAGTGCTCTCGCCGTTTCTCGTGCGCGAGATCGTCGATGTTGCCCTGCCCGAAGGCAACATCGCTCTGCTCACGTGGTGCGCGCTCGGCATGATCGCCGTTTATGCTGCGGGCGCGGTTTTCAGCGTGCTCCAGTCTTTCCTCTCCACACGAGTGGGGCAGGCGATCATGCACGACCTTCGCGTGCGAGTGTTCGCCCACCTCCAGCGCATGGGACTGCCCTTTTTTACCTCGACCCGCACGGGGGAAATCCAATCGCGGATTTTCAACGACATCGGCGCCATGCAGTCCGTCGTCACGAACGTGGCCACCCAAATCGTCTCCGCGAGCGCGACGATCCTCATGAGCGCCCTCGCGATGATCGCCATGGACTGGCGGCTCTTCCTGTTCTCGCTCGTCACCACACCCATCGCCTCCGTTCTGAATCGACGCGTTCGACGCCGAATCTCGTGACCTCTCGAGGCTCGAAGTTGAATCGGAAATGGCGGGCCGCTGGATGCAGGGCCTCTACTCGGTGCTCCTGTGGGTTATTCCCGCCCTCACCTACCTCCTCGGCGGGGTGCTCTTTATCAAGGGCCTCGGCGACCTGACGATCGGCACCCTCGTCGCGTTCGTCGCGATGCAAACAACACTCTTTCCTCAGCTCAACACGCTCCTGCGCGTCGCCACCCAGGTTCGCGCGAGCCTCGCACTATTCACGCGAGTGTTCGAGTATCTCGACCTCGACATCCCCATCAAAGAAGCCGCGAATGCACGGACATTTCCCGGCGGGCGGGCGCGCGGGCACATCAGCTTCGAGGGCGTGACATTCACGTACCCGAGCGCACGAAAAGCGACGATCGAGGACGTCTCCTTCGAGGTCCCGTGCGGGGCGCACATCGCCCTCGTTGGCAGCACTGGAAGCGGCAAAACGACTCTCGGATATCTCCTCTCACGCCTCTACGACGTGAGCGAGGGGCGAATCCGTATCGACGGCATCGACGTGCGCGAGCTCAAGCTCGACGCGCTCGCGGGCGCCGTCGGAGTGGTCACGCAAGAGACCTACCTGCTTCACGCGAGCATTGCGGAGAACCTGCGGTTTGTGATGCCTGAGGCGAGCGAGGCCGACATGATTGCCGCGTGCGAGATTGCACAGATCCACGCGCACATCGAGTCGCTTCCGAACGGCTACGACACGGTGGTGGGGGAGCGGGGCTACCGCTTTTCGGGAGGCGAAAAGCAGAGACTCGCGATCGCACGTACCATCCTTCGCGACCCGCCCATTCTTGTACTCGACGAGGCAACGAGCGCGCTCGATACGGTGACCGAGCGTGCCATGGGTGGAGCACTGCGGTCCCTCAGCGAGGGACGCACGACCATCTCGATCGCGCACAGGCTTTCAACGGTGCGCGACGCCGATCAGATTCTCGTCGTCAAGAGCGGGCGCATATGCGAACGCGGCACCTACGACGAACTGCTTGCCGCCGGCGGAGAATTCAGCCGCCTCGCCACCGGCGAGCGCCGGTCCTAGGTTTGGTTCAGGCCTCGACTTCGATGTGGCCCACGCCGCGATCCACACAGCACGCGATGCGCGTGCCGTGTTCGTCCTCTTCGAGGTACTCGTTCTCGTACTCGACTTCGCCGCTCACGAGCGGCACGACGCACGATCCGCACGTGCCGCCTTCGCACGAATACTTCATAGGAACACCAGCATCGAGGAGCGCCTGGAGAAGAGACGTATCCTCGCCAACCTCGACGGTCACGTTGGACTTAGTGGCGGTTGCGGTGAACGGTTCCTTGTCAAAGAGACCCACGGAAAACTCCTTGCTTCGAGACATCGTGAGGGATCAACGCACTCAAGCATGACACACGCCGCTAGATCACTCGCTTCTCACGCGCCCAGCGGGAGAGCTCGTAGCGATTTGTGAGCTGAAGCTTCTTGAGCACGTTGGAGACGTGGGTCTCGATCGTGCGATCCGAAATGAACAGCGCCGAAGCAGCCTCGCGGTATGTATGACCGCGCGCAATAAGCTTCATGACCTCTTGCTCGCGCGGGCTCAAAAGATCCATCTCGCTGGGCATGGACGGCGCAACGCCACGGAATGCATCGAGCACGAATCCTGCGAGGCGAGGCGAGAACACCGCGTCGCCTTCAGCGATTTTGTGGAGTGCTGCGGCGAGCTCTTCGCCCGTCGTGGACTTCGTGACATAGCCGCGCGCGCCCGCGCGGATCACGGCGATCACGTCAACCTCGGCGTCCGAGACCGAGAGGGCGAGGCAGCGCACCGGTTCGCCAGATTCGGTTGTGAGGGATTCGAGAGCTTCGGCGACCTCCGCGCCGCCGCCTCCGCCCCCTCCGGGCAGGTGAACGTCGAGCAAAACCACGTCCGGGCGCAGCTCGCGGGCCTTGTCGATTGCCTCCTCGACGGTGAGGGCAATGTCGACGATTTCGATGCCGCCGAGCCTGCTGAGCTCTTCACTCACACCCGACGCGAAAATGCGGTGGTCATCGACCACGAGCACGCGAATGTTCTCAGCCATGGCGTTGGTTGTCCTGTCTCTCAAGCACGAGTGATACTTCGCAGCCGCCGCCGATCGCGCCTCGCACGCTCGCGAAGCCTCCGGCGCGGGCCATGCGTCCAAGGATAGACTCGCGCACCCCGAGACGCCCTTCAGGGATGGCACTCATGTCGAAGCCCTCGCCGCGATCACGCACGAAAACCTCGATGTTCTCGCCTGTCGCGTCGAGGAACACCTGCACCCCCACCTTGCCGTGTCGCGCGGCGTTGCTCGTGGCCTCGCGAAGCGCGAGAAGGAGTGGTTGATAGCCGTCCACGAACGGTGCATCGCCGACGCATACAACTTCGATCGGGACCTCGTGTGCGCGTTCCGCCTCTTCGGCGGTGCGGGTGACTGCCTCGCGAAGGCTCTGCGGCGGAGCTGCCGCAGTCCGTGGCGTGGCGTAGGGCGGCGCGGAGCCGGGGGTGATGTTCCCGTAGAGCCAGCGGCGGAGCTCGACTTCCTGCTGGCGCGCGAGATGTTTCATGCGCTCGGGAGGTGTGGACTCGCGCTGGATCACGGTGAGTGTTTGGAGCACCGAGTCGTGAAGGTGCGAGGCGATTTCCGCCTGGTGGTCTGCGAGTGCGCGCTCGCGGGATTCCTCGCGCATGCCTGCCCACAGGCGTCGCGTCCAAGGCACGACGAGAATCGCGGCGAGGGCGAGTGAAAAGAGGGTCGCGGCGGCGGTGATTCCCATCGCGCGCACCCCGAGGAGGGCCCCGACGATCACGAGTGCGCCTCCCACGAGGAGGAGACCGCCAACAACGACCGCGCCCGTCACGGCTAGAGGAAGGTTCGAGACCCTTCCCGTCCAGCGAGCCGTGTCGACGCTCGAGAGTGGCAGCGTGCCGAGGGCGATACCGGCCGCGAGGATGCCCGCGCCGATCGCGAGGGGTGCCTGGATGTCGATATCTGGCAGGAGCGCCGGAAGCACTCCGACGCTGACGATCGCGACGGAGGCCCCCACGATTCCTGCGAGGATCGCCCACCGCACGGCGGTGCCAAACGGCGTGTGGCCGCCCTCGAGAGGAAGCGCTGCCTGCCGAAGAGCAGGCTTGCCTCTGACGGGAGCGCTCGACAGTTCGGCGAGAACTTCGCGTTCGTGCTCGCGGTCGAGCGGAAGGGCCCACCACGCGAGGACGTACACGAGCATCACGCTCCCGCCAATGCCGAGAAGCGCGTAGAGGGCCAGCGGTGTGAGGTCAAGAAGGAGTGTCGCGGGGAGCACGCACGCGAGCGCGAGGCCGCCGAGCGCGAAGAATGTGCGCACGGCGGCGACCGGGATCCCCATGGCGTTCGCGAGTGCCGCGCACACGCCTGTGAGTTCCGCACCGACGCGCTCGCGTGTCCACGCGTGCGCGGTCGGTTGGAGGAGTTCACTCATGCGACCATAGTGACATGACATCCCCCTCGGCGCACCGCGAGCATCCTCGCGATGCCGGGCGCACCGACCGCACGATCGCCGCGCTCGCGACCGCGCAGACGAACTCGGACGCGACGACGTTCGCGCTCCGCTACGGGCTTGCGCGTCGCCCCGGCGAGGGGCTCGCCGCAGGCGTGTGCACGGCTCTCGCGCACGCCTACGGGCTGCCCGTGAGGCTCGTGCGCATCTGGACGCTCGCGCTCGTGCTTCTCGGCCCCGGTCTCTTCGTGTATCTCGTTTTCTACCTTGCACTTCCGCGCCCCGAACGCGTTCGTGCACGCGGGGGAGTGGAGGTGCGCGCTGGTGCCGAGAACGCCCGCTACGACACCCCCGCGCGTGCGGTGATCCGCAGGCGGCCTCAGCCGGGGGACCTCATCGTCGCACTCCTCGTACTTCCCGCCCTCGCTCTCGGTGTCGCGATCGTGTGGGCGTACATTGTGTATGCCCCGATCGTCCTCGCGTTCCTCGTCCCGATCTCGCTTGTGCTCGGCGTCATCGTCGTCTGGGGCGGTTGGCGCGCAAGCCGCGCCCGCACGACTTACCTGTTCATGCGTCTTGCGGAACAAGCCGGCATCATCGACGATCGCGAGGCGCTTCGCACACTTGCGCGGCTTCGAAGCGAAGCACCGGCTGCATGGGGCGCGGAAGGTGACCCCAGCAGCCCCGACTCGAACGATGCACGCGGCGCCGGCATGATCAGGGGGCGCACGGTCCTGTGGCTCTTCGCGGCCTTCGTTTTTCTTGGCGTCGCCGTTTTCTCCCTCGTCAGCTACCTCCCGGGCCTCTTCCCGGCACTCAACCCGAGCGGGCCGCTCGAAGTCATCCCACGCGTGGGTGTCGGCGCCGCCGCCATCACGCTTGCCTGCGGCACGGTGCTCATCATCGCGGGAGCGCGAGGCAAGCGCAGCCGTCAGATTCTCGCGTTCGGGATCGCCTCTTTGCTCGTCTTCGCCGTGTCCGTGTCGTGGGTGCGCCTGACCGACTCACGCGGCAACGTCCCGATCTACATGAGCGTCGATGAGTTCCAACCCGGCTCCTACCTCGAGTGCACCGGCGGTGGCGTTCGCGAATGGTCGCGCCCCGTCGTGATCGACCTGAGTGAGCTTGGCGATCCCCCGACGGATGAAGAGGCGCGGGCCTCGTGGGCCGTGGCGAATGGCGAGCCGGATCCGCTCCTCGTGGACCTCTCGCTCACAATCGTGTGCAATCGCAGCGTCGGCAACATCACGGTCATCCTTCCCGAAGAGGACTGGCGCGTGAACTCGACCCTCGCCTCGACTCTCGGCACAACGACGAACTCGGAGGCAAAGGGGTATAGCCGCTGGGACCCGTCGCACGTCACCATCCAGATCGATGGCCGCACTATCTTTGGCGACGTCACCTACGTGCGGGAAGGAACGAAAGCATGAGGCGCGATTCATTCACGTTTGCCGTCGGGGTCTTTCTCGTCGCCATGACCGTGTTCCTCGCTCTCGTGCTCATCCTTGGCGGTGCCATGCCCTCGTGGGTGACCGCGGCTGGCGTCATCGTGATCCTGTGCGTATGCATGCTGCTCGGCTCGTTCGGGAAGCCTCGCCCCGAAAGCGGCGAGGACGATCACGAAAGTGACCGTGACGCGACAGCCTCGTGATACTTTTGGTTTCAAACGGCGTCGATCCGGCCATCACCGGGTAGCCGCGGGAAGAACGGCAAGCGTCGGGCTCTTACGCCCCCGCGCCGCCAAGTAGAACCCGCCGGGACCAGCCCGTCACAGCTGAGGAAAGAGTGAGCGCTAGGCGAAGCCCCGCGAGCCGCGCGCTAACCGAGGTGGTACCGCGCCCTCGTGCGTCCTCGGGCCCGAAGACTACACAGCTAGGTCGTGGCCCCAGGTCACGCATAAAGCCGAGGAGCGCGCATGGCATACCCCAAGAACGGTAAGAGCCTCACGAGTTCACCAAACCTCCCGAAGCTCGAGGACGAGGTGCTCGCCTTCTGGAAAGAGGACGACACATTCGCCGAATCCATTCGTCGCCGCGAGGGCGCCGAAGAGTTCGTGTTCTACGACGGCCCGCCGTTCGCGAACGGCCTGCCGCACTACGGCCACCTCCTCACCGGCTACGCGAAGGACGTCGTCCCGCGCTACCGCACCATGCGCGGCAACCTCGTGGAGCGCCGTTTCGGGTGGGACACCCACGGGCTCCCCGCCGAGCTCGCGGCGATGGAGGAACTTGGCCTCACCGAGAAGCGCGAAATCGAAGAGATGGGCGTGCAGGCATTCAACAATGCCGCGCGCGGCTCCGTGCTGACGTACGCGAACGAATGGATCGACTACGTGACGCGCCAGGCGCGCTGGGTCGATTTTGACAACGACTACAAGACGCTCGACGTGACGTTCATGGAGTCGGTGCTGTGGGCGTTCAAGCAGCTCTACGACAAGGGCCGCGCGTACGAGGGCTACAAGGTTCTCCCGTACTGCTGGGTTGACCAGACCCCGCTGAGCTCCCACGAGCTGCGCATGGACGACGACGTGTACAAGGACCGCCAGGATGCCTCCGTCGTCGTGACGTTCCCGCTCACGGGCCAGAAGGCGGCCGAGCTCGCACTCGACGGCGTCAAGGCTCTCGCATGGACGACGACCCCGTGGACCCTCCCCACGAACTTCTCGCTCGCGGTGGGCCCGGAGGTCGAGTACGTGACGGTTCCGGCGGGCCCGAACGGAAGTTCCGACGGCACCCCCGCCGGTGGTGCGACCTACCTCCTCGCGAAGGATCTCGCCGGCGCGTTCGCGAAGGAACTCGGCTACGACGGTGAAGAGGACGTTCTCGCGGCTCTCGGCGAGCCTGTGTATGCCGGTTCCGAACTTGAATACGTCGAGTACACCCCGCTGTGGGACGTGTACGCACAG
The DNA here is from genome assembly GCF_001807345.1 of Dermabacter sp. HMSC06F07. NCBI lineage: Bacteria > Bacillati > Actinomycetota > Actinomycetes > Micrococcales > Dermabacteraceae > Dermabacter > Dermabacter sp. HMSC06F07. Next base: position 35,600 of record NZ_KV788584.1, read on the forward strand.
GACCGCGAAAAGTGGGGCCTCGAGAAGGCTTGGATCATCACTGTCGCCGACTACGTCTCGACGAGCGACGGTACGGGCATCGTGCACCAGGCAACCGCGTACGGTGAGGACGACCAGAAAATCAACGCCGAATACGGCATCCCCGTGGTGGTGAGCGTCGACGAAGGCGCAAAGTTCCTCGAGACGTTCCGCGGGACTGCGCTCGATTCGATCGTGGGTCTGCAGGTGTTTGAGGCTAATCGCCCTCTCATCCGCCTTCTTCAGGCAGATGGCCGGCTCTTCCAGGAGAAGAGCTACGTGCACAGTTACCCGCACTGCTGGCGCTGCCGCAACCCCCTCATCTACAAGGCCGTCGGCTCGTGGTTCGTGAAGGTTGCAGATCAGCGCGAGCGGATGCTCGAACTGAACGAGGAGATCAACTGGGTTCCCGGCAACGTGAAGCACGGCCAGTTCGGAAAGTGGCTCGAAGGCGCACGCGACTGGGCAATCTCTCGCAACCGCTACTGGGGTACGCCCATTCCCGTGTGGAAGAGCGATGACCCGAACTACCCGCGCATCGAGGTGTACGGCTCGCTCGCGGAGATCGAGGAAGCCTTCGGTGAGCTTCCGCGCGACGAGAACGGCGAGGTGAACCTCCACCGTCCGTACATCGATAACCTCACGCGCCCCAACCCCGACGACCCGACGGGCAAGTCAACCATGCGGCGCATCGAGGACATTTTCGACGTGTGGTTCGACTCGGGCTCGATGCCGTTCGCGCAAGTGCACTACCCCTTCGACAACGAAGAGTGGTTTGACTCGCACAACCCTGCCGACTTCATCGTCGAATACATCGGGCAGACCCGCGGCTGGTTCTACGTCATGCACGTGCTCTCAACCGCACTGTTCGATCGCCCGGCCTTCAAGAACGTCATCTGCCACGGCATCGTCCTTGGCGACGACGGCAACAAAATGTCGAAGTCGCTCAGGAACTACCCGGACGTGCGCGAAATGTACGATTCGTACGGCGCGGACGCGATGCGCTGGTTCCTCATGAATTCGCCGATTTTGCGCGGCGGCAACCTCGTGGTCGCGGAAAGCAACATTCGCGATGCGGTTCGCACGGCCGTTCTTCCGCTGTGGAATACCTGGTACTTCCTCGCTCTATACGCGAATGCGGCGGGGGAGAAGGATTCCGACGGTAAGCCGACCGGCTACGAGGCCAAGGTTCGCTATGACTCCGAGGACGTCATGGATCGCTACCTGCTTGCGCGTACGGGGCAACTCGTTCGCGAGGCGCAGGACTGCCTCGACGAGTTGCGGATTGCTGATGCCGGTGAAGCGATCGCCCAGTACCTGGATGCACTCACGAACTGGTACGTGCGCCGTTCCCGCGAGCGTTTCTGGGAGGGCGATGAAGCCGCGATCGGCACGCTTTACACGTGCCTCGAGACCCTCGTGAGGGTTGCCGCGCCTCTGCTTCCGCTCGTGACCGAGGAAATTTACCGTGAGCTCACGGGTGAGCGGAGCGTGCACCTCACCGATTGGCCCGATGCTTCCCTGTTCCCCGCGGATGACGCGCCCGTCGAGGAGATGGACGCCGTGCGCCAGGTGTGTTCGCAGGGCAACGCGCTGCGCAAGAAGGAGGGCTTGCGTGCCCGCCTCCCGCTCGCGGAGCTGACCGTCGTGGCGGTCGATGCTGCACGCCTCGAGCCGTTCACCGACATCATCCGCGATGAGCTCAATGTCAAGGCCGTGCGGTTGCTCGATGTCGCGAGCGAGGAGGCCGGAAAGATGGGCGTCGAGCAGCGCTTGAGCGTGAATGCCCGCGTCGCTGGCCCGCGCCTCGGTAAGGACGTGCAGCGTGCGATCAAGGGCGCGAAGAGCGGCGACTGGAGCGTCGCCGAGGACGGCACCGTCACCTCGGGCGGCCTCGACCTCGTCGAGGGCGAGTACACGCTCGACCTTGTCGCGGGCGATAGCTCGGATGCGGAAGGCCGCTCAATCGGGGTTCTGCGCGGTGGTGACTTCATCGTTCTCGACACTCGCGTGAGCCCCGAGCTTGAGGCGGAGGGCCTCGCGCGTGACGTCGTGCGTGTGGTGCAGTCCGCTCGCCGCGAGGCAGGCTTCGAGGTTTCGGACCGCATTTCGCTCGCGGTTGCGGGATCCGAAAGTGTTCTCGAGGCCGTGCGTGCGTTCGAGACCCTCGTTTGCCACGAGGTTCTCGCCACGAGCGTTGCGTATAGCGAGGGTGCGCTCGCGGGCGCCGACTTCGAGACGACCGAGAAGGTCACCGGGGCGAGCGTTACCGTTCAGGTGAAGCGCGCTTAACGCCACTTGTCGAGAAGGTCATCCGGTGGCGGGGGAGTCGAGCGGTCGATTCCCCCGTCATCGTTTGTGCCGCCGGGCTCGATGGCGGTTGCGGGCTCACGAACGAACTGGACGTTTATGTCTTCGACGAGCGTGAGGCCTTCGCCCATGTAGAGGCCGTCGATGTCGCCCTTGACTTCGAGCAGGTCGGAATTGAGTTCCTGCTGCGCGAGGAGCGTTGGGTAATAGCCGTAGTGCGGGTCGATCGAGCCGTCGGGTAGGCGCCGAAGCGAGTCGTGAACGGCCCTCAGATCGTAGCCCGGCCACTTCACTTCCGCCGGCGCTTGCCCCGGTTGGAAAAAGGAGATTCCTGTGTTGAAACCCGCGTCGTGGTCCGTCGCGGGGGTGAGATCAATGTTGGTGACTTGCGGTGAGTGCGGACCGTTGAGTCCACCGAGATCGAGGAGTGGAACAGGGTCGACCGTGAAGGAGATTCCCGCTTGTGAGGGGCCACCAAGAATGGTGTCCGCGTAGGGTCGCAGCCCCTGCTTGTGCGCGATCGCGAAGACCTTGGTGTTCGATTGCGCGGGAATGTAGGCGTCCACGGGAGAACCAAAGGTGACGATATCCGTGACGTTGTAGCCGTCTTCGCCATTGAAGTCATGTTTTGAGGAGAGCGAGACTGCTGCGAGGCCTCCCTGGGAGTGTCCAACGAGCATGAGGTTTGCGCCTTTGGGAACGCCCGCGGCTTCGAGCGCAGCGCGCGCGTTCTTCATCGTCGTGACGTCCATGCCCGCCATCATCCCCAGGTTTGAGGCCCAGTCGCGCGAGTTACCGGCGGTTCCATCCCACGCCTTTTCCGTGCCCATACCGATCTGGGTGGGAGGCATGTACATCACGTAGGTTTCTTCTCCCGTCGAGGTGCGAAAGTGCTGTACACGATAGTTTTCGCGGTCTTCGCCCGCGTCGCGTGCGTGGCGTGCCTCCTCGGTGAAGTAGAGCAAGTCCGCGAGTGTGCGCGGTGGGTGCGAATCCTTGTAGTCGCTGATGCTCACGAGCGTGCTTTGTTCGGTCGTCGGGGTGACCGTGAACCGAGGGTTGTGGAAGTGTTTCCTGCCGAGCGCGCTGGCATAGTCGATGGTCTCGAGCGCGATTTTGCCGATCTCGTGGTTGAACGTGTGGGTATTGGGCCTTCCCACTGCTCGAACGCGCTTGGAGCCGCGGCCAAACAGGTTCCTCATCCCATGAGCGATACCCGCGAGAGCGGTGATCCCGAGTACCTGCGCACGTGTCGCCTCTGCGAGACCTAGGGCGGACGCCGAACCGGCGCCTCCGCTCGCGGCGTCGCTCGCGTGCGACGCCGCATCCTGCTCGAGCGCATTGCTCTCGAGCGCGTGTGCAAGTGCGAAAAGCTGCTTCACGGCCTCGTGCATTCCGGGTGCAACGATGCTCGAAACGCGCGCGCGGAAGGCTTCGGCATCCGCGCCCTCCCACGGGACTGCCCCCGCTTCGTCTTTCACGCGAGTCGCATCCGCGGTGAGTCGTCCCGCAAGGTCGTTGAGAGCGCGCGCAGAGTTACGCGCCTGCTCGGTATCCATGCCTAGAAAATCGCCCACGCCCTACCCCTTTGCGCTTCCCGTGAACCGCGGCGACCCCTGTGACCGCGTGCTCAACTTGAGAGTAGGCAACCGTCGGACTCCACGCGTGCGCGCCGTGGCGTCTGGGGGCGGCCGTGAGGTGTGGAGCACGAGCCGCGCCCTGGGCGGCCCTCGCGGATCCCCTCCCCGGCAAGGCCGCACTACACTGAAACCCACGTATCACCGGCGCGAAAGGCAGAGTGAAGCAGTACATGGCACGGCCAGGCGGCATCGAGCACAGCGAAGCGTTCACGAGGGCGTGGACGGATCTGCAATCGCGCGCCCCCGAAAACGAGATCGAGCCGAGCCTCACACGCATAGCGCGCCTCCTCGAGCTCATGGGGCATCCCGAACGCGCATACCGCACCTTCCACATCGCGGGCACGAACGGGAAAACATCGACCGCGCGCATCGCCGAAGCGCTCCTTATCGAGGCGGGCCTTCGCACGGGAAGACTCACGAGCCCACATATGCACACCCCCACCGAACGTATTGCGCTCGATGGGCAGCCCATCAGCGAAGAGGGCTTCGTCCAGGCGTACGAAGACGTGCTCCCTTTCGCCGAGGTCGTCGACCGTGAATTCGCCGAGACTGGCGTGCGAATCAGCATGTTCGAATTCCTCACGGCCATGCAGTTCCAAGCATTCGCGAGTGCGCCGGTCGACGTCGCGATCGTCGAGGTGGGCCTCGGGGGCCGCTGGGACGCGACGAACGTCATCGATCCCGACGTCACCGTGATCACCCCGATCGCTTTCGATCACCAGGACTACCTCGGGGAGACGATCGAGGAGATCGCCGGGGAGAAAGCGGGAATCCTCAAGGAAGGTGCGCTCGCGGTGATTGCCGCGCAGCAGTTCTCCGGCGCGCTCGACGTGCTTAAGAATCGCTGCGCCGAGCTCGGCGTGACCGCCGCAATTGAAGGGGAGCAGATCGGCGTGCTCGATCGCGTACCCGCGGTCGGCGGGCAGATGATCGCGGTGCAGTCGATCGCCGCGCCCTACGAAGAGGTCTTTGTTCCGCTTCTGGGCGCCCACCAGGCACACAACGCGCTTCTCGCGATCGCCGCGGCGGAGGCGCTCCTCACGGGTGGTGATGCCCCACTTGACGGTGATCTCGTCCGCGCGGGCCTCGAGCGCGTGACATCCCCGGGTCGCGCCGAAGTCGTGCGCCAGGCCCCGACGATCCTCGTCGATGCCGCCCACAACCCCGCGGGAGCCGAGGTTCTCGTCGAAACCGTCCGAGAGAGCTTCCGGTTTACACGCACCGTGGGGATCGTGGGCATTCTTAAGGAGAAAGACGCGAGCGAGATCCTCGCGATCCTCGAACCGCTCTTCGACATCGTCGTCATTACCGAGAGCACGTCGCCGCGCGCAATCCCCACGGACCTTCTCGCGATGGAGGCGCGCGACATCTTCGGGGACGAGGACCGCGTCATTGAGCAGGCGAGCCTGCCCGATGCGATCCAAGCCGCCGTAGATGCAGCCGAGCAGGAAGGCGACGATTTCGCGGGCATCGTCGCGACCGGCTCCATCACTCTCGCGGCAGAGGTGCGCCAGCTCTTGGGTCGCGTGGGGCAGTGAGCGGCATGGATATCACCCCCTCGACCCGCAAGTCCGGCGCACAGCGAATGCTGTGTGCCACGACCCTCGCGTGCGAAGGCTTCGTGGCCCTTTTTGCCGGCCTCGTCGCCCACGGACTTGCCCCCGGCACTCGGCTCGCGAGCTGGATTCTTTCGCTCTCGCTGCTCGCGGCCATGATCGTCGCGGCGAGGCTTCTCTCATCGTCACAGGCATGGCCGTATTGGCTCGGCCTTGCACTCCAGGTCCCGTTTATCCTGCTCGGGCTTTTCGTCCCCGCGATGTACGTCGTCGGCCTGCTTTTTGCGCTGCTGTACTGGCTCGGCGTCGTCAAAGGACGCCAGCTTGACCGCGAGAAAGATGCGATCGATCGGCGCGTTCTAGGAGAGGACACCGAGGCACGCTAGGGTGAGGTGCATGACACAAGAACGCACGCTCATTCTTCTTAAACCCGATGCCGTAAAGCGCCAGCTTCGCGGCGAGATCATCCGCCGCATCGAGCAAAAGGGCTACGAGATTCTCGCGCTCGACCAGCGCGCTGCGAGCCTCGAGGAGCTCACAGCGCACTACGCCGAGCACGAGGGCAAGCCATTCTTCCCGCCCATGCTCGACTTCATGAGTTCGGGTCCGCTTGTTGCGCTGGTTGTCGCGGGGGAGGAGTGCATCGCGGGGATGCGTACGCTCATGGGGGCGACAAAGCCGACGGAGGCCGCCCCCGGCACGATCCGCGGTGACCTGGGTCGCGCCTGGGATAAGCCCGTGATTGAGAATCTCATCCACGGTTCGGATTCGCCCGAATCGGCCGCGCGCGAGATCGCTATTTGGTTCCCGGCTCTCTCGGCGTGACGCGCGCTTGAGGTCGAGGCTTCGTACGGGATTCGCTATCGCGAAGAACACACGTAAATTCAGGACTCACGGCCTTCGCTCGCGATCTTTCGAGTAAAGGTGAGGTAAAATTTCAGGTATGGAATCTGTCATCCTCTTCATGCTTGTGGCCGTCGCACTGGCCGCGGGGCTCATCGCCGTCGTTGTGATGTCGCAGAAGAAGTCGGGCAATCTTCCCTCGCGTTCAAAGGGCTCGCCGAAGTCAGTGAGCCGTACCCCCTCGGCGTCAATGCGCGCGAGCGTGCCCGTTCAAGCCTGGCCCCTGCGTGAGCGTGAAGGGCGCAGCGCCGCATCGCGCACGGATCGTGACTCATCAAATACCGATCAAGCCGAAGCAGAGAGCGAGCCGTTGCGTCTCGCTTCATGAGGTGCTGCACGCGCATCGTCTCACCACAGCCACGCCCGCGATTGCGCGGGCGTTTTCGTACACTAGCGAGGAAGTCTTTGCCGCGCGCCCTCACGTGCGTGGCTGGTTAAGGGAGGGCTAATGGACTTAAACGAACTGATATTGACCCTCGTCGCAAGCGGCGGCGGCGTCGCCGTTATCGCGGCGGGGTTGTGGGCGCTCACGCGGCCGTCGGGAAGTGACACCGACGGCAAAGAGGCGCCGGAGAAGGATGCCAAGGGCGAGCGCAAGGAAGCCGCAAAGCCGGAGCGTCCCGCCGCCCCCACGTGGGGGGAGTCGCTTTCGGCGCCTGCTAAGAAACCCGCGCGCGAAGCGGGAAGCGAAGAGGAGGAGGGGGCCGACGCCTCTCAGGCTCCCGTCGATGCCGAAGTGCCGCACGAGGGCGGCGTGCAGGCGTCGGACACACCCGAGATCACCCCTGCCGCGCCCGTGGCGCCGGCTGAACCCGTTGAACCGGTCGAATCCGTCGCGCCGGTCGAACCCGTTGAAACTGCTGAGCCGGTCGACCCCGTCGAACCCGTCGAGCCCGCCGAGCCGGTTGCTCCGGCCGAGGAAGTCGAGTCAACGGACGTCGAAGCCGAGCCGCACGCCCCCGTCGAGACTCCTGAGCCGACCGCCGATCGCATGGTGCGCCTTCGCGCGCGTCTCCAGCGCTCCGGATCGATTGGCCGAGGAATCCTCGCGCTGCTCACGAGCGGCGATATCGACATGGACACGTGGGACGAGATCGAGGAAACCCTCCTCATGGCCGACCTCGGCCCCGATGCGACCGACGAACTGATGGAGGCGCTGCGCGACCGCGTGCAGGTGCTCAACACGAAGGACCCCGACGCGGTCCGCGAGATTCTGCGTGAAGAACTCGTCAAGCTCGTGAACCCCGGCCTCGACCGTCGACTCGCGGCGAGCGCGATCGAGGCGCCCGACGGCTCGATGGTGCCGAGCGTCGTCATGATGGTCGGCGTCAACGGCACCGGAAAGACGACGACGACCGGTAAGTTCGGTCGCGTTCTCATCGCCGAAGGCCGCACCGTACTCTTTGGGGCTGCCGATACATTCCGTGCCGCAGCCGCCGAGCAGCTCCAGACGTGGGGCGAGCGCGTGGGCGTCACAACCGTGCGCAGCGAACGCGAAAACGCCGATCCGGCCTCGGTCGCCTTCGACGCTGTTCAGGCCGGCATCGACCAGGGTGTCGATGTCGTCGTGATCGATACGGCCGGTCGCCTCCAGAACAAGAAGGGGCTCATGGACGAACTCGGCAAGATTCGCCGCGTCGCCTCGAAGGCCCTCAAGGGGGCCGAGATCCAGGAGGTCATCCTCGTCCTTGACGCGACGACCGGCCAGAACGGCATGCAGCAGGCGCGCGTGTTCGCTGAGGCCGTGAACGTCACGGGCATCGCGCTCACGAAGCTCGACGGCACCGCGAAGGGTGGCATCGTCGTCAACGTCCAGCGCGAGCTCGGCGTGCCCGTGAAGCTTGTGGGTCTCGGTGAAGGCATGGACGACCTCACGCCGTTCGACCCGTACGGGTTCGTGGACGCGCTCCTCGAGTAGTTCCCCTCACCTCTTTCGCGCGAGCCGGAGAGCATCGACCCCCGTTACAATGGGTGCGCTCCGGCTCGCGGGGTGCGCCCCCACGGGTGCGCGCCGTCACCTCGCTCGCCGCCCCAAGTTTCCCGAGGCTATTTTTTCGTGTTTGACAATCTTTCCGATCGCATTAGTAAGACCCTCAAGGGCCTGCGTGGCCAGGGCCGCCTCACTGAGGCCGATATCGACAAGACCGTGCGTGAGATCCGCCGCGCACTGCTTGACGCGGACGTCGCGGTCCCCGTCGTTCGGCAGTTTGCCGCGCGCGTGCGCGAGCGCGCCCTCGGCGCAGAAGTCTCGAAGGCGCTGAACCCCGCGCAGCAGGTCGTCAAGATCGTCCACGCTGAGCTCGTCGAGGTTCTCGGCGGTGCGACCGGCCAGCTCCAGTTCGCGAAGAACCCGCCAACCGTGATCATGCTCGCGGGCCTCCAGGGCGCCGGTAAAACGACACTTGCCGGCAAGCTTGCCAAGTACCTCAAGGACGAGGGCCACACGCCGCTGCTCGTTGCGTCCGACCTCCAGCGCCCCAATGCCGTCAACCAGCTCCAGATCGTCGGTGAGCGGGCGGGCGTCAAGGTGTTCGCCCCCGAGCCCGGCAATGGCGTGGGGGACCCTGTTGTCGTTGCCCTCGACGGTGTCGCGACGGCGGCGCACGAGCAGTACGACGTTGTGATCGTTGATACCGCGGGCCGCCTCGGCATCGACGAAGAAATGATGCAGCAGGCGCGGGATATCCGCGATGCCGTCAACCCCGACAACACCCTTTTTGTCGTCGACGCGATGATCGGCCAGGATGCCGCGCGCGTCGCTGAAGCGTTCCGCGACGGCGTGGGCTTCACGGGCGTGGTGCTGTCGAAACTCGACGGCGATGCACGCGGTGGCGCGGCCCTCTCCATCACGGGCATCACCGACCGCCCGATTCTCTTCGCCTCGACCGGTGAGGCACTCGGTGATTTCGAGCGGTTCCACCCGGACCGCATGGCGAGCCGCATCCTCGATATGGGCGACGTGCTTACCCTCATCGAGCAGGCTGAAAAGCGCATGGACCGCGAGGAAGCCGAGAAGGTCGCCTCGAAGCTCGCGCAGGGCGAAGAATTCAACCTCAACGACTTCATGTCGATGCTTCAGCAGATCAAGTCGATGGGCTCGATGAAGAAGATGCTCGGCATGATGCCGAACATGCGCCAGTACAAGCAGGCGATCGATCAGTTCGACGATTCGATGATCACGCGTATCGAAGCAATGGTGCAGTCCATGACGCCGTTCGAGCGCGCGAACCCCAAAGAGATCAACGGCACACGCCGAGCACGCATCGCAAAGGGCTCCGGCACGACCGTGACCGAAGTGAATCGTCTGCTCGATCAGTTCAAGCAGATGCAAAAGATGATGGGCTCGGTGGGCAAGGGCCTGGCCGGCGGCGGTGGTTTCGGGGCGCCGGGCATGGGATTTGGCAAGAAATCCCGCGGACGCATGCAGTCCCCGAAGAAAAACAAAAAGAAGTCCCGTTCGGGCAACCCTGCGAAGCGCGCAGCCGAAGAAAAGGCGTGGGCGGAGCAGCAGGCCCAGAAGAAGGGTTCGGCCTTCGGCGGCGCGGGCGCGTTTGGAGGGGTGGGGAATTCCGCCGACGCCAGCGCCGACTTGTCGAACCTCGACATGAATCAGCTTCCCCCAGAACTTCGCAAGATGCTCGGAAAGTAGCCGATGTCCACCGTCACGACCGGTAGCCTTCCCGCTCTCACCTCGGGACTTCGATTCCCCACGTCGAGGCGTGGCGCGCGCTACTGCATCGATAACGTCGATCGTTTCCTCGACACCTTGGATGAGGAACTCGTGCTCACTGAGGGAGACGTCGAGCGCTCGCTCGCTCTCGCCGAGCGTATCGAGGCGCAGTCGTTCCCGCGCGTCGGGCTTATGCGTGAGGGCTACCAGGCAGCCGTCGTGGACGAAGCCCTCGAAGCGGTCGTGCGTGAACTGCGGGCCGATCCGCTCAGCGATCACAATGCTCTCGTGATTTGCGTGGATGACTTTCTCGCGGCGCATCAGCCACTGACGTGGGCCGACGCGCAGGCCGGCGCCGTTGGTGGAACCGTGAGGCTGTACGAACGCTCGAGCGTGGAAAAGGCCTTCGCTGACTTTCGCGCGATCGCTACGGCCGGCGATACGCACGAGACGCATCGCAAGCTCAGGCAGTTCCGTAAAAAGCTCACGCTCGCACGGCTCGGCGATTGGGAGAGCGGGGCGGGAGCCGACGGCGAGGGCTATCCCGCGTTCGCCGTCGATCGGTTCTTTGCGCTCAGTATTTCCGACCATTGCTCGGCGCCGCTGTCTGGCGAGTAACGGCGGAGGCACAGCGGCCGTCGGATCCTTAACTGTGCCCGGTGGCACACGCTACGGCCTTTCGCTGAGGGGCCGGTTTCGGGCATAATTGACCCTTGTATGTGCCCGCTCCGGAGCCCTCTACCCGGCCGGGCACGTCCAGCCGAGGAAAGCGCAGCTTATGTTGACCCCACGGGCGGCGCGATTCTCACCCATTCTTACGCAGAAGGAGAGACAGCCTCGTGGCCGTCAAGATTCGTCTAAAGCGCATGGGCAAGGTCCATGCACCGGTTTACCGCATCGTTGTTGTTGACTCGCGCAAGAAGCGCGATGGCGCCGTGATCGAAGAGATCGGCAAGTACAACCCGAACGAGCAGCCCTCGTTCATGGAAGTTGACTCGGAGCGCGCACAGTACTGGCTCGGCGTGGGTGCCCAGCCCAGCGACCAGGTCGCCGCGATCCTCAAGGTCACCGGTGAGTGGGCAAAGTTCAAGGGTGAAGAGGGCACCGAAGGCACCCTCAAGGCCAAGGAAGCAAAGGTGAGCGCCGAGGAGCGCATCGCCGCCGCTGACAAGGCCGCCGCTGAAAAGCGCGAAGAGGTCAAGGCCGCCAAGGAAAAGGCTGAGGCCGAAGCCGCCGCTGAGAAGGAAGCCGCTGTGGCTGCCGAGAACGCCGAGTCCTCCGAGGAGTCGGCTGAGGGTGCCGAGGCCGAGACTTCCGAAGAGACCACCGAAGAGGCCTGAGCATGAGTGCCCGCGCCGAAGCCCTCGCGCACCTCGTGTGCGGGATCGTCGACAACCCCGATGACGTGCGCGTCAAGGAAAAGTCGACCCGCCGGGGGCCGCTGCTCGAAGTGCGCGTTCACCCCGATGATCTCGGGCGCGTGATCGGGCGTTCGGGTCGCACGGCCCGGGCGCTGCGCACCGTGACCACGGCACTGTCCAACGACGACATTCGCGTGGACATCGTGGACACAGACAAGCGCTAACGGTGACAACGCACCTTGAGGCGGCAGCAACGCTACAGTGTGGCGCGGCTGCCGCCTTTCCTTTTGAGACCCGTGAGTGAGGATTCCATGACGCTCTCCCGCATTCTTCGCCCGCTCGCTGCCTTCGGCGCAGCGGGACTTCTGGCGCTCGGCGCTGCCGGGTGCGACGCGATCGGTTCGACAGGCGGTGAGCCCTCGGGTGGTGGCACCGTGGAGGTCACGACGATAGAGAAGAAGCCCCAGGTCGATCCCGCGACCGAGTACGCGTGTACCCAGTTCTTTGGCGACCCAGATTACGTCTCGCCCGAGTACTTCCAGGCGATTGCCATGGGGGCGAGTGCCCTTGAGATCGGCGGTACGAACGAGTACATGTTCCAGACTGCCGCCGAGGATGTGCGTGGGACGTTTGCCGAATCCACCGAGGATGTTAAGGGTGCGGCCGGCAAGGTCGCCGACTGGATCGAAACTGAATCCGCGAAGGGGAAGGACGCCGATACCGAAGCCTTCAAGGGAGCGCTCGAGGGTCTCGCCTCGGCGTGCGCGCCGATGTCGGTGCACGCGACTTGGGCGAACGGTGGCGGTGAGAAGGGCAAGAAACCCGCAAAACTCGTGTGTGCTGAGCTTGCGACAAAGCCGCAGCTGTTCACCGAATACCGCAACGGCAACGTCTTCACCTCGAACTCCTTTAAAGCCATTGGTTTTCGCGGCAAGTATGTTCCGAAGTCCGATCGTGCAAAGGTCCAGAACCTCAACGACATTCTCCAGGACGAGATCGATAACGTCGATGACGAGGGCGTGAAGAAGGCCCTCACCGAGGTCCAAAAACCGTTCCAAAAAGTTCTTGACGGAGATCCGAACTCCTCTGGCTCGCGTGCGACTCTCGATGGTTTCGGCGCGGCGTGCGAGGCAGCGGGATACGAAGGCGCCGTTGACCTCCCGAGCGAGGACCCGGGCGAGAGCGGCGAGAGCGGCGGAGGTGAGCTCGCCGGTGAGTGACAACGTGACGGTAGTCGTGGGCACAATCGGCAAGGCTCACGGTCTCAAGGGCGAGGTGTCGCTCATCGTACGCACCGATATTCCCGAAGAGCGCCTCGTGAAGGGTGCCCGTTTCGACGTTGACGGGGGCGAGGGAACGCCCCAACAGCTCACGCTCGCCGCGACGCGCACACAGCAAGGGCGGTGGTACGTGAAGTTCGCCGAGATCCACGACCGCACGGCGGCAGAGGGGCTTCGCGGCGCAGATTTGGTACTCGAGCTGGATCGCGACGAGGAGTTTGAAGAGGATCCGGATGCGTGGTACCCGGAGGAACTCAAGGGGCTTGAAGTCCGTACGGACGATGGCCGAGTGCTCGGCACCGTGATCGGGCTCGATCACTATCCCGCGCAGGACCTGTTGATCGTGCGGGCGGTGGATGGCCGGCGCGTCATGCTTCCGTTCGTCGAGGAGCTCGTGCCCGAAGTCGACATTGAGGGCGGGTTCGTGGTTGCGGATCCTCCCGGCGGTCTCTTCGATCCCGAGAACGCGCTGAGCGAGCGCGATGGTGCGAAGGGCTAGCGTCTCGTGCGTATCGACGTCATCACGATTTTTCCCGAATACCTCGCCCCGCTCGAGCTTTCCCTCATCGGCAAGGCCCGCAAGGACGGGCTCATCGATGTGCACCTGCACAACTTGCGCGATTACACGCACGATCGTCACCGCACAGTCGATGACACGCCCGTGGGCGGCGGGGCCGGCATGGTGATGAAGCCCGAGCCGTGGTCGGAAGCGTTTGCGGATGTGCTCGCCTCGGGGAAGGGGGAGTTCGACGATGGCTCCGCTTCACCGCTCGTTATTTTCCCGAACCCGGCGGGCGAACCGTTTACGCAGCGGGCTGCGGAACAGCGGGCCGAGGAGCCGTGGCTCATTTTCGCGTGCGGCCGCTACGAAGGTATCGACGAGCGCGTTTACGAGTACCTCGCCGATCAAGGCGTGCGCGTTGCGCTCAGCTCACTCGGTGATTACGTGCTCAACGGTGGCGAGGTTGCGGTTCTCGCGATGACCGAGGCGATCGTGCGTCTCGTGCCGGGGGTCGTGGGCAATCCCGAATCGATCGTCGAGGAGTCTCACACGAGCGGGCTGCTCGAGTACCCGCTCTATACGAAGCCTGCACGTTGGACCTCACCCGACGGCGTACAGCGCGACGTGCCCGAAGTGCTGCTCAGCGGCCACCACGCGCGCATCCAAAAGTGGCGCCGCGAACGTTCACTCGAGCGCACTGCCGAGCGCAGGCCAGACCTCCTCGAGGGGCGCGAGTAGCCCGCTAGCGCCCTCTTAGTCTTCGCCTCGCTCCTGGTCCTTCGGGTGGTCCTGGGCTCCGAGATGACGCACGAGGCGCCTTGTTGTGAAGGGCCAATAGAAGGCCGCGAAGGCAATGGCGATGAAGCCAAACGCGCATCCAATGTCGAGGAAAACGCGCTGAGGCAAGCTCCTCGCCATAAGGGCATGGCCAGCGCACGCGAGTGCGGCAAGGATTGCGAGCACGCCGAAGCCCACAAGAACGGCGTTGACGGGCTTGACTTTCGAGTGATGGTCGCGTGCAACCGCCGCTGACTCAGGCGTTGTTGCCACGTGCCCTTCCTCGACCGCTTGGAGGACGCCGTGGCGCCTCCCCGGCACGAAGTGAATAACGAGCCCCGCAATCACGAGTGCGAGCGCGATGGCGAGCCCCACGATCATTGAGCGGGCGGGGTCGTCGCCAGTCCAGGGAAGGAGCGCGAGCGCCCAAAACAGCGCGGCGGGTGCGAGGAGCACGAGGAGGAACGAGACGAGGTTCGAGACGTGCTCCTTCGTGGAGTGCTTAACGAAGGTGGTTGCTTCCGCGTGAGTGAGGCCGCTGCTCGTGATGGCCCGGTGCGACCGGGTAGCGTCGGTGGTTTCTTGGTTGTCGTGCGCGTTCACGGTGCTCCTTTCGTGCGAGCAACCTCGCACTCTCCTTCACGGGACATCCTATTGCGTGCCTCTTGGAGTAGTGGCAAAATGGATGACCGTGCGTGTTGCGCCGTGACCTGCCTCGGGGGGTTGCGGCACGAGGCAACAGGGCAGATCCGTCGCCACGGGTATGGCGGCCAGAGGCCCGGCACATGTGAATGATTCATAGACGCCCTCGGTGGGTCTGACCCGCCGCCAGGGGGTAAAACATTCGCCGTCCGACCCGGGGCGGGAGGCAGGAGAAAACTTATGCAGAAGTTCGATGAACTCGATGCGGCGCACCTCAAGAGCGACGTTCCCGATTTCCGCGCTGGCGACAACGTCAAGGTGCACGTGAAGGTTGTTGAAGGTAACCGCTCGCGTATCCAGGTGTTCCAGGGCTACGTCATCGCTCGCAAGGGCGGCGGCATCAAGGAAACCTTCCGCGTCCGCAAGGTCTCGTTCGGCGTCGGCGTCGAGCGTGTCTTCCCGGTTCACGCTCCGACGGTCGAGAAGATCGAGGTCGTTTCTCGCGGTGACGTTCGCCGTGCGAAGCTCTACTACCTTCGTGGCCTCACCGGCAAGAAGGCCCGCATCCGCGAGAAGCGCGAACACTCCTGATTCGCGCCTTGCGCTCTCAATCGCAGCCGCGGCGATCGCTCCTCGTGTGGGTGATCGCCGCGGTTTTATGCGTCGTACTTCTCGCCGTGCTTGGTGTGCGACATTTCGTTGTGACGACCTACCACGTGCCGAGTGGGTCAATGGCGCCGACGCTCAACGCGGGGGAGTACATCGTCGTGGATCGCACGAGCCGAGGTACGGCGCGTCGTGGTGACGTCGTGGTGTTCGACGGTAAGGGGTATTTCGGCGGAGCGTCACAGTATTGGGTGAAGCGTGTGATCGGCGTCGGCGGCGATCGCGTGCGCTGCTGTACCAGCGAAGGCCAGCTCGAGGTGAACGGTCGCCCGCTCGAGGAGCCCTATCTTCCCGATTCCCTCACGCGTGCGAGCGCGGTCGATTTTGATGTCGCGGTGCCCGAGGGGCACATGTTCCTTCTCGGCGACAGCCGCGATCACTCATCCGATTCGCGCAATCACCTCGGTGATCCTGGTGGAGGCATGGTTCCCGTTTCACGTACGCAAGGGCGCGTAACGCGTGTCGTGTGGCCGCTTTCCGATGGGCGCGAGATCTCCCACTAGACTGGATCCGATGTCTGAGCTCGAGCCCCCCGCCCCCGCGGTCCCCGAACCGCGCGAATCGTCGACCGCACCGGATCCCGCCGATCCGAGTGGGGATTCGTCGCGCCGTGCCGGCGCCAGGGCCCACGCGAAAAAGAGCGGAGTGCTCAGCTCGGTTCTTGATTGGACGGTCACCATTGTCATCGCACTCATCGTTGCTGTGCTGATCAAGACTTTCCTCGTGCAGCCGTTCTTCATCCCGTCGGCGTCGATGCACCCGACCCTCATGGAAGACGACAAGATCCTCGTCTCGAAGCTTCATCCGGGAGTTCTCGACCTGCACCGTGGCGATGTCATCGTGTTTCAAGACCCGGGTAACTGGGTGGGAGGCAACCACGATCGCCCGCTCACAGCCGGACAGCAGGTCTCCAAAGCCCTCAGCTACGTGGGGCTCGCCCCGGACCCGACAGAAAATCACCTCGTGAAGCGCCTCATCGGTGTGGGCGGTGACCACATCGTGTGCAAGGAACGCGGCGGCCCGATGAGCGTTAACGGTGTGGAGCTCGACGAAACCTACATCGTTCCCGGTAACGGTGCGTGCCAGGTGTCGTTCGACGTCACGGTCCCCGAGGGCAAACTGTGGGTCATGGGGGACAACCGCTTCAATAGCGCCGACTCCTCCGAGCATTACGCGCGTGGCGAGGACCCGTTCGTCGACGAATCGAAGGTAGCGGGCAAAGCCGTCTTGCTCTTCCTCCCGTTCGAGCACTGGAGCACCCTCAAGGACGGCGAGAAGGTGTTCGAGAAACTGAACAACGCCGAGAGCGCGGCAAGCATCGGCCCCACGCGGTCGAGGGATCTGTCGCCCCTCGCGCTCGCCGCGTAAGGCCCGCGTGACGCGAATGCCACGTCCCCCCGCGACTGCCGAGCGCGAGCTTTTTCTTGCGAGTGCATTTCTTGCCGCACACCCTGAGGCCTCGTCGTGCGCGGTCATTGGGCTCGACGAAGTGGGTCGCGGGGCTCTCGCCGGCCCGGTCGCGGTGGGCGCGTTCGCGGTGAGGTGCGAGCGGGGTGAGGATCCGGTTCCGACGCTTGCCGAGCTACCGTCGGGCCTCAAAGACTCCAAGCTGCTCAGCCCCACCAAACGCGAGGCGTTTTTCGCGACCCTCGCGGGCGGGGCGAGTTCGATTCCTCTTCCGCTCGGGCTCGTTGCGCGATGCGGAACCGAGGTGTGCCCGGCAGCCGTCGGAACTGCACGGGCCAGGGAGATTGACGAACACGGTATTTCTCATGCGCTCACCCTCGCGGCGACGCGTGCTCTCGAGGCGACCCGCGAGGCACTCGACGTGCCGCTCGCGGGCGTGATTCTGGATGGGAACCACGATTATGTGTCGCGCGGGTGCGAAACGCCGCTCGAGTGCCCGCTCGAGGTGGTCGTCAAGGCCGATCAGACGTGCGTATCGGTGGCCGCGGCGAGCATTCTCGCGAAGGTTGCGCGAGATCGCCACATGGGTGCGCTCGACACCGAAGCCCCCGGGTACGGGTGGGCCGGCAACAAAGGCTACGGGTCCAAGGCGCACCGCGAGGCGATCGCAAAGCTCGGGATCCACGCCGAGCATCGCGCGAGTTGGAAGCTCGTGCCGGCTGAACAGCCGGGATTCGATCTGCCACTGTAATCTTGACAATCGCGGGTGGCACGCCGCTGCGAACAACCATGAGAGCCACGACGTGAGGGAGGGCGCTTTGAACGTGCATGATCTCGATGCCTACGAGGCCGACATGGAGCTTCAGCTCTATCGCGAATACCGCGACGTCGTGGGAACGTATGCGTACCGCATCGAAACGGAGCGTAGGCTCTACCTCGCGAACCAGGTTGACGTGCACGTTCAGCATGCGGGTGGCGAAGTGTTCTACGAGTTGAACCTTGCCGATGCGTGGGTGTGGGACGTGCACCGAACGTCGCGATTCGTGCGTTCCGTTCGCGTGTTGACGTTCAAGGACGTCAACGTTGAAGAGCTTGAGAAGCCCGAGTTCGATCTCTAGCCATGCCGTAGTCGGTGGTTCGCGCCTCACAGGGCGCACCCATCCACAATTGGTCGTTGCTCGACTGACACCGATGCGTAGTTTCGGCATCGTGTGAGGCATGACGATCACGACAGAAGTCGACACTCGCGGTGCCGACACCCTCTCCACCAAAAAACTTGGCAACCTCGGCGAGGACATCGCCGCAGACATCCTCACGCGCGCGGGCTACGAGATCCTCGAGCGGAATTTCCGCACGCGCCACGGCGAAATCGACATCGTCGCGCTCGACGGCGACACGCTCGTGTTCATCGAGGTCAAAACGCGGCGCAGCCTCGTGATGGGCTCGGCGGTAGAAGCGGTCGATTCCCGCAAGGTACGCAAGCTTCGCACGATGATCGGCGCATATTTTCTCGAGCGAAGCCCGCAGCACTCTGGTGTGCGTCTCGATGCTTTCGGTGTCTTCGTCATGCCCGGCGGGCACGTCGACGTCACACACCTCAAGGCAGTGGGCTCATGAGCGTCGCGCGCGTGCTCGGCATGAGCCTGTGGGGGCTCGAGGGGCGAATTGTTGAGGTTGAATGCGAAATCAGCAGGGGGCTTCCCGCTTTCGTGATCGTGGGGCTCCCGGACTCCTCGACCCTCCAGGCCCGCGAGCGCGTCAAGAGTGCGTGCGCCAACGCGGGCCATGCCGTTGGGGAGAAGAAAGTTACCGTAAACCTCTCGCCCGCGTGGATGAAAAAGAGTGGCTCCGGGTTCGATCTCCCGATCGCCGTCGCGACCCTCGCTGCGAAGGGGGTCCTCCCGCCGGGGCACCTTGAGAACACGCTCTTCATCGCTGAACTTGCGCTCGAGGGGAGTCTCAGGCCCGTGCCCGGGATTCTCCCCGCAGTGCGGGCAGCCGCTAAAAGCGGGGTGCGTCGGGTCGTCGTCGCCGAGGCTAACGCTGACGAAGCGCGCCTCGTGCCCGGCATCGACGTGCACTCTGCGTGCCATCTCGGCGAGGTCCTTAACGCATTCGGGGGAAAGGCCGTGTGGACTCGACGTGGGCTTTTTGACCTCGAGGAGGAAGAGGGCCCAGGCGAACCGCCGACCACCGTGCGCGAACAGCCTGATTTTCTTGACGTCAAGGGGCAAAAACTCGGGCGCGAGGCGGCGGAGATCGCCGCCGCGGGAGGTCATCACATGCTCCTTCTCGGGCCGCCCGGCGCGGGCAAAAGCATGATTGCCTCGCGCCTTCCAAGCATCCTTCCTCCGCTCGAGCCGGAGCGTGCTCTCGAGCTCAGCGCGATCGCTTCGATTGCCG
The DNA here is from genome assembly GCF_001807345.1 of Dermabacter sp. HMSC06F07. Taxonomy (NCBI): domain Bacteria; kingdom Bacillati; phylum Actinomycetota; class Actinomycetes; order Micrococcales; family Dermabacteraceae; genus Dermabacter; species Dermabacter sp. HMSC06F07. Next base: position 54,735 of record NZ_KV788584.1, read on the forward strand.
GGGAGTTCGATGCGTCGAAGGGACTTGTGAGCGAGGCACCCTTTATCGCTCCGCACCACACCTCGAGCGTCGCGTCGATCATCGGCGGCGGCAGTAACCTTGCGAGTCCCGGCGCTGTCTCTCGCGCTCACGGGGGAGTGCTTTTCTTTGACGAAGCGCCTGAGTTCGCGCCCAAGGTTCTTGAGTCGCTTCGGGAGGTGCTCGAGACGGGGGAGGTGTCTCTCCACCGCACTCGCGGCGTGGCGACCTACCCCGCGGCGTTTCAACTGATCCTCGCCGCCAATCCGTGTCCGTGCGGCCATGCCGATGCGCGAGGCGACCGGTGCCGGTGCACGTCGCTTCAGCGCCGCCGCTACATGGCGCGTCTATCGGGGCCGATCGTCGACCGCATCGACCTTCGGATCACGCTTGCGCCCGTGCGTTCCCTCAGCGGGTCGACGAGAGAAGAATCGAGCGCGCACATTCGAGAGCGCGTGTGTGCGGCGCGCGAGACTCAGCATCGACGCCTCGACGGCAGCGGTTATCTCGTCAATGCCCAGGTGAGCGGCCGGTTTCTCGATCAAGAGATGCCATTGGAGCGCACCGACGACGCGATCTTGGTGCGTGCAGTGGAGCGCGGTCGCCTCACGATGCGGGGCCGCGACCGCGTGCGGCGTGTCGCGTGGACCCTCGCCGACCTTGAGGGGAAGGCTCGGCCGACGAGCGCCCACGTCGCGACGGCTCTCGAGCTTCGAGGGGAGGATGCGTCGTGATCGAGCCGAGAAGCGGGAGCGAGGTGGCGCGTTTTTGGGATGCCGACTCCGTTCCTCTCGAGCCATGTGCTTCGCGTGCTGACCTCGAGGCGCGAGCGGTGTGGAGCGCCCTCGCTGAAGCGACGGATGCCGCCGCACGGTACCTGTGGCTTTCGCGCGGGCCCGTCGATGCACTTGCCCTGGCGCTCGACGGCTCTATCCGCGAGATTGCGGTGGCCCTCGAGGAAGCCGCCCACGATCCAGAGGCTGGGCGGCTTCACGTGACCGCCGCGCATGAATCCATGAGAATCCGCGACGCGCGAAGCGCTGCCGAAAAGGCTAAAGCTGCGTGGGAGGCTCGAGCGAGCGAAGCGCGATACGTTCTCGAGCACTCGAGCGAGCACGGCATCAGGCTCATCCGGCCCGGCGAAGCAGGGTGGCCCGCGGGACTCTCGCGGCTCGCGATTAACGCGCCGTTCGCCCTGTGGTGCGCCGGCGGTCACGCTGGCGAGAACGCAGACTCTATGCGCTCCGTTGCCCTCGTGGGTTCGCGTGGAGCGACGCGTTACGGCACTGGCGTTGCCCACGACTTCGCCGCGGCGCTCGCGGAACGAGGAGTGCGGGTGGTCTCGGGTGGCGCGCTCGGGATCGATGCCGCGGCCCACGCTGGAGCGCTCGCGGCGCGGAGCCTCAAGGGGGGAGGGGGCGGGACCGCCGCATTCCTCGCGGGTGGCCTCGACGATTACTACCCGCGCGCAAACGCGGCGCTCCTTACCCGTGTGAGTAATGAAGGTGGGCTTTTTTCTGAGGCGCCCATCGGTACGCGGCCGACCAGGTGGAGGTTTCTGTCGCGCAACCGGCTCATTGCCGCGGCAAGCGACGCCACGATCGTGATCGAGGCTGCGTGGCGCTCAGGAGCTCTGTCGACCGCCGCGCACGCCGATTCGCTGTCTCTCCCCGTTGGTGCTGTTCCCGGCCCCGTAACCTCGGCAGAAAGTAGCGGGTGCCATCGGTTGATCGCCGAGCGGGGTGCGCAGCTTGTCTCGCGGGTTGAGGACGTCGAGCTCATGATCTCGGGGGGAGCGGGGTTTTCGGCAACCGTCGGGTCTACGGAGAATTCCGGCTCGCCCGGCACCCTCCCACTTGACGTCGACCTTCTCGGTCCCGTGGATCGCCTGGTGTTTGACGGCATCCCGCGGTTTTCCCCGATTGGCGTTGGAGAGCTCGCGTCCCTGTGTGCCCTCGATCCCGAACAGGTGGCGGCAAGCCTCACGCGAATCGAGCTTCTCGGGCTCGTGCAGGTGAGCCGCGGCAGGGTGCGTCGCGTTGCTTCGGGGGCCGCTTAATGACGGCGGCGTGTGGTTGATCTTACGGACACGAGGTTGAGGCAATACTTAGGGAAGCTATATAGTCAAGCTATGCAAATGGGGGAATCCGGGAATCAGGCCGTTGAAGGTCCGCGCAGCAATCTCGACGAACTCGCGAACGAACTGGTCGCGAATGCTCTCCGGTTTAGTCGGACCGCCGGCCGCAATGCGGGTGGCGCGCGCTCACTCATCTCGGTGCGAGTGCTCGCGAACTTGCGCCACGGTGGACCGCTGCGCGTCGGCGAACTCGCGGCGCGCGAGTCCGTATCGCAACCAACGATGACCGGGATCGTCAACCGTCTCGCGGCCGATAACCTCGTCCAACGGCGTTCCGATGAGCGCGATGCCCGTGCCAGCGTCATCACGCTCACCGAGGCGGGCAGTGCCGAGCTCGACCGTTCCCGTGCGGCCTCTGCCGCATCCGTGCGACCCGCGCTCACCGCCTTAGCGCCCGAGGATCTCCACACGCTCGAACACGCGGCGGCCCTCCTCGGCGACTTAGCCGACGCGCTCGCGCGCCCCCAACGCTAACCGCACGCACGGGCGCGCTCAGGCGCCCACAGCACTGTCAGATTGGAGTTCCATTCGAATGTCCGTTGCCGCCCCCGAGGTCGCAGAATCGACGACGCCGCCAGGAGATAGCCCCGCGGCTCCCGAACCCGAAAACACGCCGTCCATCCTTCACCAGCCGGTAGCCGTGTGGGCGATTGCCTTCGCATGCATGGTGTCGTTCATGGGGATCGGGCTCGTTGACCCGATTCTTCCGGCGATCAGTCGTGAGCTTCATGCAAGTCCCTCGCAAACGATGCTCCTGTTTACGAGCTACCTGATCGTCACCTCGATCGCGATGTTCTTCAGCGGGTTCATCTCGAGCAGGCTCGGCGTGAAACGCACCCTCATCACGGGACTCATCCTCATCGTGCTGTTCGCAGCGCTCGCGGGAACAGCGGGTAGCGTCGACGCGATCATCGGCTTCCGTGCCGGCTGGGGGCTCGGCAACGCCCTGTTCATTTCCACAGCTCTCGCGGCGATCGTCGGGGCTGCCTCGGGCGGCTCCGGTCAGGCCATCATCCTTTACGAGGCTGCGCTTGGCGTGGGCATGGCCGTGGGGCCGCTCGCCGGCGGCGCCCTCGGCTCGATCTCGTGGCGCATGCCGTTTTTCGGAACCGCTGCCCTCATGGCGATCGGCCTTGTCGCGATCGTCGTTCTTTTGCCGAAACCAGCTGCCGCACCACGGAAGGCTTCGCTTGGGGCTGGCTTCGCCGCACTGAGTCGCCCGCCGCTTCTTCTTCTCAGCGCCGCTGCCCTCTGCTACAACTTCGGATTCTTTACTCTCCTCGCGTACTCGCCTTATCCGCTCGAGGCTGCCGCGCACGCCGCGGGAATCGAGTTCGGTGCGCACGAACTCGGCCTTGTGTTCTTCGGATGGGGCCTTGCTCTTGCGGTCACCTCGGTGCTCGCAGCCCCGAAATTGACGCGCCGATTCGGGCTCATCCCCGTGCTGTCGGTGACGCTCGCGCTTCTCGCGGCGTGCCTCGTCACCATGGCGCTCGGTGCCCAGCGTCTTGCGCTGCTCGTCACTGCCGTCGTCGTCGCGGGCCTCTTCCTCGGCATTCTCAATACGGCCCTCACCGAAGCCGTGATGGAAGCGACCGACCTTCCGCGCAACATTGCAAGCTCGACCTATTCGGGCGTGCGCTTCCTCGGCGGAGCAATCGCCCCCGCGGTCTCGGGGGCGATTTCCGATGCGCTTGGCGCAGGCGGCCCCTACTGGTTTGCCGCCGGTGCGGTTGTCCTCTCGATGATCATTCTCGTAAGTGGCCACGGACTCCTCACGCGTGTGACAACGCCTCACGCGAACCAGCAGGAAGAGGCGTCCGCGATCACTGCAGGCGACGAAGTCTGAGCATCGAGTCGCGCCCCCGTGCGAGGGAAGCCACGTGACACACTGGAGGGATGAGTCCCACGAGTGAGTCGCGCACGCCTAATGACGGGCGAGAGCTCCTCGTTGCCTCCGGTGACGAGGAGCTGCTCGTGCGCTATGAGCGGCACCTTCGCTATGAGCGCGCACGCAGCGACCACACGGTTCGCGCCTATCTTTCCGATGCGGTTTCGCTGCTCGAATTCACGTGCGAGAAGGTGAAGCGCGACGGCGGCGACGATGCGGAACGCAAGGCGCGGGACCTGACGATCCAGGACCTGCGCGCGTGGCTTGCCGCACGAGCCGACGCCGGCCACAGCCCAACGACGCTCGCGCGTGCCGCCGCGGCTGCGCGCACGTTCACGGCGTGGATGTGCGATACGGGGCTTACCGACCTCGATCCCGGTAGGCGCCTGCGCGCGCCCAAACGTGGTCGCGCACTTCCGCACGTCATTAGCGCAGACCAGGCGCGCAGCATCCTCGAAGAGGCAGAAAACGCCGCGCACGAGGCAAGCGTCGGGCCCGAGGGGGGCCCCGAGGCGGACCCTCTGCGCGTTCGGGACGCGGCCGTTCTCGAAGTGCTGTACTCGTGCGGGCTTCGCGTCTCCGAGCTGTGCGCCCTCAACCGCCGCAGCGTGGATCGCGTCAATCGCACGCTGCGCGTGATCGGTAAAGGAAATAAAGAGCGCGTCGTTCCGCTCGGTGTCCCGGCCCTCGAGGCGCTCGACAGGTGGGAGCAGCTCGGGAGGCCGCACCTCATGCGTGAAGATTCGCAAGCGCTGTTCCTCGGCGCGCGTGGAGGTCGTCTCAACGATCGCGCCGTGCGCACGATCGTCAATCGTGCAGCCCGCGAGGGAGGTCTCGAGGGGCACATCTCACCGCACACGTGGCGCCACAGCGCGGCAACGCACCTCATGGAGGGCGGCGCGGATTTGCGCAGCGTCCAGGACCTGCTTGGCCATTCCTCTCTTCAAACCACGCAAATTTACACGCACGTCTCCGCCGAGCGTCTCAAAGACGCCGTTAGGCACGCACACCCGCGAGCCTAGCCAGCAATGGATGAGCCGCGCTGAGCTCGCTCAACTCGAGTGGGGAGGCAGGAGCACACTCGGCCCCCGCCCCTCGAGCAACGGCAGCGGATCCAGGTATTGCTTGCCTCGCTTGGCCCCGAGGTGCACGCATCCCGCCTCGCAATGGGCGTGTTCCGACGGTTGCTCGATAACCCCGATCACTTGCCCTCTGCTCACCGCGTCCCCCTTCGCGACCGAAGCGAGGACCGGTTCGTACGTGGAGGTCAGCCCGCTGTCATGGAGGATCGCCACGACGGGTTTGCCCGCGACCGTTCCCGCGAAGGTCACTGTGCCGCTCTCAACGGCGTGCACCACGAGGGTGCTTCCGACGATATCGATGCCGCGGTGACCGGGACCGTATGCGTGGACGGGCGCCTCGAAAAACCGCACAACGTCATGGTCGGGGCCGATGGGCCAGGCCCACGCCCCTTCGTGCTCGTGCGAATCTATGGTCGGCGGGGCAGGCGCCTGAGCGGTAGGCGCAAAAACGGCGAGAGAAGCGAGCCTTGCCCGGTTCACGACTGCGACGGCGTGCTCGAGGGAGTCGGGTGGTTGATCGTCACCGTGCGCGGGCGGGAGCGCCACAACTCCGGCACCGATGAGGAGTGCGAGTGCGAGAAGGATGCGGGCGCCGAGCCTCGTAGACATGTGCATGGAGTAAGAACATCGCGCCCGAGAATCCCCGACAAGACCACCCCGCGTGACTGTGGATGATAAAAGGTGTGCAGCGTGAGGCGCGGACTCGCTCACACGTCTGCTCGGATCCGTGCGCGAGTCAGCTTCGCTGTATTAGAGTTGCCGTAGCACTCGCATGCGCGGGTGACTTCGCGCGCCCATGCACGCGCGCGTGCCTTCGTTCCACGATCCTCCCACGAGGGAAGTGGCGGCACGAACGCAGGGCGCTAGGGCGAGCCGGCAACCGTCGGCCCGTAAAAAACGAGAACAGGCTTTGCGCAAGAACCCCACCGAGCCCACGCCCCGCGGGTGTGAGTGAGGCGGGCGAGCCCAGGGCCCAGAAAGGTAGTTACGACCATGGCAGTTGTGACACTCCGCCAGCTCCTCGAGAGCGGCGTCCACTTTGGACACCAGACCCGCCGTTGGAACCCGAAGATGAAGCGTTTCATCCTCACCGAGCGCAACGGCATCTACATCATTGACCTTCAGCAGTCGCTCACCTACATCGATCAGGCCTTCGACTTCGTCAAGGAGACCGTTGCCCACGGCGGCACGATTCTCTTCGTCGGCACGAAGAAGCAGGCTCAGGAGTCGATCCAGGAGCAGGCCACGCGCGTGGGCATGCCCTACGTGAACCAGCGCTGGCTCGGCGGCATGCTGACCAACCTTCAGACTGTCTCCGGTCGCGTCGACCGCCTCAAGGAACTCGAGCAGATCGACTTCGAGGACGTCGCCGGTTCGCAGTGGACCAAGAAGGAACTTCTCATGATGCGCCGTGAGAAGGAAAAGCTCGAAAAGACCCTCGGCGGCATCCGCGACATGAGCAAGGCTCCCTCGGCCGTGTGGATCGTGGACACCAAGAAGGAACACCTCGCCGTTGACGAAGCCACCAAGCTCGGCATTCCGGTCGTGGCAATCCTCGACACCAACGCCGATCCGGACGAAGTGCAGTACCCGATCCCGGGCAACGACGACGCGATCCGCGCCGTGACCCTCCTGACCCGCGTCATCGCCGATGCCGCTGCCGCCGGCCTCCAGGAGCGCCACGCCAAGCAGACCCAGGGCGAGAAGAACGTGTCGGCCGTTGACGCCGAGCCGCTCGCCGAGTGGGAACAGGAGCTGCTCAAGCAGTCCGAGGTTCAGCAGGAAGAGGCCGGCAAGGCCGAGGAGGCCACCGAGGCTCCCGCTGCTGAGGACAAGGCTGCCGAAGCAACCTCCGAAGAAGCCTGATTTTTCGACTATCACCTGTTCGCTCCCACAACCATTTAGAGGAGACAGATAATGGCTAACTACACGGCAGCAGACATCAAGGACATTCGCGAGAAGACCGGCGCGGGCATGCTCGACGTCAAGAAGGCTCTCGACGAGGCGAACGGCGACCACGAGAAGGCCGTCGAAATCATCCGCGTCAAGGGCCTCAAGGGCATCGCGAAGCGCGAGGGTCGCGCCGCATCGGAGGGCCTCATCGCCGCCGATGTCCGCGACGTCGAGGGCGGCCAGCTTGGCACGCTCGTGGAGATCAACTCGGAGACCGACTTCGTTGCGAAGAACGCCAAGTTCATCGCTCTCGGTGACGAGGCCGTTGCGGCCGCCGTCGAGTCGGGCGCCACGACCCCCGAGGAACTCGCTGAGACTTCCTTCGGTGAGGCCCTCACGAACGCTGGCGCGACCATGGGCGAGAAGATCCTCGTTCGCCGCATCGGCCGCGTCCAGGGCGAGGTCGTCACGAACTACATGCACCGCACCAACAAGGACCTCCCGCCGCAGGTTGGCGTGCTCGTCGCGACCGACAAGGCCGGCGCCGAGGTTGCACGTGACGTGGCGATGCACATCGCGGCCTACTCGCCTCTCTACCTCACCCGCGAGGACGTTCCCGCGGATGTGGTTGAGAACGAGCGCCGTATCGCCGAGGAGACCGCGAAGAACGAGGGCAAGCCTGAGAAGGCTCTCCCCAAGATCGTTGAAGGCCGCATGAACGGCTTCTTCAAGGAGAACGTTCTTCTCGATCAGCCCTTCGCCAAGGACCCGAAGCAGAGCGTCGGCAAGGTTGTCGAGGCCGCTGGTGGCACGGTGACCGGTTTCGTGCGCTTCCGCGTGGGTAACTGATTTCCGACGCTTGCCAAAGCGTGAACGCGAGGGCTCGCACCCACGGGTGCGGGCCCTCGCTTCTTTTCGAGCTTCTCACACGAGGACCTTCCCCACAGGGGCGGGCGTTGCCGGGCCGGTAGACTGTGGCCCCGAGAACCTGCACTCGGAAGGAATGTTGATGAGCACCGACCCCGATCCCATCACGTCGTCGATTCCCGTCATTGAACCGAAAGAGGGCTCGCGCCGCGTGCTCCTCAAACTCTCTGGTGAAGCCTTCGGTGGAGGCCGCGTGGGCGTCGATCCCGATGTGGTCTCGCGCATCGCTCGGGAGATTTCCGCGGGGGTTGCCGCGGGCGTTGAATGCGCGATTGTCGTGGGTGGCGGCAACTTCTTCCGCGGTGCTGAACTGAGCCAGCGAGGCATGGATCGCCGTCGCGCCGACTACATGGGGATGCTCGGCACCGTCATGAACTGCCTTGCACTTCAGGACTTCCTCGAGCAGGCCGGCACGTCCACGCGCGTGCAGACCGCTATTACGATGGGGCAGGTCGCCGAGCCCTACCTCCCACTTCGCGCCGTGCGCCACCTTGAAAAGGGCCGTGTCGTGATCTTCGGCGCGGGCGCGGGCATGCCGTACTTCTCGACCGATACTGTTGCCGTGCAGCGAGCGCTCGAGATCGGCTGCCACGAAGTGCTCATGGCGAAGAACGGCGTGGACGGCGTGTACACGGCTGACCCGAAGACGGACCCGAGCGCGACCAAGCTCGAGCACCTCACGTATAGGGAGGCGCTGAGCAAGGGGCTGCGCGTCGTTGATTCGACCGCGTTTAGCCTGTGTATGGACAACAAACAGCAGATGATGGTCTTCGGTCTTGATGCGCCCGGCAACATCACGAAGGCGATGTGCGGCGACCGCATCGGCACCGTCGTTACGGGCGACTAAGATAGCCTTACCAGGCGAGATGTTTAATTAATCGGAAGGAACCGAGAGGCATGAGCGAGGACACCGGAAGCATCCTTAAAGAAGCCGGGGAGAAGATGGCAAAGTCGGTCGAGGTGACGAAGGAGGAGTTCACCGCGATCCGCACGGGGCGCGCAAGTGCTGCGATGTTCCATGGCCTCACCGCTGACTACTACGGCACCCCGACGCCGCTCAATCAGCTCGCGGCATTCCAGTTCCCCGAGGCCCGTACCGTGATTGTGACGCCTTACGACAAGGGCGCGATGGCCCAGATCGAGGAGGCGCTTCGCGAATCGGATCTTGGCGTGAACCCCACGAACAATGGCGACAACCTGCGCATTGTTCTGCCCGCACTGACCGAAGAGCGCCGCAAGGACTACACGAAGCTTGCCAAGACCAAGGCCGAGGATGGCCGCATCGCGATCCGCGGCTCGCGTGCGCACGCGAAGAAGGCCATCGAGAAGCTCGTGAAGGACAAGGAGATCGGCGAGGACGAGGGCACCCGCGCTGAGAAGGAGCTCGAGGCTCTCACGAAGAAGTACACCGAGCAGGTGGATGTCGCCCTCGAAGCGAAAGAAGAAGAGCTGCTCACCGTCTGAGTGGCCTTTCCCTCATCGTTCGTGAATACACGCCACGGTCGTCGACGCGCCGTGCCTGGCAATGAGCCGGGCACGGCCGTTGCCGTATCGGAAAGCACTGCGCCCGAGGTTCCGCTCGCGGCTGCCGAGGCTCTCGTGAGCGAAGAGCGGCTCGTCGCCGAGGTTTCCGAGCTGCCCGCTGCGACACATGCGCGCACGCCCCGAGCCGGGCGGAACCTTCCCGCCGCGATCGCCGTCGGGCTTGCTCTCGTGGCGCTTTTGTACGGGTGCATATATGTGCTTCCGGCTCTGTTCACGCCCGTGGTCGCCATCGCGGTCGTAATAGCGACCCTCGAGGTCGCGAACGCCCTCGAGGGTGCGCGCCTGCGCGTTCCCTCGATCCCGCTGCTTGTCGCGAGCGTTGGCGTGGTGGTGTCGGCGTGGCAGTACGGCGCCTCGGGGCTCCTCGTCTCCACAATCGTGGGAGCAATTGTGCTCATCATGTGGCGTACGACGGAGGCGACGGGCCTCATGGCGCTGCGGGACACGGTAGCGGGCATCTTCGCGCTTTTGTGGGTGCCGTTTATGGCGAGCTTCACGATCCTTCTCATGGCGCAGCCGAACGGCGCGAACAAGGTCATGTTTGCCCTCGTGGTTCCCATCATGAACGACACGTGCGGCTACGCCGTAGGGGTCCTGTTCGGAAAGCATCCCATGGCTCCGAGCATCAGCCCGAAGAAGTCGTGGGAGGGTTTTGCGGGCTCTCTCGTGGGTGGCATCGCCGCTGCGGGCCTCATCGGTCACGTGTGGCTTCCCGATATTGGCTTCGGGTGGGGTCTCGCGTTCGGCGCGGTCATGGTGGTCGTGTCCACCATCGGGGACTTGAGTGAGTCACTGCTCAAGCGCGACCTGCGCATTAAAGACATGGGGCAGCTGCTTCCGGGGCACGGTGGCATGATGGACCGTCTTGATTCGATGCTTCTCACCGCCCCGACCGTGTACATTCTTCTCGCGATTGTGGAGGCCATCAGTGGTTGAGAATCCCACGCCAAAACTCGATGTTGCGAAGGATCTTTCGCGCGAGGTCGTCAAGGGAGAGCCCGTAAGGCTCGCCCCCGGTCAGCTTCAGTTGCGGCCGACCCGCAGGGGGAAGCCGCCCGCACACCTCGCGGATCTCACTCTCGACGAGCGTGCCGAAGCCGTGAGGGACATAGGGCTTCCCGCCTTTCGCGCAAAGCAGCTGTCGAAGCACTATTTTGAGCATTTCACGACCGACCCTGACGACATGACCGACCTCCCGAAGGGGGATCGTTCAGCGCTCGTCGAGCGGTTCTTCCCAACGCTCCTCACAAAGGTCTCGCAGCAGAGCGCAGATCAGGGCATGACCCAAAAGTTCCTGTGGCGCCTTTTCGACGGCTCGCTCGTCGAGTCGGTCCTCATGCGCTATTCGAACCGCGTAACGCTGTGCATTTCCTCCGAGGCCGGCTGCGGCATGAACTGCCCGTTTTGTGCGACCGGCCAGATGGGCCTCACGAGGAACCTTTCCGCAGCGGAGATCCTCGAACAAGTGCGCATCGCAAACCTTCTGCTTTCGCGTGGTGAAATCCCCGGTGGTGAAGGCCGCGTCACGAACATCGTTTTTATGGGCATGGGGGAGCCGCTCGCGAACTACCGTGCCGTCGCAACGACGTGCCAGAGGCTCAACGCCCCCGCGCCCGAGGGGTTTGGGATGGGAGCGCGGCACATCACCGTGTCGACCGTGGGGCTTGCTCCTGCCGTGCGAAAGCTCATCAAGGAAGAGATTCCCGTGACGCTCGCCGTGTCGCTCCACGCACCCGACGACGAGCTTCGCAACGAGCTCGTTCCCATCAATCAACGTTTCGACGTCGACGACATTCTTGATGCGGCGTGGGAGTACTTCGAGGCGACCGGCCGGCGCGTGTCGATCGAGTACGCACTCATTCGCGATATCAATGACCAGGCCGAGCGTGCGGAGCTCCTCGCCAAGCGTCTCATCGCGCGCGGGGGCGCCCACTGGGTGCACGTCAATCCAATCCCGCTCAACCCGGTCAAGGGATCGAAGTGGACGGCCTCGGATCCGTGGGTGGAGCGCACGTTCGTGGAAACACTGCGTGAACACGGAATTTCCGCGACGATTCGGGATACGCGCGGTAGCGATATTGACGGTGCGTGCGGGCAGCTTGCCGCGACCGTCGTGGAAACTGATGCGCGCCGCGAGGACCGTGAGGCTCGCGTGGCGAGGGTTGAGGAAATCGCGCGCGGTACCGGCGCGTGATTTCGAGGCCGACGCTTGCCGGCCTTTCGCGCATCCAAGCATTACAGTGGTGCAAGGGCGATCTATTGAGCGCCCCGTTTATGTCGCGTGAGCATCCCCGTCGAGGGAGGGAGCAAGTAGATGAGTACGGCTTTTAAGCGTGCCGGACGTTTCACCTTTGGCTACAACGTCGAGGAAGTCGATGACTTCCTGTTGCGCGCGCGTGCCGCGTACGAGGGCCGCGACGGTTCCTTCCAACCAGCCGATGTGATCACCGCGAAGTTTTCAACCGAGCGTGGCGGCTACGACATGCTCGCCGTCGACGAGGCCCTTGATCGCCTCTCGGATGCGTTTGCGCTCCAGTACCGCGATGAAGCAATCGAGCGCGATGGTGAAGAGGCTTGGATCGCGGCGCTCACGGAGCGCGCGGAGGTTCTCCAGGAGCGTCTCTCCCGGCCCGCGGGCGAGCGTTTCCGCCCCGCTGGCCAGGGCGAACGGGCCTACGATCGCGAAGACGTCGATGCCCTGTGCGATCAGCTTCACGCCTATTTCACGGACGGCTTCGCGATGAGCGTCGATGACGTGCGTCGAGCAGCGTTTCGCGCCCGTAAAGGCGCCGAGGGCTATCAGGAGGCCGTCGTGGATGTGTACCTCGATCACGTTGCCGACGTGATGGCTTCCGTTCCGTGATGCCCCTTTTCTACGCGCTCGGCGTCCTCTTGATGGTTGTCGGGCTCGGGCTTTCGATCGCCCTTCACGAGATCGGCCATCTCGTTCCCGCGAAGCGCTTCGGGGTGCGCGTGACCCAGTACATGATCGGTTTCGGTCCCACGCTGTTCTCGCGCGTAAAAGGGGAGACCGAATACGGCATCAAGGCGATTCCGCTAGGCGGCTACATCCGCATGATCGGCATGTTCCCGCCTCACAAGGGAGAGGATCCCGACGTTATCCGCGAGGACTCGACGGGGTTCTTTCAGCAGATGAGCGAGGAGGCCAAGCAGTGGGACTCGAGCCAGTACTCGGCTGAGGATCGTCACCGCACCTTCGTCGCCTTGAGCGTGCCGAAGAAGCTCGTCGTTATGCTCGGCGGCCCCACGATGAATCTCCTGATCGCGATCGTCCTCACCGCGATCGTCCTGAGCGGCTTCGGCCTGCCGAACGTGACGGCGAAGGTCGCTGCCGTCTCGCAATGTGTCGTGCCCGCGAATGCACCTGCAGATGTGTCGTGCGAGGGCATGCCCGAAGCACCTGCCTTCGCCGCGGGGATCAAACCCGGGGACGTGATCACCTCGGTCGACGGGGCTCGAGTCGCGAACTTTCACGAGATGAGCACGGTGATTAGGAAGCACCCTGACGACGAAGTCGAGATCGCTCTCTTGCGCGACGGTAAAGCAATGACCGTGACGGCAACTCCAGTCGCGAACACGGTCGTCGCACGCGATGACGCGGGTAAGCCGGTTAAGAATGCCGACGGTTCCTACGCGACCGTTGAAGCCGGTTTTCTTGGTGTGACCGGCACACAGGAACTTACCCCGCGGCCTCTGACGGAGGTCCCCGGTGCCGTATGGGACCAATTCGTGGGGACCGGCAAAGTCGTCGTTACCCTTCCCGTGCGCGTGTGGGAAATCGGCAAGGCAGTGTTGAGCAGCGAAGAACGCGACCCGAACGGCCCGATGGGAGTCGTGGGCGTGAGCAGGCTCGCCGGCGAGATCGTGTCGCAGGATTCGCCCGGGTTTTCCCTCAAGGAGAAAACGTGGACGTTCCTGTCGATGCTCGGCTCGCTCAACATGGCGCTGTTCGTCTTCAACCTTGTGCCGCTCATGCCGCTGGATGGCGGCCATGTCGCGGCGGCGCTGTACGAGGCGGCGCGGCGGCGCCTCGCCAGGTTGCGAGGGAAGGCGGATCCCGGACCCGTCGATGCCTCGCGCATGCTGCCCGTCACGAACGTGATCGCGATCGCCTTCATTCTCATGAGCATCCTGTTGATCTACGCCGATATCGTGAAGCCGGTGACCCTTTTCAGGTGAGCGTCCTGTCGAATCTGTGGCGCAGGCGCCCCGCAGACATCAGCCCCCTGCAAGGGCAGTGGCTCGGCCCTGCGCGTGAAGCGATGCAGAGCGAAGCGCACGTGAGCACGCTCGCCTCCGCTCGGTTCGAGGAACTTGCGGCGGTTGGTCGCAGCGGCTCCGAGTTTGCGGTGCTCACGCGCGGCAGCGAGATCCGGGGAATTCTGTGGCATGGCGTGAGCGCTAGCGTTCTCGCACCCGATTCTTTCGACGCTGTCGAGCGCTTATCGCGGCACGCTCTCGCGCTCTCGACGCGCTACTCGTCGATCGTGGCGGAACGCAGCATCGCGATGCACATGTGGGAGGTTATGCGCGAGGGCCTTCCGCCTGAGCGCGAAGTGCGCGAGAGTCAGCCTCTTCTGGAGTATTGTGCCGGGCAACCGTCGGACCTCCCCTCCACGGGTGTGGTGGCGGCTGACACCCGTGACCTGGACCGGGTGTTTCCCGCTGCCGTCGCGATGTTTCGCGAGGAGGTGGGCACTGATCCTTGCCGCGGGGATGGCGGGCGCGGCTACCGCAACCGGGTCGAGTATCTGCTGCGCGAGCATCGGACGTATATCGCGCGCGATGGTGAGCGGATTGTGTTTAAGGCCGATCTCGGTGCGCTCTTTGGCGGGGTTGCGCAAGTACACGGCGTGTGGATTGACCCCGCGTACCGCGGCCAAGGGCTCGCAGCGCCCTTCATGCGGGGCACAGCAGAGCTCATTCGCCGCGACCACGCACCCCGCGTCACCCTCTACGTGAACTCTTTCAACGTTCGCGCGAGACGCGCCTACGAGCGTGCGGGCTTCAGGCCGATTGGCGCACTCGCCACCGTGCTGTTCTAGGCGCCTGCGCGTCCCGGAAGAGGCGGCCCCTCGATCTGATCGCGCACGATCCCCATCTGCTCATCGAGACTCGCGGCAGTCGCGGCGATCCCGATGAGTTTTTCGCGCATCTCGGCAGGCAGCTCGCCTTGATACTTGTACTTGAGCTCGTGTTCGGCGCTCGCCCAAAAGTCCATGGCAATCGTGCGGATCTGTACCTCGATCGGTACATCGATCGTGCGTGTCGAGAGAAACACGGGAACCTCGAGAATGAGGTGAAGAGAGCGGTAACCGCTCGGCTTGACGTTCGCGATGTAGTCCTTCTCTTCGAGAAGAGTGATGTCGGGCTGCGAGGCGAGCGCGTGGGCAACGAGGTAGCAGTCCTGGACGTAGCTGCATGTGATGCGCACGCCGCCGATGTCGCGGATGCGGTTGCGGATCTCGTCGAGATCGGGTGGGCACTGCGTGCGCACGAGCTTGCCGAGCAGCGAATCCATCGATTTCACGCGCGTCTTTACGTGCTCGATGGGGTTGTGCGGGGTCGTTACATCCCATTCGCCCGAAAGGATCTCGATCTTCGTCAGGATCTCCTTGAGGCCGAATTCGTACGGCATCATGAACCCCTCGAGCTTCTCGCGTACGACCTGCATAAGGCGATCCGGGTCGCCTTCGATCTCTTCGCGAATCGACTCGCCTTCGCCGATGAGGGCGCGCAAATATGCCATCGAGGGCGACGGCGCGATACCCGAGAGCGTGAGCGGCTCAGACATGTCATCCTTCCCGTGGTGACGAGTGACACTCCACGATACGCGCTCAGCCCTGGGTTTTTGTGGGGTGCGTGCGGTGCGCCCACTAGACTGTGAGGGCCTGAGGAATTCACCTCGAAACCCCTGTTGCCAGGAGGACAACGCCCCATGCTTCGCATGTCATCGAGCTTCATCCGCACGCTTCGAGAGGACCCGGCCGAAGCCGAGTTCGCGAGTCACAAGCTTCTCGTCCGTGCCGGCTATATTCGCCGCACGGCCCCGGGGATCTACACGTGGCTTCCCCTTGGGCTCAAGGTCCTGCGCAAGGTCGAGACGATCGTGCGTGAAGAAATGGATGCCGCCGGCAGCCACGAGATTCTCTTTCCCGCGCTTTTGCCGCGCGAGCCCTACGAGGAAACGAACCGCTGGAGCGAGTACGGCGACAACCTCTTTAGGCTCACGGATCGCAAGGGTGCCGATATGCTCCTCGGCCCCACTCACGAGGAAATGTTTACCCTCGCGGTGAAAGACCTCTTCACGTCGTACAAGGACCTGCCCATTTCGCTCTACCAGGTGCAAACCAAGTACCGCGACGAAGCGCGCCCGCGCGCGGGCCTGCTGCGCGTTCGCGAGTTCATCATGAAGGACGCCTACAGCTTCGACATCGACGACGAGGGGCTCGAGCGTTCCTACATGATCATGCGCGAGGCCTACCAGCGGGTCTTCGCACGCCTCGGCCTTGAGATCGTCATCGCTAAGGCGGATGCAGGCGGGATGGGCGGCTCCCGCTCCGAAGAATTCCTCCACCCGACACCGGTGGGCGAAGATACGTTTGCGCTCAGCCCCGCGGGCTACGCCGCGAATGTTGAGGCCGTGACGACGGTCGCCGGAGAGCCCCTCGATGCAGATGCCATCGCGGCCCTCCCCGCCGCACGCGAGATCGAGACACCAGGCGTCACGACGATCGACGCTCTCGTCTCATTCCTCAACGAGAACGCCCCGCGCGAGGACTCTCGCGCGTGGGAGGCGGCCGATACCCTCAAGGCACTCGTGTATGTCGAAAAGACTCCCGAAGGTGAAGAGTCCCCGCTTCTCGTCATGATTCCGGGAGATCGCCAGGCGGATGAGAAGCGCCTCGAGACGGCCCTTGCCCCGAACGAGGTGCGTCCCTTCACTGACGAGGACTTCGCTAAGTACCCGAACGTGAAGAAGGGCTACATCGGGCCGCAGGGATGGGGCCTTGAGGCCAACGGCTATCGACTCCTGCTCGACCCGCGCGCCGTGGATGGCACGAGCTGGGTCACGGGCGCGAACCGCGAGGGCGCGCATGCGCTTGGGGTTGTCGCCGGCCGTGACTTCGTGGCCGATGGTTTCGCGGAGGTTGCCGAGGTTCGTGACGGCGATCCTTCCCCGGACGGTTCGGGTCCGCTCACCCTGACGCGCGGCATGGAGATGGGGCACATCTTCCAACTCGGTCGCAAGTACGCTGAGGCTCTTGGCCTCAAGGTTCTTGACGAGAACGGCAAGCAGCAGGTCGTGACGATGGGCTCCTACGGCATCGGCGTGACTCGCGCCGTCGCCGCGATTGCCGAAACCAATCACGACGAGAAGGGCCTCGCCTGGCCGCGCGCGGTTGCACCGCTCGACGTTCACATTCTCGCGACCGGAAAGAACCAGGAGGTCTTCGACAAGGCCGAGGAGATCGCCGCCGCGCTCGAGGCTGAGGGCTTTGACGTGCTGTACGACGATCGCCCGAAGGTCTCACCCGGCGTGAAGTTTAAGGACGCCGAACTGCTCGGCCTGCCCACAACGGTCGTCGTGGGTCGCGGGCTCGAGAAGGGCGTTGTCGAGGTACGCGATCGCCGCAGTGGGGCGAGCCGCGAAGTTCCCGTCGAGGCGGCTCTCACGGAGATCCTCGCCGAGCTGCGCGCCTAGGGCGCCGGTGGTTTAGCTCTCGCCCTCGTCGATCCCCGGGAACGGGGGGAGGGTTTCGCGCAGCGCCTCGAGTGCCTTCGCGCTCTCGAGGGCTGCCGTGAGGAACGGCGCGCGTTCGCTCAAGGGTGCCAGCCCCGCGAGTTCGACCGCATTGGTGAGCGTGCGAGAGGTGACTTTGAGGCGTAGGTTCGCGGCCCCTTCCGCATCGAGCGGGCGAGGCAGGGCGTACCCCGCCTCGCGAGCAACCAGGGGCAGTCCAAGGTGCTCGGCGACCTCGCCGAACGTCTCAGCGCGTGAGGCGTGGACGTTAGCCGCCTTGAGGTACGCCTCACGCTGATCAGCTTTGACGCGAGTGGCTGCGACCTCGAGGGCGTAGGCCGCGAAGTTTTCGTCGGTCTGCGCTCGCTCGAGGGGGGTCTCAATGAGGTGAGTCTCAGCGGCTTCGGGTGGATCAATCGCGGGGACCTCGCGACTGGGTTCCATATCCGTAAAGGGCTTGGGAGCACTGACGCCCGCGACGGCGGCAGCTTTCGCGACGCGGGTAAGCCTCAGAGCGGCCCACTCGGTCCACGCGCTCCCCGCGGCGCACAGATCCGCGAAGTCTCCCGAGACCTGAATGGTCGCGTGGGCGTAGAGGTCGCGCAGGGCCGCGAGGCCGCGTGCCGCGTCGAGCATGGCGCGCTCGACGGGGGCCTGCGTGCCGGCAGCTGCGCTCTCGTGGGCGGATCCCCCCTTTTCGGTGCGATTCGCCTCAGCCGAGGCAATTTTCTCCTGTTCGGCGCCCGTGCGGAGTGCTCGCTGGTGGGTCGCGATCGCAGACGTCAGGAACGACGGGAAATCTTCGTGCGGGCGAGCGGTCTCGAGAATGCCCGCGAGGTCCGTCACAGACGTGAGGAGTTCCGTGCGGTAGATCTCGTCTATTCCCGGGGGCGGGGGTGTGTAGGTTTCGCGCTGACCGATCGCGATGCGCGTGGGACCCGTGCAGCTCGCCAGTAGCGGCGCCGCGAGGATTCCCGCGAGAAACCCACGCCTGGCCAGGCCTTTTGTTACGTGCCTCATGCGGCTCCTCGTTCCCGGATGTGCCGCCATGTTCAGCACATTATGATCTCGGTGTCCCACTCTATTGGGTACGGGCGAGCGCGCGAAAGGAGCCCCATGGAGAAGAACGCCACCTCCGCTAAGGCCGGTCAGGTTGAGACACTCTCGAAGGCCTTCGCGCCGATCGTCGAGGGGCACGGACTCGTTGTCGAGCATCTCACCGTCAAAACACGAGGGGCCGCAACCCTTCTCGACGTCGTCGTCGATCTTCCCGACGATGAAATCGGGAGCGCCGATCTCGATACCCTCACCGACGTGTCGCGCGAGCTTTCTGACCTCCTCGACTCTGATACGTCGCTTATCGGGGAAGGGCCTTCGACGCTCGAGGTCACGACCCCGGGCGTGTTTCGGCCCCTGACCGAAATTCGCCACTTTAAGCGCGCCCGCACCCGCCTTCTTGACGTGGAAGACACCTCGGGGCGCACCTTTCTTGGCCGCCTCGAGGACGTTGAGGGCGAACAGCTCGTGTTTGACGTGCAGAAACCGCCGCACGTTCCGAAGAAGGCCGCGAAGGCGGCGCCGGCAGGCAAAGTGCCGCCGGGACCGCACCGGATGCACGTGTCCGACGTCGCCCGGGCCGAGGTTCATCTCGAGTTTCGTTAGTCCCGGACAGCCACCGCACACAATTGAAGAACAGATCATAAGGAGCACGCAATGGATATCGATATGGGAGCGCTTCGCGCGCTCGAACGCGAACGCGAGATCAGCATGGAGGTTCTCCTCGAGGCGATCGAGAGTGCCCTTCTTGCCGCCTACCAGCACACGCCGCACCCCGCGCGCGAGGCACGCGTTGAGATTGACTCAAAGACGGGTGTGGTGACCGTCATCGCTCGCGATGTTGATGTCGATGGCGAGGTTGAAGAGTGGGATGACACGCCCGAGGGCTTTGGCCGCGTTGCTGCTTCGATCGCGCGTCAGGTGATTTTCCAGCGTATTCGCGCGCTCGAAGACGAGGCTGTGCTCGGCGAGTTTGCGGGCCGCGCTGATGACATCGTCTCTGGCGTCATTCAGCAGGGGCGTGACTCCCGAATGGTTCAGGTTGATCTCGGCAACGTCGAAGGTCTCCTTCCCCCGCACGAGCAGGTGCCAGGCGAGAGCTACCCGCACGGCAAGCGTATCCGCGCCTATGTTGTCGATGCGCGACGTGGCCCGAAGGGACCCTCGATTACGCTTTCGCGCACCCACCCGAACTTCGTGCGCCGCCTTTTCGAGCTTGAAGTTCCCGAGATCGCCGACGGTACCGTGGAGATTGTCTCGCTCGCGCGAGAGTCGGGGCACCGCACGAAAATGGCGGTTCGCGCGAACGTCGCTGGGGTCAATGCGAAGGGAGCGTGCATCGGTCCCATGGGTGCGCGCGTGCGCTCGGTCATGAACGAACTCGAGGGGGAGAAGATCGACATCGTCGACTTTGACGACAACCCCGCGACCTACGTGGGTAATGCACTCAGCCCTGCGCGCGTCGCCTCTGTCGTCGTGACCGACGAAGTCAATCGACAGGTGCGCGCGGTTGTGCCAGACAATCAGCTTTCGCTCGCGATCGGCAAGGAAGGGCAGAACGCACGCCTCGCCGCGAAGCTCACGGGTTGGCGAATTGACATTCGCACCGAGGGCCAGGAGGACTGAGAAGCGGTTGCTGAACCCCCGACGGCCCACGTGATAGTGCGCACGGCAACTCCGGCAATTCGTCGACGTTTTGCCGGCCGGGGGTAGACTAGAAGGGCTGATCATTCGTATTCGAGAGGGAAGTTGTCGCCATCGCCGAGAATCACGCCGCACCGAGCTCGCGCTCACGTCGGCCCTCTCGCGCGGCACATCGACCGTCTCGCACGTGCGTAGGTTGCCGGGAAACCGGCGAACGCCACGCGATGATCCGCGTGGTCCGGGAGGAACAGGGAGCATCCCTCAGCCTCGCCGTTGACCCGAGCGCGAGCGCCCACGGGCGCGGTGCCTGGGTTCATCCGGACCCCGCATGCATTGCTTTCGCTCTCACACGCGGCGGTTTCCAGCGCTCCTTCCGGGCGCCGGTAGACGTCGCGGCTCTCGAACGGGAGGGAACTCTCGAGAGGGCGCGTGAGGCGATGACTCACCCCACACGGGGTGCCGAACCACATTTGGAAGCGGGATAACACCAATGGACATCCGATGAGTACTCGAAAATGAGCACCCTCAGGAACTAGTGGACCGCGCCTGCTCGGCGCGGCCGAGACAGGAGAATTGTGGCTAAACTTCGCGTCCACGAGCTCGCCAAAGAGCTGGGAATGCCAAGTAAAGAAGTCCTCGCGAAGCTCAATGACATGGGCGAATTCGTGACCAGTGCGTCCTCGACAATCGAGGCGCCCGTGGCCCGCCGTGTGCGTGCCGCGTTCCCGAACGCAGGAAAGAAGAAGGGCGAGGAGGCGTCGGAATCGAAGGGCGCCGCCAAGAAGCCCGCGCCCCGCAAGCCGGCCCCGAAGAAGGCTGCGGAACCGAGCGCTACCAAGGCGGAGCCGAAGCCGGCACCGAAGGCGGAGGCCGAGAGCCCCGCGCCGAAGCCGAAGGCCAGCACCGATGCGCCCGCGGCAAAGCCCGGTGCAGCACCCAAACCCGGTGCACGCTCGAACGCGCCGAAACCCGGCGCCCCCAAGCCAGGGGCCAAGCCCAAGGCCGATGCCGCCCCCGCACCGAGGCCCGGTGGCGCTCCCAAGCCCGGCGCTAACCGCCCCGGCCCGCGCCCCGGTGGTGCTCGTCCCGGCAATAACCCGTTTGCGTCCTCGCAGGGGATGCCGCGCCCGGGTGGCCGCCCCGGCAACAACCCATTTGCCTCCTCCCAGGGCATGCCGCGACCCGGCGGTCGTCCAGGCCCTCGCCCCGGCGGCGAGTCGCAGGGTGGTCCGCGCCCGCAGCGTCGCGACGGAGATTCGCGACCCTCGCGCGAGGGCCGCGGCAACGCACGTCCGTCTAACCGCGGGCCCCGCCCCAACCCGAACATGATGCCTGCGCACTCGCCGCAGGCCGAGAGCCAAGGTCGTCCCGCAGGCGGCAACGGTGGCCGCGGAGGTCGCGGTGGCCGTGGCCGCGGTGGCTTCGGCGGCGGTCCGGGCGGCCCCGGTGGCGCTCCCGGTCGTCCGGGTGGTCGCCCCGGTGGTGGCGGTCGCGGCGGTCGCCGTGGCGGCACCCAGGGCGCCTTTGGGCGTGGCGGCAAACCAGCCAAGAGCAGGAAGTCGAAGCGCGCAAAGCGCCAGGAATTCGAGCAGATGCAGGCTCCCGCACCGGGCGGCGTGCAGATCCCGCGCGGTGACGGCAATACCGTCATCCGCTTGCGCCGTGGTGCGACCCTGAGCGACTTCGCCGAGCGAATCGACGTCAACCCCGCCTCGCTCATCACCGTGCTGTTTGCGATGGGTGAGATGGCGACGGCAACCCAGTCGCTCGACGAAGACACGTTCCAGCTTCTCGGCGAGGAACTCGGTTACAAGATTCAAATCGTTTCTCCCGAGGACGAGGAGCGCGAGCTTCTCGAGCAGTTCGACATCGACCTCGAAGGTGAACTTGCTGAGGAGACGGAAGAGGACCTCGAGCCTCGCTCGCCCGTTGTCACCGTCATGGGTCACGTCGACCACGGTAAGACCCGCCTTCTCGATGCGATCCGACGCGCAAACGTAGGCCAGGGCGAAGCCGGCGGCATCACCCAGCACATCGGTGCCTACCAGGTGCAGGTGGAGCACGAAGGCGAAATGCGCCCCATCACGTTCATTGATACCCCCGGTCACGAAGCGTTCACCGCCATGCGTGCCCGTGGCGCCAAAGTCACGGACATCGCGATCCTCGTGGTGGCCGCTGACGACGGCGTGATGCCGCAGACGATCGAGGCGCTCAACCACGCGCAGGCCGCAGACGTGCCCGTCGTGGTGGCCGTCAACAAGATCGATAAGGAATCCGCGAACCCCGACAAGATCCGTGCCCAGCTCACCGAGTACAACCTGGTGGCTGAGGAATACGGCGGCGACACGATGTTCGTCGACGTCTCGGCGCGCGAAAACCTCCACATCGATGACCTTCTCGAGGCCGTCCTGCTTACCGCGGATGCTGCCCTCGAACTCAAGGCAAACCCGAACAAGGATGCCCGTGGTGTGGCGATCGAGGCGAGCCTCGACCGTGGCCGCGGCCCCGTCGCGACCGTGCTCGTCGAGCAGGGAACCCTGCGTGTCGGCGATGCGATCGTGTGTGGCACCGGCCATGGCCGCGTGCGCGCCATGATCGACGAAAACGGCAACCAGCTCGAAGAAGCAGGCCCATCGCGACCCGTTCAGGTGCTCGGCCTCAGCTCCGTTCCCGGCGCCGGTGACTCGTTCATCGTTGCCGCCGACGAGCGCATGGCACGCCAGATCGCCGAGAAGCGCGAGGCAGCTCAGCGCGCCGCGCAGCTGTCGAAGCGCCGCAAGCGCATGAGCCTCGAGGATCTCAAGGCGGCAATGGAAGAGGGCAAGATCGAGACCCTCAACCTCATCCTCAAGGGCGATGCCTCCGGTTCGGTCGAAGCCCTCGAAGAGGCGCTGCTCGGCATCGACGTGAGCGAGGACGTGCAGCTTCGCATCATCGATCGCGGCGTTGGTGCGATCACGATGAACAACATCAACCTCGCCGTTGCCTCGGATGCCGTCATCATCGGTTTCAACGTGCGTGCCGAAGGCCAGAACGCCGAGTACGCCGAGCGTGAAGGTGTCGAGATCAAGTACTACTCGGTCATCTACCGCGCGATCGAGGACATCGAGAACGCCCTTCTCGGCATGCTCAAGCCCGAGTACGAAGAGAAGGACACGGGCAGCGCGGAAATTCGCGAGATCTTCCGCTCCTCGAAGTTCGGCAACATCGCGGGTTCGCTCGTCATGTCTGGCACGATCAACCGCGGCTCGAAGGCTCGCATCACGCGCCAGGGCGTCGTGATCACGGAGGGCCTCGAGATCGCCGGTCTGCGTCGCTTCAAGGATGACGTGACCGAGGTCCGCGAGGGCTACGAGTGCGGTATCAACCTGGGCAGCTTCAACGACGTCCAGGAAGGCGACCTCATCACGACCTACGAAATGGTCGAGAAGCCGCGCGAAAAGAAGAAGGACTAATCGCCTTTCGGTGATAATGCGCGGGCGGCGCTTCGGTTGAGGCCGGGGCGCCGCCCGTTTCGCCGCCGTTGCCCCGCATGCTGCGGCACATGACGATGAACGGAGAGAACATGCGTGTCAATGTCCTCATCGCACCGAGCGCGAACAGGGTGTACGGGTTGGAAGCTCCGCGTCTCGCTGCAGCCGAACTTGCGTTCGTCCTCAACGAGGGTGCTCCCGGCGTGCTCACGGGCACGAGCGACGTGCGCGAGGCGGGCCTCGATTTCCTCGCCCTCGACATCGACGATGAAGCGTGGGAACGCCCCGAAGTCCAGCGCGAGCTCGCGTTCGCCCTCGCCTACAGCCCGCACGTGTTTGCGGCTTTCGAGGAGGTCGGGCGCATGCCCGCCCCAACGGCGGATCGCACGTACGTGGATGAAAGTCCGACGCTTCCCTTGCTCCAGCCGATTCCGCTTCCGGACGTTGAGCGCTACCCGAGTACCCTGCTCACGACTCTCAAGTATCAGGGGAAAACAAATGAGCAGTTCACCGCGCTTCTTGTGCACCTCGCGGCGCACGCAGCAGGCAAAGCGCAGGCGCTGCGCGAGGGAACGTTGCGAGTCCTCGATCCAGTCGCGGGCCGCGGAACCACGCTCAACCAGGCGCTCATGTGGGGGCTGAGCCCCGTGGGCGTCGACCTCGACAAGAAGGACGCTGAGCTCTACCGCGCGTTCCTCACAACGTGGATGCGCGAGAATCGACTCAAGCACACGACGTCGGAGATGAAGCTCACCATCAATAAGAAAGCACTCGGGCGGCACTTTCATGCTGAGCTCGCCCGCTCGAAGAGCGATCAGCGCGCGGGGCGCAGCCAGAGCCTCGAGTTCTACACGGCGGATTCGACCGGACTCGATCACTTCCTCAAAGCCCGCAGCGTCGATGTGATCGTCGCCGACCTCCCTTACGGCGTGCAGCACGGTGCGAAGGTGGGCGCGCACCTCAGCCGCTCACCGCTTGATCTCTTGCGAAACGCCCTGCCTGCGTGGACTCGTGTTCTCGCCCGCGGCGGCTCCGTGGCGCTGGCCTACAATCGTCACACGACTCCCGCGGATGACGTGCGCGCTATCCTCGAAGAGCACGGGCTTACGAGCGTGGGGGAGGACAGCAACTTTAGGCACCGGGTCGATGCGTCGATCGACCGCGACATCGCGCTTGCGCGCAAGGCATAGCGCGTCGGAACTTCCGATTACTCAAGGAGAGACCCATGAACGACAATCCCCGCGTACGGCGCCTCGCCGATCAGATTAAAAAGATCGTGGCCCGCACGCTCGATGAAAAAGTCAAGGATCCGCGGCTCGGTTTCGTGACGGTCACCGATGTTCGCCTCACCGGCGATGGCCAGCACGCCTCGATTTTCTACACCGTTTATGGAAGCGACGAGGAGCGAGCCGGGACCGCTGCCGCTCTCAAGGCCGCAAAAGGCATGCTGCGGAGCGCTGTGGGGCGCGGCATCACCGCGCGCCTCACTCCGTCTCTCGAGTTCTTCGAGGACACGATCCCGGAAACATCGAAAACGATCGAGGATCTTCTCGTCGAAGCACACCACCGCGATAGCGAGCTTGAACGCGAACGTGCCGGCAAGCAGTTCGCGGGCGACGCCGATCCCTACCGCGTCCCCGGCGAGCATCTCGTGGACGACGACGAGGACGATGAGTAAAAAACGCGCGGGGGAGGGGCCTCACGGTTTCCTCCTCCTCGATAAGCCGGCGGGGCTGACGAGCCACGACGTTGTCGCACGCGTGCGCTACCACCTCAATACGCGCAAGGTCGGCCACGCGGGCACGCTTGACCCCGCCGCGACGGGCCTCCTCCTTCTCGGCGTAGGGCACGGCACAAAGCTGCTCACCTATGCCGTGGGACTCGATAAGACCTATGAAGCGACGATTCGACTCGGGCATGCGACCGTCACGGACGATGCGGAAGGTGAGCGGCTTGGCGACGTTGCCCCCGCGCATGAGCTGCGTGCGCTGAAGGAGGATCGCAGCAGGCTCGAGAGCGCCATCGGTGACCTTACGGGAGATATCGAGCAAGTCCCGAGCGCCGTGAGCGCAATCAAGGTGGGCGGCGTGCGCTCCTACGCCCGCGTGCGCGGGGGAGAGGAGGTCGAACTTGCCGCGCGCCCCATTCGCGTGGAGCGCTTCGAGATTCGTGATCTCCGCATGGCAGGAGACTTCCTCGACGTGGATTGCGTCGTGGACTGCAGCTCCGGCACCTACATCCGTGCGCTTGCACGCGACCTCGGCGCTGCCCTCGGAGTAGGCGGGCACCTCACCGCTTTACGGCGCACGCGCGTGGGCGACTTCACCGTGGACAACGCCCAGCGAATTCCCGAGCGCGATGCGCCGCGCGCGGCAGAGGACCCCTCGGGAGGATTGCACCTCACGCCGCTGGGCGAAGCGGCCCTGTCGTTTTTGCCTTTGCTGCCCGTGAGCGAGCGCGAAGCTGCGGCGCTCAGATATGGGCAATGGATTGAGGCTCCTCAAGCGTCGGAACCCGAAACCTACCCGGCGGCCGCGATCGTGCCGCCCACGGGTGAGCTCGTGGCAATCGTCGAACCGGCCCCCAAAAGAGGCCTCCTCAAGAGCGCGAGCGTTGTACCGCGCCTCTAAAGCGCGCAGGTTCCCCGCTGTCAGCGGTGCGAGACAACCTTCGTTCCGAGGCTTGCCCACTCGAACAGCCACTTGGCGTCCTTCACACGCATGTTCACGCAACCGTGCGAGCCGGAGTAGCCAAAGCTCGAGCGCCACGGTGCCGAGTGGAGTGCGTACCCCTTGTGGAAGAACTGGTTGTACTTGACGCCCTTCGTGCAGTAGTCGTATCGCGGCGTGCAGCCCATGTTCTGCACCTCGGTACGGTGCCAGATCTCGTACTCACCCGTGGGCGTTTCGGTGCCCTTGCCGCCATCCACGACGGAGACGGGGCCCCACACGGCCTTGTCGCCCACGTAGGCGGTCACGGTCTTGTTCGCGAGGTTGATATCGATCCACTTCTCGCCGTTGTGGGCCTCGGCGGGAGCGTAGGAGGGAAGCTCGCTGGGAACCTTTTCCGGGTCCACGGGCGCCTTCTCAACCTTCTTTTCCTTGACCTCGGCCTTCTCGACCTCGGTGATCATGGCGATATCGAGGTTCTCACCCGCGGAGAGCGCGTGGGTCAGCTTCTCGGTGATGTCCTTTTGATTCGTGACCTTGACGCCGTCCTTGCCGGGGGAGACCTCGGTGCGTGAGCCGTCCTCGGCGACTTCGACGATGCCATCCTTCTTCGTCGTGGCAACCTTGTCGGCGATCTTCCCGACGTACGTGTCGACTTTTTCTTGATCGATGCTGATCTCGAAGTTGTCGCCCTTGTCGTTCGGGGTGATCGACACGAAACGTAGGCGGTCCTTGCGCTTGACCTCGAAGGTTTTGTTCTCGGGGCCCGTCACGACCAGGGAGCTCTTGAGCATGGTTTCGAGCTTGTCGAGCGTGGCCTGTGCGGCTTCGGTGTTGAGCTGTGGCTCGATGGTCGTGAACTCTTGCGTCACGGTGAAGTCTTTGAGCTCGGGCGCGTGTTTCTTCACGTCCTTGACGAAGTTGGCGGGATCGACGCCCTTGCCTGCCTTCGATTCAACGACGGAGAACTCCTTGGTCTCGTCGTCCTGGACGATTTGCGCATCGACGGGCTCGACTTCGTTGTCGGGAACGAGGGACTCGGCGTAAGCGCGGGCTTTCTCCTCGTCGACGGTGACAACGGGCGTGATGGAGTGCGTGCCGCTCAGGGCAGCGCTCACAACCGACGGGATGCTCGACTCACGTGAAAGGGCTTTCTCGACAGTCTTATCGACGTCGATGCGCCCACCGATCTCCTCGAGGGGAACGGTTGTGCGCTCGCCGTTGGCGTCGACGGTGACAGTGACGCCGGTGGTTTCTTTCTGGACGATTGTGCGAATTTGCTCGGTCGTTTTTCCAGCGACATCGACTCCGGCAATCGTGGTGCCGGGCAGGGCCTTGCCCTCAAATTGCTTTGCGTACGCGAACGAGCCGCCGGTCGCGACGAGTGCGATGACGACAGCCAAAGCCGTGAGAACGAGAAGTACTGTTCGACCGTGCTTCTTGGAAGCGGGAGTGTGTGTCACGGGGGTGGTTGACATGCGCTCGATCCTTCACACGTAGAGAGGGGACTACGTTCACTGTAGCGAATGCGCGCGACAGATTTAAGATGCAAGGAAGTATGCGAGGTGTGTCATGAGTGACGTTACCGACCCCGCCCGCGAAGCCTCCTCGCTGTTCATCGGTTAAGGTGGCATGTGTTCGATCCCCCCCCCACGAAAGCTTGCCGTGAACGAAGTGACCTCCTCGCGCGTGTGGCGCGACCCTCATGAGGTTCCGCGTGAACTCGCGCCGGGCGTGGTGACGATCGGGAACTTTGACGGCGTGCACCGTGGTCATCGTCGAGTCATCGACTCGCTCGTGTCGTACGCGAGTGCTCACGACCTTGCGCCGCGCGCCCTCACTTTCCATCCGCATCCCCGCCACGTCATGACCGGTAGCGAAGAGCCGATGCTGATCACGGGATACGAAGATCGAAATGCCCTCGTGTGCGAAGCGGGTGTCGAAGACCTGCTCGATGTCCACTTCACGCTCGAGTTTGCGCAGCTGCGTGCTGAGGAGTTCGTGCGCGAGTACCTTGTTGACCTCCTTCGTGCGCGTGCCGTTGTGCTCGGGAAGGACTCGCGATTCGGACGCCGTAACGAAGGTGACTTTCACACGATGGTCGAACTCGGCGAGAAGTACGGCTTCCAGGTCGTGAGTGTCGAGGAGCTCGATGCGGATACCGAGGCGGAGTCGGGAGGGCGCGAGCGCATCTCCTCGACTCTCGTTCGAAAGAGCTTGCTGGCGGGTGATATGTCCGGTGCTGCGCGCATGCTCGGCCGGTGGCACTCGGTGCGCGATACGGTACGCCATGGTTTTAAGCGTGGGCGGGAACTGGGATTTCCCACGGCAAACTTCAGTGCCCACCCGAGTGGTGCCGTCCCGATCGACGGGGTGTACGCGGGCTACTTTTCGGTGCTTGACGGCGACCGATTCCTCGAGCGAGTTCCCGCGACCATTTCCGTGGGCACGAACCCGACGTTCGAAGAGGGCCCTGCTTACCGGATCGTGGAGACGTACGTGCTCGGCTCGCACGAGTACGAGCTCTACGATCGGCAAGCGAAAGTGGAGTTTGTGGAGCGGCTCAGGCCGACGCTTGCCTTCGATGGCATCGAGGCCCTGGTCGAGCAGATGCACCGCGATGTGGCCGTGACTCGCAGCACTCTTGCCGCCCATGGCGACCCGCGCGCCTAACGCTGCTGCTAGCCTTGGAAGGCCGTGCTTAATCGGCCACGGATTCTAAGTGCTCGGGAGAACAGGCCCCGGTGCGCCGTGCAACAAGGTGATAGGAGAGCCAGTGGCTTACGATTCCTCCGTCAAGCAGGAGATCATTAAGGAATACGGTCTGAGCGAGGGTGACACCGGCTCGCCCGAGGTGCAGATTGCGCTTCTGTCGCATCGCATCAACTACCTCACCGAGCACCTCAAGGATCACAAGCACGATCACCACACCCGTCGTGGTCTGCTTCTCCTCGTTGGTCGCCGCAAGCGCCTTCTGCAGTACCTGCAGTCGGTCGACATTGAGCGTTACCGTTCGCTGATTCAGCGTCTCGGTCTGCGCCGCTGACTTTATTCCGCCGCTCACCCGCCGGGTGGGCGGCGTTTTACCATCCATCGAGTTTTCCTTGCAACAATGATGAGGAGGGGATCGGTCCTCGGCAGTGACGTCTTCCGCGCAGGCGGGATACGCGACTGGCGATGGCCGGCCCCACGGCAAAGAAAACTCTTGTTCACCACAGAAAGAGAGTGACAGTGACCATGGAAGGCCACAACATTCATTCAACGATCGCCACGATCGACAACGGCTCGTACGGCAAGCGCGAAGTGCGCTTTGAAACCGGCCGCCTCGCAAAGCAGGCCGCGGGTGCCGTCGCCGTCTACCTCGACGACGACACGATGGTGTTCAGCGCAACCGCTGTCTCTAACCAGCCGAAGGATCAGTTCGACTTCTTCCCGCTGACCGTTGACGTCGAAGAGCGCATGTACGCCGCGGGCCGCATCCCCGGCTCCTTCTTCCGCCGCGAGGGCCGCCCGGGCACCGACGCGATCCTCGCAGCCCGCCTGACCGACCGCCCGCTGCGTCCCGCCTTCGTCAAGGGCCTGCGCAACGAGGTCCAGGTTGTTCTCACGGTTATGGCTGTGAACCCCGACGACGCCTATGACGTCGTTGGCATCAACGGCGCCTCGGCCTCGACCCAGATTTCGGGCCTGCCGTTCTCGGGCCCCATCGGTGGCGTACGCATCGCGCTCATGCCGAACGCCGAGGGCGGCCAGTGGATCGCCTTCCCGACCTTCAGCCAGCTCGATGAGGCCGTGTTCTCGATGGTCGTCGCTGGACGCATCGTTGAAGATGACGTCGCGATCATGATGGTTGAGGCCGAAGCGACCGACAACGCCTGGTCGCTTATCAAGGAGCAGGGAGCGGTGGCGCCGACCGAAGAGGTCGTCGCCCAGGGCCTCGAAGCTGCCAAGGTTTACATCCGAACGCTGTGCGAGGCCCAGAAGGAGCTCGCCGCGAAGGCTGCGAAGCCCGTTCGTGAGTTCCCGCTCTTCCTCGACTACCAGGACGATGCGTACGATCTCGTCGCTGAAGCGGCGACCGATCGCCTCCGTGAGGTCATGAGCATCGCGGGCAAGCAGGAACGCGAAGAGGCCACCGAGACTCTGCTCGCGCAGGTCAAGGAGGAACTCGCCGACAAGCTCGACGAGCGCGAGAAGGAAATTACCGGAGCCTTCCGTGCGCTCACGAAGAAGGTCGTGCGCGAGAAGATCCTTACTGAGGGCGTGCGTATTGACGGCCGCGGCCTTCGCGACATCCGCCAGCTTTCGGCCGAGGTCGAGGTGCTGCCGCGAGTGCACGGTTCGGCTATCTTCGAGCGCGGCGAGACCCAGATTCTTGGCGTCACCACCCTCAACATGCTCAAGATGGAGCAGCAGATCGACGGCCTTTCGCCTGTCGATCACAAGCGCTACATCCACCACTACAACTTCCCGCCTTACTCGACCGGTGAGACGGGTCGCGTGGGCTCGCCCAAGCGCCGCGAAATCGGCCACGGCATGCTCGCCGAGCGCGCACTCGTGCCGGTTCTGCCGAGCCGTGAGGAGTTCCCGTACGCGATTCGACAGGTATCCGAGGCTCTCGGCTCAAACGGCTCGACCTCGATGGGCTCCGTGTGCGCTTCGACCCTCGCGCTCCTGAACGCCGGTGTGCCCCTCAAGGCGCCCGTTGCCGGTATCGCCATGGGCCTCGTTTCCGACACCGTGAACGGCGAGACGAAGTACGCGGCTCTCACCGACATCCTCGGTGCAGAGGACGCTTTCGGCGACATGGACTTTAAGGTCGCGGGAACCTCAGAGTTCGTGACGGCTATCCAGCTCGACACGAAGCTTGACGGCATCCCCGCTTCCGTTCTCGCAGGCGCTCTGTCGCAGGCTCGCGAAGCCCGCCTGCACATCCTCTCTGTTCTCGAAGAGGCCATCGATCAGCCCGATGAGATGAGCCCCAACGCGCCGCGCGTTCTTGCCGTCACTATCCCGGTGGACAAGATCGGTGCGGTCATCGGCCCGAAGGGGCAGATGATCAACCAGATCCAGGACGACACCGGTGCGGACATCACGATCGAGGACGACGGCACCGTGTACATCGGTGCGACCGACGGCCCCTCGGCTGAGGCTGCGCGTGCGGCCGTCAACGCGATTGCGAACCCGCTCGTTCCCGAGGTCGGCGAACGGTACCTCGGCACGGTTGTGCGTGTCGTCGACTTTGGCGCGTTCATCTCGCTCACCCCGGGCAAGGACGGCCTGCTGCACGTCTCGCAGTTGCGTAAGCTCAACGGCGGTAAGCGCGTGGAGAGCGTCGACGACGTCGTGAGCGTCGGCCAGAAGCTCGAGGTTGAGATCCGCGAGATCGACTCGCGCGGCAAGATCTCGCTCGCTGTGGCGACTGACGAAGACGACGCTGAGAAGACGGACGAGTCCGAGCAAGGCGCCGAGTAGCCTTTCGCGCTCTCGCGCAAAGCACGACGAGAGTGGGCGGCCAGGAAATCCTGGCCGCCCACTCTATTGCTGGGGAAAGCTTTCTAGCTATTGGCGATAACGACGGTCTTGGCGACCTTGTCGTGCCAGCCTTGTTGGCGGCCCGAACTATCGAACAGGGGCGAGAGCCAGCACGTGAGCGCGGCGAACCCACCCACGATTGGGATAAGCCCCATCACTCCGGGCAGGGCGTAACGCAGAAGTGCGTTGAGCAGCTGCGGTTTTTCTCCCGTTTCGACGCTCACGACCTTGATTTTCATGACCATTTTGCCGAGGGTGGCACCGTAGAAAGTGAGCATGAGAGTTTCGTACGCGAGACCGGCGATCGCGATGAAGAGAATTCCGACCCCGGTAACGATCATGGCCAGCCCGAATCCGGCATCGGAGCCGTCACTCGCCGACGCGATGGCACCGATGATGCCACTGAGGATGACAGCGGCGATGCCACCAGCGAAGCCGGCAATGAGAGCATCGATGATACGGGCAAGAGCACGCTGACCGATGCTCGCGAGAGTGCGGGTACCCTTACCGGGGATCTCTATGCTTCCGGCTCCCGGACCGGATGACTGCTGGCCGAAGCTCTGCTGCCCCTGATGGGGCTGGTTCGCGTGCGGATCCTGCGGCTGGAAACTTGGGGTGGGATTCGACATTCTGCTCCTTGGGGAGACGGACAATCATCGTGCGGCCGCGAGTGACCGCGCCTATAGAGTAATGCACACCACTAGGAGAAGGACCGCTTTTCACATGTCAATTTCGCTCGACCTTTCGGCAGGCCTCGATCAGGTTTTGCACGAGCAGGAGGGCGCATTCACGCGCCGCTCAATTCTTCCCGGGGGAGTGCGGCTCCTTACCGAACGTGATCCCGGTGTTCGCTCGGCAAGCGTCGGATTCTGGCTTCCGGTGGGCTCGCGCGATGAGAGACCTGAGCACGCCGGCTCGACTCACTTTCTCGAGCACCTGCTCTTTAAAGGAACGCCCACGAGAAGCGCCCTCGACATTGCCCGCGCCTTCGATGAAGTGGGAGGCGAATCGAATGCCGTGACCGCGAAGGAGCACACGTGCTATTACGCTCGGGTGCGCTCGGTCGACTTGCCCATGGCCCTTGCGACCCTTGCGGACATGGTCACGAGCGCCTCGATCACGAGCGAAGCATTCACGACCGAACGCGAGGTCATTCTCGAGGAACTCGCGATGGCGGAGGACGACCCGACCGATGTGGGCCACGAGGCTCTCATCGCCTCCGTGCTCGGCGAGGAAACGGCCCTCGGGCGGCCCGTAGGGGGAACGCCCGCGACGATCAACGCCGTCACGGTCGAGGCGGTGCGGGAGCACTACCGCGCCCATTACTTGAGTACCAACCTCGTGGTGACGGCAGTCGGAGACGTCGACCACGACGAGGTCGCGACGATGCTTCTCGACAGTCTTGCAAAAGGCGGGTGGAGCCTCAGCGACGGGCAAGCGCCGCGCCCTCGCCGTGCCCAGCAGGGCTTTGCGTACCCGAGCGGCGAGAATGGCACAGATGGACTCGAGGCGCTGCGGCACGGAGCCGTCACGAAGCGTCTTATGCGCGAAACCGAACAGACCCACCTTTTCCTTGGCGGACCGGCGATCCCCGCGTGGGACGAACGGCGGCATTCTCTGAGTGTCGCGATGGCGATCCTCGGTGGTGGGATGAGTTCGAGGCTCTTCCAGGAGGTGCGTGAGAAGCGCGGCCTTGCTTATTCGGTGTACGGGTTTACAGCGGCGTATCGCGATGCCGGTCTTGCGGGGCTGTACGCCGCGTGCCGCCCCATGAATGCGGAACAGGTCGCGCAGCTTTTGCTCGAGGAGACGCAGAGGCTCGCGACAGACGGGATTGAGCGAGAAGAGCTTGCGCGGACGCTCGGGCACATCTCGGGGTCGATGGCGCTCAGCCTCGAGGACACGCAGTCCCGCATGGCGCGGCTCGCAACGGCTGAGCTCGTTCTCGGTTCGTATCGAACGGTTGATGAAGCTCTCGAAGCCTTCCACGGCGTGACGCGCGAGAGCGTGCGCGAGATCGCCTCCGAGGTTGCTTCGGCGCTGAGAGTGCGCGTCGACGTCGGCCGTACCGGCGCCGCCTGACATACTTGATTCGAATACACACACGAGGGGATGGTTATGAGCATTCGCGTTGGAGTCATTGGTTCAGCCGGGCGTATGGGAAGCGAGGTTGTCCGTGCTCTCGAGGCGGCCTCCGATCTCGACTTCGTGCGGGGAATCACGGCCGAGGACTCCCTCGAGCAGCTTCTCGACGACGATGGCGCGCCGCTCGTGGACGTGGCCGTCGACTTCACCCTTCCGAGCGTGACGAAAGCGAACGTGCTGTGGCTTATCGAGCACGGTATCCACGCGGTCGTGGGGGCGACCGGTTGGGATGATGCGGCGCTCGCCGACGTTCGCGCAGCCCTCGACGACACCCCCGAGACCGGGGTTCTCATTGCCCCGAACTTCGCGATCGGGGCGGTGCTCGCGATGAGCTTCGCGCGCACCGCCGCGCGGTTTTATGAGAGCGCAGAGGTGGTCGAACTTCACCATCCCGAAAAACTCGATGCGCCGTCCGGAACCGCGCTGCATACGGCCCGCGCGATCGCTGACGGCCGCGCACAGGCGAGCCTCGGGCCCGTCCCGGATGCGACCGAGCGCGACCCCCACGGCGCGCGAGGAGCCGACATCGACGGCGTTCACGTGCACGCCGTGCGTCTGCGCGGACTCGTGGCGCACGAGGAAATTCTCTTCGGCAACCCGGGAGAACAGCTCACTATCCGTCACGACTCATTCGATCGCGTGAGCTTCATGCCCGGGGTTCTCCACGGCGTGCGCGAGGTGGCCTCTCATCCCGGTCTCACGGTGGGGCTAGAGAACTACCTCTCGCTGTAAGCTAAGTGGCGTCGGAACTGATCGCCCACCTCTCGCACGCACCCGAGGAGGCTCTATGCCCGAGAACCCGCCCTCGCACGCCCTCGCGCGTGCCTTTGCGGCACTCGCGCCCGAACGGCCTCTTGCACTGTGGGGTTCGAGTTCGATGGAAGGCGGTCTCGGTGCCGAGCACACGCCTCGACCGGTATACGTCCACGAGGAAGTTGCGAATGCAATGAACCCCGTCCCGGTCACGAACCTCGCGTACGGGGCACAGTTTTCGGGGCACACGACGATTCTTCGTGGACTCGACACGCCCATGGTGCATATCCCCGAGGGGTACACGGGTGGGCGAGTGAATGTGCGCGTGGACACGGATGTTCCCGGCATGTGGTCGTTCACGTGTCACGGGGAGCTGTCGAGCGGGGCGAGCGGCACGCTTACGGGAACGCCGGAAAACCAATGGTTCTTCGAGTCCGACGGCGGACCTGCGACATCGGGTGTCTTCACATCGTCGTGGAAAGCCACCACCGAGAATTGGCGGCACGTGATCTGGACGGGGAAGAACAACATCGTGCAGCGTGAGCAGGTGCTGAGCGACGTCGAGAGGCTCGTCGCATCCGCGCGTGATCCGAAGACGGATGCCATCGTTCTCGGGCAGTGGGTCACGAAAAACGATCTCGATGCTCCCGAGAAAATTAGGGCCATTCACGCGGTCAACGCCGCCCAACGCGAGGTTTACGGGCACCGCTTCGTGGATGTGCAAGCCCTCCTGACGAGCGAGGAGGCGCTGCGCGCCGAACCAATCGCGTCGCTTGATTTGCACTCGCGAGCAGAAACACGTTCCGAACTCGAGAAGGGGATCGTACCGACCCCGCTCAGGGGTAGCGACGGTATCCATTTGAGCGGTTGGGGCAATCTCCTCGTCTCGTGGGTTCTCATCGAGAAAATGAAGGAGCTCGCGTGGATGGCATGAGGGCGGTGAATTCGGAAGCGGCAGGCCTCGTGACGACGCGGCGGGCGTTGCTGGCCTCGCTCTTGGGGATAGCCGGGATCGCCGCGCTCAAGCTACGGCCCGCGACCGCGACGAAGCCGGGCATGCAGGTCGTTGCTGATCCCGCGGAGCGCTACGCCGACGCGATCGAGTGGCTCGTGAAACACGATCTGTTCGATCCAGCCCGCGAGGGAACGTTTCTTCCGAGCGCCGATGTGACGCGTGAGGACGCCGCGATCATGCTGTACCGTCTCGCTGGTGCCCCCGAGCGTGACGGTCTCGACCTCGAACCGTATCGCGACATTGAGAAGACGGCTCGCAGCTATCGCGAAATCATGTGGATGCGCGGCCAAGCGGTATTCTTCGGCGAGTACGACGCGACCTTTCAGCCGACGCAGCCCGTGACGCGAGCGGAGGGGTGTTCGTTCCTCGCGCGGCTGCTTCGTGGCGTACTTGCGGCGCACCTCGCGGCGGGAGGCTCCGCTGTTGCGCCCGAGATCGCGAGCTTTCGCGACGTCTCCAAGGAGCACCCGCGCTTTGCGGATATCGAGTGGGCCCGTGCAGTGGGACTGCTCGGGCGCGACCTCACGGTCGATGAAGCCGAGAGCTCGGGCGAGCGACAGGCCGACGCTTCCACCCCTCTCGTGGATGCCGAACTTCGGCCAGACGCTACTCTCGTGAGGGGCGAGTTCGCGCGGTTGCTTCAACGCGCGAACGCCCTATTCGACGACGCCCACTAGACGGGCGCCCCAACCTCGACTAAGGAGTGACACGTGGCAGACATGGCGGCGACGCTCGACGGGTGCGCGAAGGGAACAGCTCTCGCGCGTGCGAAGGCGATCCTTCTCGATTCCGATGGGACCCTCGTCGACTCAACTCGAAGTGTCGAGGCGAGCTGGGACACCCTCCTCGGTGACGAGGGTGCGGGGCGGTTTGAAAAGCACTATCACGGGCAACCGGCCAGGCGAGTATTGCGCCTCGCGATGCCCGACATCAGCGAGGAGAGGCTCGAGGAGCTTTTCACCAAAGTCGAAGGATACGAAATTGCGAGCGCGGGCGA
The DNA here is from genome assembly GCF_001807345.1 of Dermabacter sp. HMSC06F07. NCBI lineage: Bacteria > Bacillati > Actinomycetota > Actinomycetes > Micrococcales > Dermabacteraceae > Dermabacter > Dermabacter sp. HMSC06F07. Next base: position 91,280 of record NZ_KV788584.1, read on the forward strand.
TGTCGAGGCATTCGACGGGACCGCGCGTTTCCTCGGCGAACTCGAAGAGGCAAAGGCTGCGCTTTCGCGCGAATGCTGGGCGATAGCGACGAGCTGCACGCTTCCACTCTTCGAGGCGCGCTACCGGCCCCTTGGGCTCCCGTACCCCACGACCCTCGTGACCGCCGATCAGGTCACGCATGGCAAGCCGGATCCCGAGCCCTACCTCCTCGCGGCACAGAGACTCGGGGTCGATGCGGCGGAGTGCATCGTCGTCGAAGATGCGCCGGGCGGCCTCGCCTCAGCTCGTGCTGCGGGGGCGTTCGTCGTGAGTGTTCTCAACAGTGCGAGTGCGGAGACCGTCGGCCCCCTTGCCGATCTCGTGATTCCTTCGCTCGCGGATGTCTCGATCGAGGCCTGCGAAGGGGAGCTCGTGCTTCGTGCGCGGTGAGCGCCACGCGGCGATTTTCGGTTTTTGAACTGCTTGGTCAACTAGGGTGATACATATGAGCGAAATAGTGTTCCGATCTGACGTCACGGTCGACCTTGTGAGGTCACAGGCTTCCGATTCCGATGTCATCTTTGCCGCGCGGGTCTCGACCCAGGGGGAAAAGTCCAAGAGCGTCGTGGGCACTGATGCCTCCGATCGCGACAAGGGCCTCATCAACTACCTCATGCGCGACCGCCACGGCTCGCCGTTCGAGCACAACAGCTTCACGTTTTACGTCGAAGCGCCGATCTTCGTGTTCCGCGAGTTCATGCGCCACCGGATCGCGTCCTATAACGAGGAATCAGGCCGCTACCGCCAGATGCGCCCGATTTTCTACGTGCCCGGTCCCGAGCGCAAGCTCGTCCAGAAGGGCAAGCCCGGCGCCTATGACTTTTACGAGGGCAGCCCCGAGCAGCACGACATCGTGACGAAGGCGTACAAGGCGCAGTGCGAGAGCGCGTATGACGCTTACCTCGAGATGCTCGAGGCCGGCGTTGCACGCGAGGTCGCGCGCGGTGTTCTGCCCCTTACGCTGTTCAGTTCGATGTACGTGACCGTCAATGCCCGCAGCATGATGAACTTCCTGTCGCTGCGCACCAAGCGTGAAGGCTCGCACTTCCCGTCGTTCCCCCAGCGCGAGATCGAGATGGTCGCCGAAAAGATCGAAGAATTCTTCGCCGAGGCGATGCCCCTCACCTACGAGGCGTTCAACGCGGGCGGCCGGGTGGCGCCGTGAGTCAAGAAGCACCGGTATTTGGACGTCTCGGCGTCGCTATCGTCACGCCCTTCACTGAGGATCTCGAGAAGGTCGATCACGAGGCTCTCGCCGGCCTCGCGCGCCATCTCGTCGACGAAGGCCACGATCTCATCGTCGCGAACGGCACGACGGGCGAATCGCCCACGACGAGCGATGAGGAAAAGCTCGCGATTCTCGCGACCGTGCGCGAGGCAGTTGGCGCGGATGTCACCCTCCTCGCGGGGGCGGGCACGAACGATACGCGTCACTCGGTCGCGCTTGCACGCGCGATCGAAGAGGGCGGCAATGCCGACGGCCTCCTGCTCGCAACCCCGTACTACTCCAAGCCCACGCAGCGCGGCCTGATCGCGCACACGCTCGAGATCGTCAACGCCGTCGACCTGCCGGCGATGCTCTACGACATTCCCGGTCGCTCAGGCATCCCTATCGAATACGAGAGCGCCGTCGAACTGTCCCAGCACCCGAACATCGTTGCCCTCAAGGAAGCCAAGGGGGACATGCACGAGGCCTCGAAGCTCATCCGTGACACGGGCCTCGATATCTACTCCGGTGAAGACGCGCTCAACCTGCCGTGGCTCGCGATCGGCGCCGTTGGTACGGTTTCGGTCACGAGTCACCTTACGGGGCGGCTCGACCGTCTCATGTTTGACGCCCTCGAACAGCGCGACCTCGCGCGCGCGCAAAGGCTCCACGCATCGCGCATCGACTTTGTTGACGCGATCATGAACCAGGGCCCAGGAACGATGGCGATCAAAGAAGCCCTTACACACCTCGGCGTGCTTCCGCACGCTGGCTGCCGCGCCCCGCTCGGAACGGTCGAGCCGGAGGTCGCGGCGCGCATCCACGCCGCCGTAGACGCCTACCAGAGCGTCCTCGCGCAGCACACCAGCTGAAGAATTTAGGACACTGTGACTACACCCTTTTCCACGACACTCGGGACCCCGCCTCAACTGAAGAACAAGACTCTACGTGTGACCCCGCTCGGCGGTCTCGGCGAAGTCGGCCGAAACATGACCGTTTTCGAGTATGAGGGCCGACTTCTCATCGTCGATTGCGGCGTTCTCTTCCCCGAAGAAGCCCAGCCGGGCGTCGACCTTATCCTCCCGGACTTCCGCTCGATCGAGGATCGCCTTGATGACGTTGCCGCGATCGTGCTCACGCACGGCCACGAAGACCACATCGGTGCAGTTCCCTACCTTCTGCGCCTCAAGCCGGACATCCCGCTCGTCGGTAGCCAGCTGACCCTCGCCTTTGTCGAGGCGAAGCTCCGTGAGCATCGACTCAAGCCGTACACGCTTGCCGTGAAGGAGGGGGATGTCGAGAAGTTTGGCGCGTTCGAGTGCGAATTCGTCGCCGTGAATCACTCGATTCCCGATGCGCTCGCGGTCGCGATCCGTACCGAGGCTGGCACGGTGCTGCACACGGGCGACTTCAAAATGGACCAGCTTCCGCTCGATGGTCGCCTGACGGACCTGCGTGCCTTCGCACGCCTTGGCGAAGAGGGCGTGGATCTCTTCCTCGTCGACTCGACAAACGCCGAGGTCCCGGGCTTCACGGTCAAGGAACGCGAGATCGGCCCCGTTCTCGACAACCTCTTTGCGCGTGCACAGCAGAAGATTGTCGTCGCAAGCTTCTCGAGCCATGTGCACCGCGTCCAGCAGGTGCTCGACTCAGCGCATGCGCACGGCCGCAAGGTGGCGTTTGTGGGGCGTTCGATGGTGCGCAATATGACCATCGCTGCCGACATGGGCTACCTCAATGTTCCCCCGAACACGCTCGTGGACCTCAAGAAGGCCGACGACATTCCCGATCACAAGATCGTGTACATGTGCACGGGCAGCCAGGGCGAGCCGATGGCCGCGCTCGGGCGTATTGCGAATCGCAACCACCGCGTCGAAGTCGGCGAGGGGGACATCGTGATTCTTGCGTCCTCGCTCATCCCGGGCAATGAGAACGACGTGTTTCGCGTGATGAATGGCCTCATGGAACTCGGGGCCGAGGTCGTGCACCAGGCGAACGCGCGCGTGCACGTCTCGGGGCACGCGAGTGAGGGTGAGTTGCTGTACTGCTACAACATTCTGCGCCCGAAGAACGTGATGCCCCTGCACGGCGAGGTGCGCCACCTCATCGCGAACGGGAAGATCGCGCAGTCCTCAGGTATCCCTCGCGAGAACATCGTGCTCGCGAAGGACGGCACGGTCGTCGACCTCAAAGACGGCGTCGCACGCGTCGCCGGCGAGGTCGAGGTTGGCTACGTGTATGTGGACGGTTCGAGTGTGGGCGAGGTAAGCGAGGCCGATCTTAAGGACCGCCGTATTCTCGCGGAAGAGGGCTTCATTTCCCTGTTCGCCGTGGTCAATAGTGAAACCGGCGAGCTCATTGCCGGGCCAGAGATCCACTCGCGAGGCATCGCCGAGGATGACGAGGTGTTTGAGCGCATCAAGCCCGACGTCATCAAGGCGCTGCACAAGGCGATCGAGGACGAGAAGGGGCACGACACGTATCAGCTTCAGCAGGCGATGCGCCGCGTGGTGGGGCGTTTCCTCTCTCAGCGCCTTCGCCGCCGCCCGATGATCATCCCGGTTGTCGTCGAGGCTTAGCGACGCGGATTTTTGCAGATGCCGCTGCGAGGTCAGCCCCTGTGTGATTCACACGCCGGGGCTGACCTCGTGACGTTCGTACCCTTAGGCGGGTAGATTGTGGAGTATGGCGACACGTACGACTTCCCCCGCACGTGCGTCGAAAGGAACCTCCCGAGGCTCGTCCTCGGGCTCGTCGCGCACGAAAGGTGCGCCCACGGATCCCTCGACGCTTCCCCTCCCGGTGCGCGCTTTGCGCGTCGGGTACCTCGGCGTTGCCCGCGCGGTTGGCGGCTTCGTTCGCGGCATCGGCATTCAGCGCTGGGAGGTCGCCTACGAAGAGCGGCGCGATGGCTTCGCTCTTTTCTTGAGCATTCTCGCGCTCATTCTCATCGTTCCCGAATGGTTCCAGGTGCGCGAATGGGGCTTTGGCGCGATTCATACGGTCGCTGCGAGCTCGTTCGGCGTGATCGCCGTGCTGCTTCCCCTCCTTCTAGGGCTGTGGTCGCTTCGGATGTTCCGCAGGCCCGATCTCGTTCACGCGAACGGACGCCTTTTCGCGGGACTACTCATGCTTGTGTGTGCGCTCTGTACGGTCGCATCCGTGAGCGCGCGTATTCCCACGCCGTCCAATGGTGTTGACGCCCTCGCGCGCGGTGGCGGCGTGTGCGGCTATCTCGTCGCGGCGCCCCTCGCGAATGTCCTGCCTGACTGGGTGATCGTCACTCTCGGAGTCGTCCTCGCCCTGTTCTCCGTTCTCGTGCTCACTGCTACGCCGCTCGGCCAAGTAGGGTCGCGTCTCGCGGGGGTCTACGGGGCTCTCGTGGGCAGGGGAGAGCGTGAAGAAGCGGAGCGCGAGGCCTTCGGCTTGGGCCGACGCCAGCAGGCTCTCCACGCTGCCGAGGGCAACGCCGAGGGCAGCCCAACGAAGACTCGGCGCATGAGCGATCTGTTTCGCCGCAAAAATCGCCGGTCGTCAAGCGACACCGAGAACCTCGAGGCCGGCGTCGATCACGAAGCCTTCGGCTACGAAGGCGATGGCGCGTATCGCCAGGGCGCCGAGAGTGAGCAGGCCGAGACGACGACGCTTCCGCGCTCGCAGAAGAAACCGCTCGTGAAAAAGGCAGATGCCGCCAGTGCACTCGCATCCGGCGCGAAAAGCTCTGACCCCTACGATTACCTCGAAGCGGAAAACAGCAGGAAGAAGGAGTTTCCGACGGCTGCCAGCCAAACGTCGGACCTGGAAAACGCCCCCACCGTGCCGGTGCCGAACGTGAGCGCTGCGGAGCAGACCCGCGAGCTGACCCCGCCCAAGGGCGAGGGCGTCAAGGGGCCGCACGTGCAGCCCGAACTCCAGGTTGAGACCGCCTACCCGCTCCCGAGCCCCGACATGCTCGTGGCCGGCCCGCCCGCGAAAGCTCGCTCCGAAGCGAACGATCGCGTTGTCGCGGCACTCGGCGAAGTGTTCGAGCAGTTTGGCGTGAACGCCGAGGTCGTGGGCTTTTCCCGCGGCCCGACCGTGACGCGCTACGAGGTTGAGCTCGGCCCCGGCACGAAGGTCGAGAAGGTCACGGCGCTGTCCAACAACATCGCGTACGCGGTCGCGAGCGCCGATGTGCGCATCATTTCGCCGATCCCCGGCAAGAAGGCGATCGGTATCGAGATTCCGAACGCGGACCGCGAAACTGTTGCGCTCGGGGATGTTCTTCGTAGTGGTGTCGCGACCGCCAACGAACACCCCATGGTGATGGGGCTCGGGAAGGATGTCGAAGGCGGATTCGTGATTGCGAATCTCGCGAAGATGCCCCACTTGCTTGTTGCGGGCGCGACCGGCGCCGGTAAGTCGAGCTTTGTGAACTCGATGATCACCTCAATCCTCATGCGTGCAACGCCGGAGGAAGTGCGCATGGTGCTCGTTGATCCAAAGCGCGTTGAGCTGACGATCTACGAGGGGATCCCGCATCTCATTACCCCCATCATCACGAACCCCAAGAAGGCTGCGGAGGCGCTCGAGTGGGTTGTGAAGGAGATGGACCACCGCTACGACGATCTCGCCGAGTACGGCTTCAAGCACATCGACGACTTCAATAAGGCCGTGCGCGCGGGCCAGGTGAGCCCCCCGCCGGGAAGTGAGCGAGTGCTCGCGCCCTACCCGTACCTCCTCGTGGTCGTTGACGAGCTTGCCGACCTCATGATGGTCGCCCCGCGAGACGTCGAGGCATCGATCCAGCGCATCACCCAGCTTGCGCGCGCTGCCGGCATTCATCTCGTGCTCGCAACCCAGCGACCCTCCGTCGACGTCGTCACGGGCATCATCAAAGCGAATGTTCCCTCCCGCCTCGCGTTCGCGACGAGCTCCCTCCAGGATTCGCGCGTCATCCTCGATACTCCCGGCGCGGAGAAGCTCATCGGCCAGGGCGACGCGCTTTTTCACCCCATGGGCAAGGCGAAGGCTATGCGTGTGCAGGGCTCGTGGGTCAACGAGTCCGAGATTCACGCAGTCGTCGACTACGTGAAGGGGCAGGCGAAGCCGCAGTACCGCGAGGACGTGCAGCAGGTCGCCAAGAAGAAACAGATCGACGATGACATCGGCGGCGATCTCGACGTGCTGCTTCAGGCGGCCGAACTCGTCGTCACCACGCAGTTCGGCTCCACCTCGATGCTTCAGCGCAAGCTCCGCGTGGGCTTCGCCAAGGCGGGGCGCCTCATGGACCTTCTCGAGTCACGCGAGATCGTCGGGCCGAGCGAGGGCTCGAAAGCTCGCGATGTGCTCGTGCGTCCCGAGGATCTCCCGCGCGCGATCGCGCGTATCAAGGGAGAGGACACGGACCTGTATGAGGACTCGCAGGACGCTTCCCACGCGGGTTCCGGTTCCGGGGCGGGGGAGTCCGACGCCTCCTCGGCCCACGATCGCTACTCGGATGATCCGTTGGACCACTCCTCGCGTGAGGTGAGTCCCGAGTATTACGACAACGACGATGCCGACGGCGAAGACGCCTGGCAGCTCACGGGCCGCTAACGCGCGAAAGACGCCGCTAAAGAGAAGGGAAACACCCATGAGCGCTTCCGATACCCCGCGCGTTCCGCTGTGGAATATCGCGAACGTCCTCACCATGACGCGCATGGTCATGGTGCCTATCTTCGTGGTCGTAGCCGCGCTCTACCACGAGGACATCGCCATGAGGTGGGTCATTGCCGGGATCTTCGTGCTCGCAATGGTCACGGACTTCGTCGACGGCTACCTCGCGCGCTCTCGGAACCTCATTACCGATTTTGGCAAGATCATGGACCCGATTGCCGACAAGGCGATGACGGGCGCCGCGCTCATCATGCTTTCGGTGTGGCAGTACGTGCCGTGGTGGATCACAGTGCTCATCCTCGTGCGCGAGATCGGTATTACGGTCATGCGCTTCACGATCTTGAAGTATGGCGCGCTTCCCGCAAACTTCAGCGGCAAGGCGAAGACGATGATGCAGTCGATCGGGATCACCTTCTGCCTCATGCCCTTTGAGCTGATGTGGCCTCCCGCGTGGTGGATCGGCATCACGCTTATCGCCATCGCCCTTGTGCTCACGCTCTGGTCGGGGCTTCGCAATGTCAACGACGGGCTGCGCCTGCGCCGCGAGGCACTCGCGCAGAAAGCGGCTTAACGAGAATGGACGCGCCGCGTGAGCAGCTGGCGTCGGCCCGCGCCCTCCTTGCTATGTGCGAAGAGAGGGGTATGAGCCTCGCGACGGCTGAGTCGCTCACGGGCGGGATGCTCGTCGCGCGCCTCGTGGATGTTCCGGGCGCTAGCAGAGTCGTCCAGGGGGGTGCGTGCACGTACAGTTTCGAAGCGAAGGCGTCTGTTCTGGGGCTAGACCTTGCGGACCTGCAGGCGAAGGGAGCCGTGCGCGCCGAGGTCGCGAGCAGCATGGCTCGGGCCGCACGCCGCGTGTACGGGGCAGATGTTGCCCTTGCGACGACCGGAGTGGCCGGGCCCGGGAATGACGATTACGGCAACCCGGAGGGGCTCGCCTACATCGCCGTGAGTACGCCAAATCGCGAATTCGTGCGTGAAGTACGCCTCACGGGCTCGCGACCGGCGATCCGTGCGGGTGTTGTGGACGATGCGATCACCCTCGGCATTGAGGCTCTGACCAGCGCAAATGTGTAACAGGCGCGTTGGGCCGGTGTGGGAACCCTGAAAAGCGAGCGCGTGTGAGGCCGTAGGATGGCGGAACAACGAGGAACCCTCGTGCGTTGAACAGGCGTGAATACGTACAAGAATGCGGGAGCTGGTGCTCCCAGGCAACGAAAATGGGTGACGGCCGCGGGGTCGCGCCCGGCGTCCGTGCTGGGCCGCGAGTCGGCGGTACCGCGGCGCGGAACACTGACAAGGAAGGGAGAATCTCGCATGGTGCTCTTCCGCCAGGAACTCGGCGGCGTTTTGCGTGAGGCGCGTCGCCGCCAGGGCAAGACTCTGCGTCAGGTATCGGCCGATGCGCGAGTCTCGCTCGGCTACTTGAGCGAAATCGAGCGCGGCCAAAAGGAGGCCTCGAGTGAACTGCTCGCCTCCGTGACCGAAGCTCTCGGTTACCCCATGTCGGTGATTCTCCGCGAAGTTGCAGATCGCGTGGCACTCGAAGAGGGCATCGTTATTCCCGACACCGTTCCCGCCGAACTTGAGCGGGGCGTCCAGGGCGCCGAATACGCGCTGGCGCGGTAGTCAACGTGAGGCGAAGCGAGTTTCGCGAGCTCGCCGCCTACGTCTTTGGTGCCGAACTCGCGCATACGTACTGTCGTGAATTCGCGCTTGTGACGTGCGGGAACCTAACCCCGAACCAGGCGATTGAGGCGGGCTACCCCGTTAAAGAAGTGTGGCACGCGCTGTGTGATGACATGGATGTGCCTGTGCACATGCGCTGGGAGGTCCCGCCCGAGGCGCGTCCGCGCGCGTGAGCGTGTGGCGGCGAAAGGCGTGACAAGAATCGAACACGCGTGCGCATTAACGTGCAAATCGAACATGTGTTCGTTTACGATGGTGTTGTTCGGCCTCCACGGTGCGTGTGCATCCACACCTGTGCCGGGGTCGGGTTTAAATGTCTCACCCCCGTTTACCGTTGGAAGGGTCAAGCGAGAGTCCACCTCGTAACGGGGTGACAAACGAAAGGAACCGCCATGGCAGCTGCCGCCAAGGATCGCGATAAGTCGCTCGAAAACGCGCTCGCACAGATTGACCGTCAGTTCGGCAAAGGCTCGATTATGCGCCTTGGCGACGACACACGCCCGCCCGTCGAAGTCGTTCCCACGGGGTCGGTCGCACTTGACGTCGCGCTCGGTATCGGTGGTCTTCCCCGCGGTCGCGTTGTCGAGATCTACGGCCCGGAGTCCAGCGGTAAAACCACGGTTGCGCTCCACGCGATTGCAAACGCGCAGCGGGCGGGTGGTATTGCTGCCTTCATCGATGCGGAGCACGCCCTCGATCCGGAATATGCGAAGAAGCTCGGCGTCGATATCGATGCACTTCTCGTGTCGCAGCCCGACACCGGCGAGCAGGCTCTCGAAATTGCCGACATGCTCGTGCGCTCGGGTGCGATCGACGTCCTCGTCGTCGACTCCGTCGCGGCACTCACGCCAAAGGCTGAAATCGAAGGCGAGATGGGCGACTCCCACGTGGGGCTCCAGGCGCGCCTCATGTCGCAAGCGCTTCGCAAGCTTACCGGTGCGCTCTATTCGAGCGGCACCACCGCTATCTTCATTAACCAGCTTCGCGAAAAGATCGGTGTGTTCTTCGGCAGCCCCGAAACCACCACGGGTGGCAAAGCACTCAAGTTCTATGCTTCGGTGCGCATGGACATTCGTCGAATCGAGACCCTCAAGCAGGGCACCGATGCGGTTGGCAACCGTACTCGCGTCAAGATCGTGAAGAACAAGATGGCTCCGCCCTTCAAGCAGGCCGAGTTCGACATCCTTTACGGCGAGGGCATTTCTCGCGAAGGTGGCCTCATCGATCTCGGCGTTGAAAACGGCATCGTGCGCAAGTCCGGTGCGTGGTACACGTACGATGGCGATCAACTCGGCCAGGGCAAGGAAAATGCGCGCCAGTTCCTCAAGGACAATCCGGATCTCGCCGCAGATATTGAACAGAAGATCCTTATGAAGCTCGGTATTGGCCAGTACGCAGATGAGGCCGCTAAGAAGGCCGCTGCCGATGCTCCTGTGGGGGACGGCGAATTCGTAGACGATGACGTCCCCGCGCAAATCTGAGCCTGGTCCCGAAGCTCGGGGTGGGCAAGAGGATTGGCGCGCGGGCGTCGTTGAAGAGCTCGCCGAGCACATCGCCGCCATCGAAGCGGGGGAAGCCGCACCTGGGGAGGGCAGCAACCCGCTTCGAGGCGGGGCCTTCCGCGATCACGAAACGGAAAAGGTCGTCGTCAAGGAATGCCGGTATGTGCTCGGCCTACTCGGCCACCGTCAGCGCAGCGAGGCGGAGATTCGCGCAAAGCTCGCGCAGCGCGTGCATGAAGTTGATGTTCTCGAAGAGATCATGCGGCGTCTCGATACCGCTGGACTCATCGATGACGAAGGCTTTGCACGCGCCTGGGTAGAGCAGCGACGCGAGAGCAAACTCCTTGGCACAGCTGCTTTGCGTCGAGAACTCGAAGACAAAGGCGTCGGTGCGCCCGATATCGACACCGTTCTCGCGGAGACCGCTCCGTACGACAGCGAAAAGGAGCGCTGCCAGATCCTCGCGAGAGAACGGCTTGCGAAGGAGCTTCGTAAAAGCGGAGGGGCTGAAAACCTTGATCGAGGGGCGGCCCTTCGGCGCATTGGCGGCGCACTCGCGCGCCGAGGCTACTCGGAAAACCTCACGCTCTTCGTGCTCAATCGCGAGCTTGATGCGGCGGGAGTCACCTGGCCCTGACCGTGCCCGAACCCACGGGGCTACGTATCCTTGAAACACCATGAGCGAAACAGCGATCCTGAACGACAATGACGCGCCGGCACGCGGCACCTACCAAGTGCGCACGTTCGGCTGCCAAATGAACGTCCACGACTCTGAGCGCCTCACGGGCCTCTTAGAGCAGGCAGGCTATACGCCGGCCGCCGACGGCGCCGACCCGTTGAACGGCGACGTCGATGTCATCGTCTTCAACACGTGCGCCGTGCGCGAAAACGCCGACAACCGGCTCTACGGTAACCTCGGCCAGCTCCGCCCTGCGAAAGATGCCAACCCCAATTTGCAGATTGCCGTCGGCGGGTGCCTGGCCCAAAAGGATCGCGCCACCATTACTGAGCGTGCACCCTGGGTCGACGTCGTGTTCGGTACTCACAACATCGGTTCCCTCCCTGTTCTTCTTGACCGCGCTCGCGTTCAACAAGAGGCCCAGGTGGAAATCCTTGAGTCGCTCGAGGTGTTCCCCTCGACTCTCCCGACAAAGCGCGAAAGCGCGTACGCGGGTTGGGTATCGATTTCAGTCGGCTGCAACAACACGTGCACGTTCTGCATCGTTCCTTCCCTCCGAGGGAAGGAGAAGGACCGTCGCCCCGGCGAGATTCTCGCCGAGGTTCAGGAACTCGTGAACCAGGGAGCTCTTGAAGTGACTCTCCTTGGCCAAAACGTGAACTCCTACGGAGTGGAGTTCGGCGACCGGGGCGCGTTTGCCAAGCTCTTGCGCGCGTGTGGCGAAATCGAGGGGCTCGAGCGCGTGCGATTCACGTCGCCGCACCCCGCGATGTTTACCGATGACGTCATTGACGCGATGGCGGAAACACCCAACGTGATGCCGCAACTGCATATGCCGCTCCAATCGGGCAGCGACGCTGTTCTCAAGGCGATGCGCCGCTCGTACCGCTCCAAGAAATTCCTCGGGATCCTCGAAAAGGTGCGCGAGAAAATCCCGCACGCAGCAATCACGACCGACATCATCGTCGGCTTTCCCGGTGAAACGGAAGAGGACTTCCAAAAGACCCTCGATGTCGTCGAGGCTTCGCGTTTCTCGAGCGCCTTCATGTTCCAGTACTCGCCGCGCCCGGGCACTCCGGCCGCCGAAATGGACGATCAGATCCCGAAGGCAGTCGTCCAGGAGCGATTCGAGAGGCTCGTCGCGCTTCAGGATCGCATTGCGGCCGAAGAAAATGCGAAGAAGGTCGGAGCAGAGGTCAACGTGCTCATCGCCGAAGGCGAGGGTGATCGAGACTCCGAAACGCACCGCATCTCTGGCCGCGCCGAGGACGGCCGGCTCGTGCACGTTGCTCTGCCCGAAGGGTATGCGGAGGCGGACCGCCCTCGTCCCGGTGATGTCGTCCGTGCTCGCGTGACCAAAGCCGCGCCGTTCTACTTGATCGCCGACTCGGGTGCCGAGGGCGGCGAATTCGAGGTGCGTCGCACCCGCTCGGGCGACGCGTGGGAGCGTCGGGTGAACGGCTTTGAAGACGCAACCTTGTGCGGCACGCCCGGTCCCGGTGGGCCCGTGAGCCTCGGCCTTCCGAGCCTCAGGCGCCCGGAGCGCTAGGCCGAATCGGGCGGTGAGGGCACGCGCTCAGACGGTGACGTCGCCCTGGTCGCTCACCTGCGTCGAGAGGCTCGCGAAGAACGCTACCGTCGTTGATAGCGCGCACGTGATGGCGCGGTCGATCGCGTCGTCGCTAACCCCGTAGAAATAGTCGAAGACCAGCTCGCCGTACACGCCGAGTACCGAGTCGTTCTCGCGGCGCACGTACGCTTTTGGCCACATGCGTTCCATGTTCCAGTGGTTGCAAAGGCGCGTCGCTTCGAGTTTCTGCTGCACGGCGAGAAGCTCGTCCCAGCGTCCCCGGACGACGAGGATGTGGGAGTGCTCGCCGGCGACTGCGAACGTGAAAGGATAGTGGTCAAAGCGCGCACGCAACACGGTGGGGGTGTCGTCATCCTCGACGAAGGCATAGCCGAGCCGCCCGAGGGACTCCTTGAGACGTTCGATGCTGAGTTCTTCGCCTGCGAGTGCGGCTTCGTGTGAGTGGCCGTTGGGCATCGGCTGCCTTTCTGTGGTGTCCGGGTCGGTGGCTGCGTGAAGTCCACGCTAGCGGCTTTCGGCTCGGTGCGCGAACGAGCAGTGGTGAGATCGAAGGGAGTTCACGTGGCACATGCGGTGAACGGTGGTGGGGGCCACGACGGTGGCGCCGGACAGGTGCCGCCGCTTGTCGTGATTGCGGGCGCGACTGCAACGGGCAAGAGCGCCCTCGCGATCGAGGCTGCTCGCCGTTTCGGAGGCGAAGTGATCAACGCTGACGCTCTCCAGTTTTACCGCGGAATGGATGTGGGGACTGCCAAGGTGACCCCGAGCGAGCGCCGCGGTGTTCCCCATCACCTCCTCGATATTCTTGACGTCACCGAAGAGGCGAGCGTCGCGACGTTCCAGGCGGATGCACGCCGGATTGCGAGCGAGATCCGCGAAAGGGGCAAGATTCCGGTTGTCGTTGGAGGCTCGGGACTCTACGTGCGGGCGTTTACCGACGTGATGGCTTTTCCGCCGTCGGACCCCGCCGTGCGCGAGGAGATCGAGGCTCACGTGCGAGTGATCGGCACCGGAGCCGCCCACGCCCAGCTCGCCGCAGCAGATCCCGATGCGGCCGCGAAAATTGCGCCGCGGGACGAGCGTCGAATCGTGCGAGCGCTCGAGGTGCACCGCCTAACGGGGAAGCCGTTCTCCGCGTTCCTGCCGACCTACACGTTCCACGATCCGGCGATCGCGTACGTCGCCGTGAAGCTCGACCGGGACACGCTCCACGAGCGTGTCGAGGAGCGCGTGCATCGCATGGTCGAAGCCGGGTTTCGCGACGAGGTCGAGGGGCTGCTCGATGCGGGCCTTGAGCGCGGGGTGACGGCGCGCCAGGCGATCGGCTACGCCCAAATGATCAAGCACGTGCGGGGCCACTGGAGTCTCGAGCAAGCGATCGAGTCGACGATCACCAATACCCGCCGTCTCGTGCGCAAGCAGGACACGTGGTTCAGGCGAGATACGCGGCTCACGTGGGTGCCGGGGGAGGATTCCGACGAAGCGCTCGCCGTGATTGAGCGCGAGATTGCGCACGCCGCTAGGTGCCCGTCAAACGCTGAGGTGTGAGGTCCGCCGCGCGCGTGCCTATGATCGAGCCATGGCCACTGCATCTTCATGCCCCAACGCGCGCAAGGCTCTAAGCTACGCGAGCGCCACCAAAAACGATTTTGTGATGATCGACGATCCTGCGGGTCGAGGCGAGCTCAACAGCGCACGCGTGCGTGAGCTCGCGGGCCCCACGGGAGTGGACGGGGTGATCCGCGCGATTCGCACGCGATGCCTCGGTGATCCGGCAAGCCAGGGGTTCGACACGGTCCCCGAGTGGTTTATGGACTATCGCAATGCTGATGGCACGATTGCGCAAATGTGCGGCAACGGCGTTCGGGCCTACGCAGCGTTTCTCGCTGACCGCGGTTACGTAGAGGATCGGGTGTTCGACGTCATGACTCGCGCGGGTGTACGCACGGTCGAGATCCTTGAGGAAGGCCCACAGTGGCAGGTGCGCGTGGGCATGGGGGCCGCAGAACTTGAAGGTGTCACGAGGATCGTCCGCGTTGCCGACCGCTTCCTCGAAGGCACTGACGTGAACGTGGGCAACCCCCACACTGTCGTGGAGCTACCCGAAAACCTCAGCCTAGACGAGCTTGACCTCACCGAACGCCCCGAGCTTGAACCCGAGCCCGAAAATGGCACGAACATTGAGTTTGTGGAGATCCGCGGCGAGCGACACGTCGCCATGCGGGTTTTCGAGCGAGGGGTGGGGGAGACCCTCTCGTGCGGAACCGGCGCGACTGCCGTGGTTGCCGCTCTCGCTGAGGCACGTGGGGACGACACGCGCGAGCCGTGGCGCGTCGATGTGCGCGGCGGGCGCCTCGAAATTGGTTGGGACCCCTACGGGCGCATGACTCTCACGGGCCCGGCCGAACTCGGTGAGCTCACCTGCGGCGGGCCAGCGCGCGAGCGAGGGAAGTAGGAAGGCTAGGCGGGCGTCGGAATTCCGACGCCTCCCCATGCGCGAGCGATTCTAAACTTCTGGGCGCTCCGGGCCTACGCCGAGCAAGCGGAACCCTTTCGAGGAATGGACCTTCTCGACCGGCCGGGTGGGGAATTGGCCCGCGAGCCACGTGGCGAGCGAATCGGCGCCTAGATTTTTCCCGACGACCATCGCGGCCGTACCCGTCCCGCGGAGCTGGCCGATCCACCGCGTAAGCACAGTGTGCAGTTCACTCTTGCCGATACGGATCGGCGGATTCGACCAGAGCGCATCGAAGCGGGCACTCTCGGGAATCTCGTCTGGCGCGGCGACAGTGACGTTTGACAGGCCGAGCCGTGCGGCGTTCTCGCGCGTGATGGCACGTGCGTGTGGATTGACATCAATCGCCGTGACGTGGCAGTCCGGTTGGGTAAGCGCGAGGCTCAGTGCAATCGGGCCCCAGCCGCAGCCAATATCGAGAACCTCGCTTTTAGGTGCGAGCGGTGCGAACAACTCCGCATGGTCGAGGAGTATTGCGGTTGCCTTGTCGAGCCCATCGAAACTGAACAGACCCTTCGCGCTCACGAGGCTCCGTTCGGCACCAGCGAGGTGCACGCGCAGGTCGCGGCGCTCCAGGTCCGTACCGGGCGCGGGAGAGAAGTAATGGGCGTCGCTTGTCACAGCAAGGAGTGTAGTGGCGCAGAACGCGAAAAGCTCCCGCAACGGGTTCGGACGTGACACACTTATACGCAGACCTCACGCGAGGCCCCCACTTGAGAGAACCTGGAGTAAAGGCGCACTTGACACCCTTCGTCCCCGATCCCGAATTCGAGACATCACACGCAGCACCGCAGGCAACGGAGCCCGAGAATGCGGGAAGCGACGCCCGCGAATCCTCGATTATGCAGCGCGTCCTCTCACGCGGCGACGCCTCGATCTCGGCGACAACGTATGAGAGTGATGCCGACGGCGACCAACTCGATCTCGCCGAGCGCCACTCTCTGCGCCGCGTCGATCAACTGCGCACCGACCTCGAAGACGTCACCGAGGTTGAATACCGCGAGCTTCGACTTGAGAACGTCGTGCTCGCGGGGCTTTTCACGACCGGCAACGTCGAAGACGCAGAAAACTCGATGCGCGAGCTCGCAGCGCTTGCCGAGACTGCGGGCTCACGCGTTCTCGACGGCGTCATGCAGCGCCGTGCCCACCCCGATCCCGCCACCTTCCTCGGCTCGGGCAAGGCGAAAGAACTCGCCGAGATTGTGGCCGACCTTCGAGCTGACACCGTGATCTGCGACGGCCAGCTTGCCCCTTCGCAGCGCCGCGCGCTCGAGGACATTATCAAGGTCAAGGTCATCGATCGTACGGCCCTCATCCTCGACATCTTTGCCCAGCACGCAAAATCCCGCGAAGGTAAGGCCCAGGTCGAGCTTGCGCAGCTCGAGTACCTCCTGCCGCGCTTGCGCGGTTGGGGCGAGTCGATGTCGCGCCAGGCCGGTGGCCGCGTTGCCGGTGGCGCCGGGATCGGTTCCCGCGGCCCCGGCGAAACGAAAATCGAACTAGACCGCCGCCGCATCCGCACGCGCATGGCTAAGCTCAGGCGCGACATCAAGGCGATGGCCCCCTCGCGCGAGGCCAAGCGCGCCGACCGCAAACGCCACAACGTTCCCTCTGTTGCGATCGCCGGATACACAAACGCCGGGAAGTCCTCCCTGCTTAACCGCCTGACGGGTGCCGGCGTCCTCGTTGAAAACGCCCTGTTTGCGACACTCGACCCAACCGTGCGCAGGTCAGTGACGCCCGACGGTCGCGAATTCACGTTTGCGGATACCGTCGGATTCGTGCGCTCCCTTCCCACCGAGCTCGTGGAGGCCTTCCGCTCCACCCTCGAGGAAGTCGCCGGGGCGGACCTCCTCCTGCACGTCGTCGATGCCTCCCACCCCGATCCCGAGGGGCAGATTCGCGCCGTACGCGCCGTTCTCGCTGATATTGAAGGCTTCGACGTGCCTGAAATCGTGGCTCTGAACAAAGCGGATCTCGCGAGTCCCGAAACGATCGCGCGCCTGCGCTCGCAAGTGGAGCACGCGGCCGTCGTGTCGGCCCGCACGGGTGACGGCATTGAGGAGTTGCGTGCACTCATCGCCGACATGCTCCCGCGGCCCTCGGTCGACATCGATGTCGTCGTGCCCTATACGCGCGGCGACCTCGTCTCGCGCGTGCACACTCAGGGCGAGCTCGTGAGCGAGGAATTCCTCGCTGAGGGCACGCGCCTCGTGGCACGCGTCGATGAGACTCTCGCTTCCGAACTCGCCGCCGCGCGCCAGTGAACGCATCAGGCACGGACCTCGACCAGCTACTCGCGACAGCGGTCGCCGCAGTCGGCGGCGCAGATCGCCCGGGGCAGCGGGCCATGGCTGGCGCCATCGAGCGAAGCATCGAGCTGCGCCGCCACCTCCTTGTGCAGGCAGGGACGGGCACGGGCAAGTCTCTCGCGTACCTCGTTCCCGCCCTCAAACGCGCGATTGAACGCGGAACCCCCGTCGTCATCACGACCGCGACGCTCGCATTGCAAAGCCAGATCGTCGCCAAGGACCTCCCTCGCATTGTTGAAGCCCTCGGGACGAAACTCGAGCGTGTTCCGAGCTTCAGCCTCCTTAAGGGGCGCGGCAACTACGTGTGCCTCCACAAGCTGGAGGGCGGCTATCCCGATGAACTCGAGGAAGGTTCGCTTTTCGCCGAGGCTTCGGTCACGGGAGTTAAGCACGATTCCGAACGCCTAGGTGCGCAGGTGCAGAGGCTGCGCGAGTGGGCGCAGTCGACAGATACGGGTGACCGCGACGATCTCGACACCCCGGTATCGGACCGAGCGTGGCGCCAGGTTTCCGTGACCGGCTCCCAGTGCATTGGCTCTTCCTGCCCATTCCACGACGAATGCTTCGCGGAACGCAATCGCGCACTCGCGCGCGAGGCCGACGTCATCGTGACAAACCATGCGCTCTACGCTATTGACGCCTTCGACGGGCACGGGATCATCCCCGAGCACGATGTCGTAGTCATCGACGAAGCCCACGAGTTTGTTGACCGCGTGACGTCCTCGGTGACCGAATCGCTGCATCAGGGCACGATTCGCGGTGCCGTTCGGGAGCTGAGAAGCCTCGGCGTGAACGCACTCGAACTTGACGATGCGGGAAGCGCCCTCCAGGAAGCTCTCGCCCCGCTCCCCGACGGGAGGGTGCGTGGCGAACTCGAAGCCCGGCTTCGCGACACTCTCGCGGCTATCCGCGCCGAAGCTGAGTCGGCGCGCGCGGAAGCAAAAAATGCCGGCGATAGCTCCGACGCGACGAGCGCGGGGGCGCGCACATCCGTGCGTGCAAAGCTGCAAGAAATCATCGACGTGTGCGAGAGATTGCTCGCGCCCCACGAGGACGATGTCGTCTACCTCAATCACAGCGAGGCCCTCGGGCGAACATTTATCGACGTCGCTCCACTCAGCGTCGCTGGCCTCGTAAAAACCCGGATCCTCGATGAACGCACATCGATTTTTACCTCGGCGACGCTCACGTTCGGCGGCCGTTTTGAAAGCGCCGCGTTCTCTTTCGGGCTTCGCGCTGACAAGTATGCCGAGCCTGAAAGCGACGTTGGTGCCACTCGAAGCGAGGATGCTGTGCGCGAGTGGTGGTCGGCCCTCGATGTAGGCTCTCCCTTCGCGTACGCCCAGCAAGGGATCCTCTATGTCGCCTCGCATCTTCCTGCTCCGGGCCGCGAGGGTATCTCGAGCGCGACACTCGACCACATCGTCGAACTCATTGACGCCGCCGGAGGAGGAGCGCTCGGGCTCTTCTCTTCCCGCCGAGCGGCCGAGGAGGCAGCGGAGTATGTACGACGGATGACCGGGCGCACGGTGCTCCTACAGGGAGAGGATTCGAACGCGGCGCTCACCTCGCGATTCCGGCAGAGCCGCGACACCTGTCTGTTCGGGACGCGAACGTTCTGGCAGGGCATTGACGTCGCCGGCGAGGCCTGCCGCCTTGTGCTCATCGACAGGATCCCATTCCCACGGCCCGATGATCCGCTCGCTTCAGCGAGACAAGAGAAATACGCGCGACTCGGGCGCAACGGTTTCTACGAGGTCGCCGTTCGACAGGCGGCACTCAGCATGGCGCAGGGAGCCGGGCGACTTATCCGTGCCGAGAGCGACCGTGGGATGGTGGCGGTGCTGGATTCGAGGCTCGCGACGAAGTCCTATGGGGGCGTGATTCGCCAGGCAATTCCTCCGCTGTGGACGACGCGGGATAGCGCCGTGGCGCTTGCCGCACTCGAGCGGCTGCGCACAGAGCTCGCTGCGCCGCCGCATCCAGATAGTCTCTAGACCGCGCGGAGAACCGCCACAACTTTGCCGAGGATTTCGGCTTCATCGCCCAGGATCGGCGTGAAGGCAGGGTTGTGGGGCATGAGCCACACGTGCCCGTCGCTTCGTGCGAAGGTCTTCACTGTTGCCTCGCCATCGATCATGGCCGCGACAATCTCGCCTTTTTCTGCGACCTTCTGCTGGCGGACGACGACCCAGTCGCCGTCGCAAATGGCGGCATCGATCATCGAATCACCTTGAACCTTGAGCAGGAAGAGCTCGCCATCGCCCACGAGCTGCGAGGGGAGCGCGAAAACATCTTCTACCTGTTCCTCAGCGGTGATCGGCACGCCAGCCGCGATTGTGCCCACGAGCGGGACGTTGACGGCGGGGGAGCCGGGCGCTTCGAATTCGCTCGGGAGCGGCTCGCCTTCCTCGTCTGCTTCCACGAGCCAGAGAGTGCGGGGGCGTTTCGGATCTTTGCGAATGTATCCCTTGCGCTCGAGCTCCGAGAGTTGGTGGGAGACCGACGACGGTGACTGTAGGCCCACTGCTTCGCCGATTTCACGCATCGTGGGTGCGTAACCGTTTGCGCGGATGGAACGGGCGATCGTCTCAAGGATGCGTTGTTGGCGTTCGGTGAGGGCGGGGGCGCCAGCTGAAGAGCCGTGAGCTGTGGGTGCCATGCGCCGGTCCTTTCGGTGGGGCGAGTTTAAATGTCTCACCCCCGTTGTCTAGTGGAGGCGTACCTCAAAGGTACCGGAACAGAACGCTTGTTCCAAACATGTGTTCGAAAGTGTCTTGACTTTTTCGAACAGATGATCGTACGCTCGTCATGTCGTCAATCGAACAAGGATTCTAAAAATGACTACTTCTACGTGTAGCACTCAGCCGGTTCGAAAGAATGTTCGCCTTCGTCTTACTCGCCGCGGCCGCATCGTCGTGGCCTCGCTCATTGCGCTCGTGCTCGCTGCTTCGGCAATCGTCGCCGGCGTTGTCTTTTTCTCGCCCGCGGCGGTCGCGGGTGTGGAGGGCGCCGTGTCGTACACGACCGTCCAGGTCGAGGAGGGGCAGAGCCTCTGGAGCATTGTCTCGGCTAACGCGCCTGCCGGCACCGATGTTCGCGACTATCTCATGCTTGTCCAGGACGTCAACGGTCTCGATGGCACCGTGATTCACCCGGGTCAGGAGCTCGCGCTGCCCACGCTCTAGCGGGTAGGGCCTCGGAGTATGAATGGGGCGCCCTGGTAGAATCGCGGGGTGCACTGCCCATTTTGTAGGAATGAAGATTCGCGCGTCGTGGACTCGCGTACAGCCGACGACGGCATGACAATCCGCCGCCGCCGGCAGTGCCCTGCGTGCAATAAGCGATTCTCGACTACGGAATCAGCGTCGCTCGCGGTCCATAAGCGCTCTGGCGTGAGTGAACCGTTCTCTCGGTCCAAGGTGATTTCTGGGGTGCGTAAAGCATGCCAGGGGAGACCAGTGACTGACGATCAACTCGCGGTCCTCGCGCAGCGCGTGGAGGAGGCGATTCGTCTCAAGGGCGTGTCGGAGATCGACGCCCATGACGTAGGCCTCGCGATTCTGCAGCCGCTCAAAGAACTGGACCTCGTCGCCTACCTTCGTTTCGCGAGCGTCTATCGCGGATTCGACTGCCTCGAGGATTTTGAGTCGGCCATCGAGGAACTACGAACCGAGGGCGAGAAGTAGGGCGCAGCACTCCTGCCGAGCGCGTTGAACGAGCCGAAGGCTGACCGGCGATGCGCGTTGCTTGCCCCGGCCCCACTAGCCCGGGATTCCGTAGCTTTCCTCCGGAGCAGGCAAAAATCTCGCGGCATATCTCTTTGCTTGAGAGATTTTGAGAAAAGTGGTCGGAGGCCCTCGAAAAACACTGTATGATTTTCTTGGCCGATGGTCGCGGAGGGGAAGCCGCGGCCATCGGTTCTTTTATGCTTCCGCCGAAGTGGATGCCTCGGCCCGAACCCAGAAGCCGCCGGGGCCCTACGCGCCTAATCCGGCGGGGAGAACTCCCGAATAAACCACGCTGAGTGCCTGAGTCGGCCGCGTAAGCGCGACGTACAGATCGTTAGCGCCGCGATCATGGCTCGTGAGAATCTCGGCGGGGCGCACGATGACGACCGCGTCGAACTCGAGTCCCTTGGCATCCGTCGGAGTCATCACGGAAACTTCTCGGTCCACACCGATCGAACCACGGCCCACTGCCGAGGCGCCGAATACGGCCGAAGCTCCCGCCAAGAGGGCATCAAGATCCTCGGCGAGGCAAAGGATCGCCACGCGGCCCTGCGTGAGGTCGGCAAGCGTGCGTGCGTCGTGAACTGCTTCCTCGATGACCCTGTCGGAACGTGTGCGCCGGAAGCGGACGTCGTGTTCACCTTCGCGCACGCTCTTGACCTCCGTCACTCGCAAGCCGTGTGCGGCAGCGAGTGCGGAGGCGTGACGCATGATCCGCGACGGCGTGCGGTAGTTGACGGTGAGCTCCTCGATGCTGGCCCGATCCTCAAGAAATGGCGAAAGTGCGTGATCCCACGAGTCGGCGCCGGAGACCGAGGAGGTCTGCGCCACGTCGCCCACGATCGTGAACGACTTCGTGGGGTTTCGACGCATGAGTGCACGCCACATCATGGGTGAGAGCTCTTGTGCCTCGTCGACCACAATGTGGCCGTAGGTCCAGGTGCGATCCATTGCGGCTTTCTCGGCGAGAGTGCGGCTGTCGCGCCGCGCCCCAACCTGAGCGGCGAGCTCGGCGGCGCTGACGATCCCCTCGGAATCAATCATGGACAGCACCTTTTCGGCGTACTCGAGGTTCGAGCGTTCGGTGGTGCGAGCCTTGTTTTGCTCGCGCTGCGCGGCGGTGTCGTCATCGCCGAGGAGTTCCGCGATTTCGTCGAGGAGGGCGACGTCTTCGATCGTCCACTCGGCGTCCTTCGGGCGGTGAAGAAGCTTGATCTCCCGCGCGCTCATGTGGTCGCCCGCCGCGTGAACCAGCCGCTCGATGCTCGCGAAGAATGAACGGGCGAAGGATTGCGGGCTGTATGGCAGCCAGCACCGGTTGAGGGCGACTTTGACGTCGTGGTTCGTTCGCAGATCGTGGAGGAGATCCGCGCGGTCCTCCTCTGCCCACGGGCGTTCGAGGCGCGTGAGCTCGGCGACATAGGCCTCAACGAGGCGGTCGAGTGCGGCGCGTACGAAGGTTGTGCGTGCATGGTTGTGCGGCCTGCCCGTCGCGCGGGCTTCGGCGCGTGCTGCACGGACATCGCCCGGAGTAAGAGTGATGTGGACCCCGTCGATATTGAGGTCGATAGGACCCTTGGGGACTTGCTGGCGCGCCTTGACGGCGCGGCGTAGCACCTTCGTCATCGCGAGGGACCCTTTGACGCGGGCGACGTCGTCGCAATCGTGTGTGTCTGCCCGCACGCCCGGAACGAGTTCGCCAGGCGTGAGGGTGACGACGCCTGTTTCGCCGAGGCTGGGCAACACGCGCTCGATGTAGCGCAGGAAGCCGCGCGTGGGGGCAACGATGAGAACGCCCGAATGCTCGAGCCTCTTACGGTGCGTATAAAGCTGGTATGCCGCGCGGTGGAGGGCGACGGCAGTCTTGCCGGTGCCGGGGCCTCCCTGCACAACGAGCGCGCCGCGTGTTTCGTGGCGGATAATGCGATCTTGTTCGGCCTGGATTGTCGCGACGATATCGCCCATGCGGCCCGTGCGTTTCGCGGAGACCGCCGCAAGGAGTGCTCCTTCTCCCTGGAGACTCGAATGGTGCTCATCTGAGTCGAGGAGCGTGCCGTCGAGAACGTCGTCTTCGATATCGGTCACGGTTCGTCCCGAAGTGACGAGGTGCCGACGCAAGCGAACGCTCTGCGGGTGCCTCGGCGTTGCCTGGTAAAACGCGGCGGCTGCGGGGGCGCGCCAGTCGACCAGGAGCTGGGTGCCTTCAGCGGTGAACACGCCGATGCGCCCAATGTAGTGTCGGGTGGCGTCGGACCTGTCGAGCCGGCCAAAAATAGCGTTCGATGAGACGGACCTCAGCAGTCCGATCCGATCCTCGTAGAACGTCGCGAAGGAGTCTCGCTCGCTGCGGTTTTGGTGCGTGCTCGCGGTTTGGGCGCCGATGACGTCAGTGAGTTGTGTTTCTAGGCGCGCGATTTGTTCGTCGATGCGTGCGTAGACTCGGTCGGCGTAGCGCTGTTCGAGGGCGATTTGCTCGTCAGAGGAAGCCACGTGGGGTCCTTCCAGGATGGGTCACGATTCGCGTGCGTCCCTTCGCGGGAGGCAGAAGCGACATTCCATTATGGTCGCTTTTCATGTGCGTTCCAAGCCGGGTGTGCGCTCGCGCGGTTAGCGGGAATCTGCTCGACACGCTGAAGGGAAACTGGGCGCGTGAATGCCGAGCGTGGAATGATGGTACGTGCGCGTGTTTTCGCGCAGTTTGGTACGAGAAGTTAGGGGAGTCCACGCATGGCACAGGGCTCAGTTAAATGGTTCAACGCCGAAAAGGGTTTCGGCTTCATCGAGGTTGATGGTGGCGGCGCTGACGTGTTCGTTCACCACACGAGCATTGACATGGACGGTTTCCGCACCCTCGATGAGGGCCAGCGCGTCGAGTTCGAGGTTGTCGACGGCGACAAGGGCCCGCAGGCCGCGCACGTTCGTTCGCTCGCGTAGGTTTGCCTCGCTAGGCTTTCGTTCCGCACCCGTGCAGGGTGCGGAACTTTTTTAATGTCCGACGGTGGCTGCGTTCGCGTCGCCGCCGAGCTCAACAACGCTGCCGCCACTGGCGAGTTTGTCGACGGTCTTTTTGTCGAGAGTGCGCACTGTCACCGCGTCGGTTCGAATCGCTCGGCGGGTATCGTCGCTGAGCCCGCCGGGTGCGTAGACGGCGATGCAGTTAGAGCGGCGGCGTTTCTTGATGGCGCTCGGTTCCGCGATGAGCTCGATCTCGCCGAAGACTTCGCGCAGCGTGACGATCTCATCGGCGAGTTCGCGCTGGTCTCGATCCATGGCGATGTTGGCGAGAAACATGCCGTCGTCGTTGAGGATTCGTCGCTGTTCGCGTGCTGCTTCGAGGCTGCGCATGGCGAGGGGCGTGCGGGAGTTGGAGAAGACATCGCGTATTACTACGTCGAAGCGTGCCGTGCGCAGGGTGGGAAGAACGGTGAAGGCATCGCCCTCGCGGATGGCGACGCGAGGCGATGGAGGAAGGTCCACCCATTCGCGAACGAAGTTGATCAGTTGTGCGTCGAGTTCGATGACGGAGTTCCGGGAGGCGGGGAAATGATGGGCGAGGGCTCGGGGGAGTGAGGCGGCTCCGCCGCCGAGGTGGGCGATGTTCAGTGCCGTCTCGCGGGGGTACGTCGTCGTCATGATCAGGGCGATCCACCGCATGTATTCGAAGACGAGGTGTTCGGGATCGGGGTGGATGTGGGAGCTCTCCATGCCATCGATGATCACGGTGTAGGAACCGTCTGTTTCGGGTTCCAACCGCACGACTGAGTGGCTAGTGGGAATGTCCTCGAAGAAGGGGAGGTGGAGGGGGAGCCGGTTCGATCGACGGTTGCGTGCCATGACTCGAGTTTAAATGTCTCACCCCCTTCCTATCGTCGTGAGTGTCGAGAAAGGGGAAGAATCATGACATCGACCATGACAGTGGCGGCGCCTGCGGCGCTGCGCGAAATTCGGGAACTTAACGCGGATCTGGATCGTTTGGAGACTTTCGAAGCCGAGATCCACGCGAGCCTCAATGAGGCAGGCGTGAGCGCCGCTGAACGATTCGAGCGCGTCCACCGTGCGGCGCTCAAGATTGCGGGGCTCGCGATTCGCCGAGCAAACACTCAAAGGAAACGCAAGCTGCCCCTGAACGTGTGGGTGGCGCTTGAGCGCATGGGCGGAATGCACAGGGCGCGCGCACGGGAGGCGGCGCGTTTTGTCGAGCTTCGCCGTAGCGCGGAGCACTACTGGGAGCACACGAGTCGAATCTCCCAGCAGGACGTGCAGGAGCACGCCGAACAGACCCTCGCCTATGTTCACTCGGTGAAGGAAGAGCTCCTCGGGCTTGAGGCTCTTGCCGCTGCCTGACCGCGTAGGCTTAAGTGCCAAGCGTTGGGAGGTGCGGCATGGACGGTGAGCCGTGGCAGCGCGCGATCGCGCATGTCGACATGGATGCCTTTTTCGCCTCCGTCGAAGTTCGCGACGACCCGCGTTTGCGGGGCCGCCCCCTTGCGGTTGGTGGCGATGGGCCCAGGGGAGTCGTCGCGACCGCTAGTTACGAGGCACGCCGATACGGGGTCCACTCGGCGATGCCCATGAGCCGCGCGCGTGCACTGTGCCCCGATCTGATTGTTTTGCCCGGTCGGCACGCCCACTATCGGGACGTGTCCGCGCAGATCATGGCTGTTCTCGACCGGTTTACGCCCGTTCGCGAAGCGGTAAGCGTGGACGAGGCGTATCTCGATATCTCCGGGGTGCAGCGTCTGCTAGGGGAGCCGGCAACGATCGCGAGAGACATCCGCCAGGCTGTATGGGACGAAGTCCACCTGACCTGCTCCGTGGGCGTTGGTATCTCAAAATCCGTCGCGAAGATCGCGTCCTCGCGCGCCAAGCCCCACGGCATTGACGTCGTTGAGCCTGAACGCACGGCTGAGTTCCTTGCGCCGCTTCCGCTTTCCGCCATCGGTGGCGTGGGCCCCGTCGCGCAGAAGAAGTTCACGAACCTCGGTGTCGTCACCGTCGGAGATCTCGCGGCCCTCCCTCCGAGCGTTGTGAGCAGAGCCGTGGGCTCCGCCGCCCCCGCGCTGCTTGCGCTCGCGCGCGGCGAGGATCCGCGTCCCGTCGGCGCGAGTGCGAAAGATAAGAGCATCGGAAAGGAGCGTACGTTCTCGACCGATATCGCTGATCCCGTGCGGCTGCGCTCGATCGCGACGAGCATGGCCGACGAAGTCTCGTTCCGATTGCGCAGGCGGGGCCTGGCCGCGAAGAGCGTCTCCATCAAGGTTCGTCGCCCCGATTGGTCGAGCCTCACGCGAACGGGTAGCTTCCCCATTCCGGTTCAGGAGAGCGAGGAGTTTCGTGAGCGCGCCCTCGTCGTGTGCGAGCGTGCCCTCGAGGGGGTGGGTGCCGTACGCCTGCTCGGAGTGCGGGCCGAGCACCTCGTGCCTGCCTCGAGTGTGCATGCGCAAGGTGATCTCGAAGGGCGATCGGCGACGTGGAGCGATGTGGATCGGGCGATGGACCGTGCTCGTGAACGCTTCGGCGTCAGGTCGCTCGCCAGAGCGTCCGGGCTCGACAAACGTGACCTTGAGGCGAAGGACGGCACGGATGCGGGCACAGGCGAGACGCGAGGCGGGGGCTCTCGATAGCGGTGCGTTTTCCGAATCTCAGGTTTGCTGCCTACACTGAAGGCACGACGATCCGCCGAGCAGCGCCCCTCACTCTCGTGCGTGGATAGGGCCTACTTTGTCTCGGTGTAAGGAGGCACCAATGCCACTTTCCGAAAAAGAGCAGAGGATCCTCGACGAGCTCGAAAAGCAGCTGTCGAGCGATGACCCCACGCTTGCGCACCAGTTCGGTGGGGCTGAAAAGTCGTCGTCGTTTAACCCTCGCCGCATCGCACTCGGTGGCGGCGTCATCGTCGGTGGTCTCGCGCTTCTGATTTTTGCGGTGTCGCTGCCGGCAGTGTGGCTCGGTGTTCTTGCCTTTATCGTCATGGTCGTCGGGGCATTCGTGTGTCTTTCAGCGGAAAAGCCGAAGACCATCCCCCTCGATGACCCTCGACGGATGCACCCGTCCTTCACGCAGGGAGTTGCGGGGAAGAATTCCAAGGGGTCTCAGCAGTCGAGCTTCATGAAGAAACTCGAAGATCGCTGGGACGAACGCGGTCGCGAGCGCTAGCGTTTCCCGGGCGCCGTTGCCCGGATCGTCCTGTAGGAACCGGCTTCACGAAAGGGAAGCCGGTTTATTGTGTAGGCAAGCGCCAGCGATAAAGGAAACCGGCATCGTCCTTCGATCCCGGCTCTCTACTGCATTCCTTAGGTTCTAAGTCCTAGAGCGTGCTTCCCTCGCCCTCGACTTTCCACTGCCTCCTCCACTTCCCTCCACTCTCCCCACTTTCCTCCACCCGCGTTGCCCTCCAGGATCTTGCGACCTTGGTGCGACGGTGCACTCTTTGCGCCAATTAGCTGTTCTGAACAGGCATTTTGTGTGTAAATGCGTCTCGGTCGGTGTCGCGCAATTTCCTTGCGGGTAGTGCGGTGAGTCTGGGAAAACCCTCCGATTTTGGGTGCTTGAAGAGCTGTGCGGGGAATCTCCTCCACTTGCCTCCACTGCCATGAACTGCAGTTTTATGCCGATTTCGTGACAAAGTGGGGGAGGGGGTGTTGTTTGTGGTGGGAAGTGGGGTAAAGTGGGGGCGTAAGGAGAGGTCCACCCGAATTGAACGGGGGAATGGAGGTGCCCATGTTTCTTGGCACCTTCACGCCCAAGCTCGATGACAAGGGGCGGCTCATCTTTCCGGCAAAGTTTCGTGACCAGCTCGCGGCTGGACTCGTCATGACCCGCGGCCAGGAACACTGCGTGACGGTGTATCCCATGCGTGAGTTTGAGAGTCTCCACGAGCAGTTGCGGCAGGCGCCGGTCACGAGCAAGGACGCGCGCGATTACCTCCGCGTGCTCCTCTCGGGAGCGGAAGACGTCGTGCCGGATAAGCAGGGGCGCGTGACCATTCCTTCGCACCTTCGCTCGTATGCGGGACTCGATCGCGAATGCACGGTTATTGGTGCCGGTAATCGCATCGAGATCTGGTCGAGCGAGGCGTGGGAGACATATCTGGGACAGACCGAGGAGGCCTTCGCTCAAACGGCAACCGAAATCGTTCCAGGTTTGTTCTAGACGACGTGCCGCGAGGCATCTCTTCGCTTGCGCCCCGACGCATCTTCCCCGGTGGCGGGACGCAAGCGAGGAGATGTCTGACGGTATGACGTCACCCGCGAAACGACCACGACATCGGCGCCGCAACGGCGAAAGTAAGCGAAGCGCGAAGGGAGGCACGGCATGGACGCATCCCAGCTTCACGCACCCGTCATGCGCGAGGAGTGCCTCGAACTCCTTCGACCGGCGCTTGAGCGGGAAGAATCCACCTACGTGGATTGCACCCTTGGAATGGCTGGCCACGCCTGTGCGGTGCTCGAAGCCTTCCCGCATGCGCATCTCGTCGGTATCGACCGCGACCGCGCCGCGCTTGGTCTCGCGCGTGAGCGGCTCACGAGCGAAGGCTTCGAGGGGCGTTTCACTCTCGTACACACCACGTACGATCGCGTTGCCGACGCGCTCGCACACGCGGGGCGCGATAGGGCCGACGGCATCCTCATGGACCTCGGGCTCTCGAGTTTTCAGATTGATACGCGCGAACGCGGGTTTGCATACAGCGCAGATGCCCCGCTGGATATGCGTATGAACCCCGATGGAGATGCGCTCACCGCGGCGGACATCCTCAACACGTGGTCGGAGCAGGACATTGCGAACATCCTCTACCGCTACGGCGAAGAAAAGTTTTCCAGGCGCATCGCGCGCACGATCGTGAAGGAACGAGCGTCGGAACCCTTCGAGCGCTCCCCTCAGCTCGTCAGTGCGATCGAAAAGTCCATTCCCGCGAAGTCCCGCCACTCAGGCGGTCACCCGGCCAAGCGCACCTTCCAGGCGTTGCGCATCGCCGTGAATGAGGAACTCGACATCCTGCACGGCGCGCTCGACAACGCTCTCGCGGCCCTCGCGCCGGGAGGGAGGCTCGTGATCGAGTCGTACCACTCTCTCGAGGATCGAATGGTCAAGGAAGCCTTCACCGCGGCGAGCTCGTCGAAGACCCCCGAAGGATTGCCCGTCGACCTCGCTCAGTTTGCCCCCGATTTTTCGCTCGTGAAGCGTGGCGCCATGAAGGCGCCAGCGAGCGAGCAAGAAACCAACCCCCGTTCCGCAAGCGTGCGTTTGCGCGCCATTGAACGCATAACACCACCGGAGATCTCATAGCTATGGCACAGCTCGCTGCATCCCCCGCCTCACGCAGGCGTGCTGGCTTCGCCCCTGCTCATGCGCGCAAGGCGAACCTCGCGCTTGTCTCGCGCCCGCACATCCAACGCAGCTCCATCCCGTTCACGGTGCTGTGCACCCTCGTGCTGCTCGGCGCCGTGGTCGCGACCCTATTGCTCAACATTTCGATGACGAACATGAGCTACGAGGTCGCGAAGCTCCAGCGCGAATCGCGTGAACTGAGCGAGCAGACGCAGATCCTCGAGGAGAAGTCGGATCTTCTCGGAACACCACAGGAGCTTGAGCGCCAGGCACGTGAGCTCGGGATGGTGCCTGCAGGGAAGGTCGCCTACATCGATCTCGCGAACGGCAGCATCATCGGTGAGGCTGCGGCCGCGACGCAGGGAGCGGCCGCGCTCGTTCCGCACGTCACAAAAGCGCCGAAGAATCTTTACGATTACGGCATGGGTAACGAGAGGGCGCGCTAGACGTGCCGAATTCCCGTCCGCCGCGAGATTCTCGCAGCCGCCCGCCGCGCACCGTGCGTGACGGGCGTTCTCACGCTTCCCGTCAATCGGCCGGCGCCGCGCGTGCCCGGAACGGGTATGAGCCTTATCGCCGCCACCGCGTGATCGTGGCGCTCATGCTGATTGCGGCCCTCGCGATCAGCCTGCGCCTGGTGTGGATTCAGGGCATCAACTCGGCGGAGCTCGCGGCTGAGGCCCGGGCGAAGCGCTTGCACACCGAGCCAGTTCCAGCTCTACGCGGCGATATTCTCGACGCGAACGGGCAGGTGCTCGCGACGAGCACCGAGCGCTACACGATCATTGTGGACCAGCGTCAGATGCCCGAGTACCGAGCAAAGTCTCAAACGGCGACGGTCAAGGGAGTCAAGGCCGTCGCGATGGAGCTTTCACCTCTTTTGCAGATGAGCGTGGAGGAGCTCGAAGAGAAGCTCACGGGTAAATCGGGCTACACCGTCCTCGCGAAAGACGTGAGTCCGGAGGTTGAGGCTGCCGTCAAGCAACTCAAGATCGGTGGTGTCACCTCGGAGCGAGTCGCCGAGCGTCTGTACCCGGCGGGCCAGGTCGCCGGTAATATCGTGGGCTTCACGGGCTCCGACGGCACGGCCCTCGCGGGCGCTGAGCTGTCATTCGACAAGATTCTGCGAGGGACCGACGGCGAACGCCAGTACGAGCGGGGTGCGGGCGGCCAACTCATCCCCTCGGCTAAGGTCCATGAAAAAGAAGCGATCGACGGTGAAAGCATCGAGCTCACGATCGATCGAGACCTTCAATACCGCGCCCAGGAAATTCTTGCGCAGCGCGTCAAGGATTTTGGTGGCAGCGGCGGTTCGGCCGTGGTGATCGATCCCAAGACCGGCCATGTTCTCGCGCTCGCGGACTACCCCACGTACGATCCGAACAACCCGGGCGCGTCCGACGCAAAGTACCGCGGAAACCAGTCCGTTTCCAACGTCTTCGAGCCCGGCTCCACAGGCAAACTGTTCACCGTGGCTACGGTGATCAACGAGGGCAAGGCAAAGGTCGACGACCACTTCACGATCCCCTACCGCAAGGAATTTGGCGGAGAGAGTATCAAGGACTCGCACGAGCACCCCGTAGCGCACTACACGCTCGCCGGAGTCCTGAAGCACAGCTCCAACGTCGGCACGGTCGAAATCGCTGAGCGGGTCCCGAAGGAAAAGCGGGAAGAGTACTTGCGGGGGTTTGGGTTCGGCGCGAAAACTGCAGTGAACCTCCCCGGTGAATCCGCAGGCATCCTCCACGCGGCGAAGGACTGGCGCGGGCGTACGCAGTACGCTACGGCCTTTGGCCAGGGATACGCCGTCACCGCGCTACAGATCACCTCGGCGGTGGGGACGTTTGGGAACGACGGTGTGCACATTCAGCCGCGCATCGTCAAGGGACGCGTCGCTAATGACGGCTCTTTCACCCCGGAGCCCGAGGGAGAGCACACTCGCGTGGTCTCGAGTGAGACCGCTGCGACCATGAGGGCCCTCATGGATAACGACGTCGATGATGATGGCAAGGCTGCCGGTAGCGTCGCGGGCTACGCGGTCGGTGGAAAATCCGGAACGGCGCAGGTGCCCGGGGGAACGTACACCTCATCGTTTATCTCGATGGCCCCGATGGATGACCCGCAACTCGTCGTCGGCGTGTTCGTCTACGGAATTAAGGGGTTCAAGTCGGGCTCGGTCGTGGCGGGCCCCGCGGTTTCCGAACTCCTTGGCTACGCTCTTCAACGCCGCGGCATCGCCCCCTCCGGCGAGCCTGGAACTCAACTTCAGAACGAATGGAAGTGAAACTCGTGAGTGATCGCACCGATCTCATGCTGGGAGATCTCGCCCGGCAGCTCGAAGGGGCGCCTGGAGCGGGCGTACTCGAGCTGCGCGGTAGGAGTGTGCCGATCTCATCCGTGACGATCGATTCCCGCAAGGCGGGAACCGGCGCTCTCTTCGTCGCCGTTCAGGGTGAAAACGCGCACGGAGCGACCTACGCCAAGGCGGCGCTCAGCCAGGGCTGCGCCGCAATTCTCACGGACGAAGCGGGCGCTGCGATCGTGAACGACGCGCATCCGGGGGGCGACTACTCGGTGCTCGTGTGCGAGGATCCCCGCGCGCTCGCGGGCTTCGCCGCAAATCTCGTGTATGGCGAGCCCTCGCATGCCATCCCGCTAATCGGTGTGACCGGAACGAACGGCAAGACTTCGGTCACGACGATGTGTGCGCGCACGCTCCAAGAGCTCGGTGAAAGTGCCGGAATCGTCGGCACGAACGGGACGTTTCTCGCCTGGGCAGGCGGGCGCGAGGAGCAAATTCCGACGGAGCGCACGACCCCCGAGGCGACTGACGTCCACGCGCTTATGCGCCACATGGTCGACGAGGGCATGACGTGTGCCGCGCTCGAAGTATCGAGCCACGCGATGGTGCTCCACAGAGTAGCCGCCGTCCAGTTCGAGGTTGCGGTGTTTACGAACCTCAGCCAGGACCACCTCGACTTTCACAAGGACATGGAGGAGTACTTCGAGGCGAAGGCATCACTGTTTACGCCCGCGCATGCGAAGCGGGGAATCGTGTGTGTCGACGACGAGTGGGGCCGTCGTCTCGCAGCCCATGCGAGCGTTCCGGTGACGACGTACTCCGCAAAAGGACACGAAGCCGACTTCACGGTGGGGGAGATCCGCCGCGGAGAGTACGGAACGGTGTTCACCGTGCAACCGTCGGAAGGCGAACCTTTTACGCTCGAAAGCGCGCTTCCGGGAACCCACTACGTAGCCAATACCCTCGCGGTCGCACTCGTCCTTCGAGCGCTCGGCTTCGAGGGGGAGGCGGTGCGTCGGGCGCTTGCGGTGGCGGGCACGGTCCCGGGGCGCATGGAGAGGGTCGCCGAGTCCGACGCTTGCCCGCGCGTCGTCGTGGACTATTCGCACACTCCGGACGCGCTTGAGCAGGCTCTCGAGACGCTCCACACCCTCGAGGGCGTCGGAAAAATCGTGACGGTTTTCGGTGCGGGTGGGCACAGGGATTCGCTCAAACGACCGATCATGGGAGAGATCGCTGCGCGACTTTCTGATCGCGTGTTCGTCACGGACGACAATCCGCGCGATGAGGATCCGGCATCGATTAGGCGCGATGTGCTCGCGGGCATTCCGACGACGTGCCGTGCCGACGTCGAGAACGTGGGAGATCGTGCCGAAGCGATCGCACGAGCGATCGGCGAAGCGGACGCGCGTGACGTCGTGCTTATCGCGGGCAAAGGCGCGGAAAGTGGACAGGTACTCGCCGATCGCACGATTGAGTTCGACGACCGGGTCCACGCACGCACGGCGCTAGCGGCGTGGCAGCGTGCACATAAGGCGGACCTGACGACGGAGGTGCGCGATGCGTAAGACGACGGTTGGCGCAATCGCGCGTCTCGTGGGCGGCCGACTCGTCGGTGGCGCTCACGGCAACGAAAGCGTCCACGGAAAGGCGAGCGTTGATTCGCGTGTCATCGGTGAAGGAGACCTGTTTGTCGCCTTCGAAGGCGAGCACGTCGATGGTCACGACTATGTGGGCGCGGCCGCGAGGGCCGGTGCCGCTGCGGCTCTCGTGACGAAGGCTGTCCCCGGTCTCGAGCTTCCCGCTATTCAGGTCGCGGATCCTCTCGAGGCGCTCGAAATCCTCGCACGACACGAGTTGGCCGAAGCACGTGCGAGTGCGAGGCCGCCGATCGTGATCGCGCTGACAGGCTCGAACGGTAAAACGAGCACGAAGGATCTGCTTCACGCAATCCTCGCGCCAGTCGGGGACACAATCGCACCCATTGGAAGCCGCAATAACGAGCTGGGTCTTCCCCTCACCGTCCTCGAGCTCAGCGAAACGACGCGCTTTCTCGTGCTCGAGATGGGGGCACGGGGCATTGGGCACATCGCCCATCTCACGCACATCGCGCGCCCCGATATTTCCCTTGTTCTTAACGTCGGCTCGGCCCACGTGGGCGAGTTCGGAGGCCTCGACAACATCGCCCTCGCGAAAGGGGAGCTCGTCGAGGTTCTCGAGGAAACCGGAACCGCCGTGCTTAATGCCGACGATGCGCGGGTAAAGGCAATGCAGTCGCGCACGTGCGCTCGAGTCGTGCACTTTTCCCTTACTGACGACTCCGCGGAAGCCTACGCGAGCGATGTCGGCCTTGATGGCGCCGCTAGGGCGAGCTTCATGCTCCATATGGGCGGTAAGAAGGCGCCCGTCTCTCTCACGCTCACGGGCGAGCATCACGTGAAAAACGCTCTTGCAGCCGCGGCCGCGGCCGCAGCTGCTGGGGTGGGCTTTGAGGACGTCGTCGCAGGGCTTCGCTCCGCCGAACAGCGCTCCCCAGGGCGCATGCAGGTGAGCGAGTTGCCGGGCGACGTGACACTCATCAATGACGCCTACAACGCGAACCCCGATTCGATGCGCGCGGGCTTGAGCGCCCTTGCGGTTCTTGGTCATGAACGCCACACCGTTGCGGTCCTTGGCGAAATGCTCGAACTCGGTCCCGAGAGCGAGAAGGCACACCGGGATATGGGTGTTTTCGCAGTAGAGCAGGGGATCGACGTCATTGTCACGATTGGGTGCGGGGCGCATGCGATCCACCAAGGTGTGACCGAAACCCGCGGTGAGAACGAGCGCGCGGTGTATGTCGAACGCCTCGAGGATGCGCCCGCTGTGCTAGAAACGGTGAAGAGGCCCGGAAGTACCCTCTTGCTCAAATCATCGAACGGTGCGGGTCTCGCGAAACTTGGTGAGTCCCTCGTGCGCACGTGGGCAGCTGAGCCCACGAAAGCGGAAGACGCAGGAGAAAAGGCATGATCGGAATCTTGATCGCGGGGGCCGTAGCCGCGGTCCTGTCGTTCTCCCTGACCCCGCTTTATATTCGCTTCCTCGTGAAGAAGCAGTACGGGCAGTTTGTGCGCGACGACGGCCCCACGACCCACGCGACCAAGCGTGGAACGCCCACGATGGGCGGCGTCATGATCATCCTCGCGACCCTCATCGGCTACGGCATGGGGCACCTGAGCATTCTTCGCGCGCCGTCAGTGTCGGGCCTGCTTGCACTCTTGCTCATGGTCGGGCTCGGCGTGCTCGGCTTCATGGATGATTACGCCAAGATTGCCAAGAAGCAGTCGCTCGGTCTTTCTCCACGCGCAAAACTTGTGGGGCAAGGACTGATCGGTACCGCCTTCGCCGTTCTTGCTCTCCAGTTCCCCGATCGCTGGGGGCACACGCCTGCCTCGATGCACATCTCATTCGTGCGCGACATCCCGTGGCTGAATCTCGCGTTTGCCGGTACGGCCGTCGGCATTGTCCTGTTTGCGATCTGGTCCAACTTCCTTGTTGCCGCGTGGTCGAACGGGGTCAACCTCACGGATGGCCTCGACGGTCTGGCCTCTGGGGCCACGATTATCTTTGCGGGTGCCTACGTGCTGATTTCATTTTGGCAGTGGCGCCAGCAGTGCGGCATCGAAGAGATTCGCTCGTGCTATGCCGCGAGGGATCCGCTCGACCTTGCGATTGTCGCTGCCGCGGTGCTCGGGGCGTGCGTGGGCTTCCTGTGGTGGAACACCTCGCCCGCACGCATTTTTATGGGCGACACGGGTTCGCTGGCTCTCGGCGGCGTGCTTGCGGCCCTCACAATCCTGTCGCGCACGCAGCTCGTCGGCGGAATCATTGGCGGCCTCTTCGTCATCATCTCGCTGTCCGTGATCATTCAGGTCACGAGCTTCAAGCTGACGCGCAAGCGCGTTTTCCGAATGGCGCCTCTCCAGCACCACTTCGAGCTCAAAGGCTGGAATGAGGTGACGATCGTCGTGCGCTTCTGGATCATCGCGGGGGTGTTCGCGGCGTTCGGCCTCGGCCTGTTCTACCTTGACGCTTTGCGCTTTATCTAACCCACGTCCGTTCTCGACCAATTGCCAGGTGGCATCGCGTGACTGCATCTGAAACATCTAAGCGACTTCCCGAGCGCCCCTTCCCGGGTCTCGACGTGTCGGGCGCCCGCATTCTCGTGACGGGTTTTGGAGTCTCGGGCTACGCGATCGTGGACCAGACCCTTCAGCGAGGAGCGCACGTCACCGCCGTGGACGCGTCGCGATCAGAATCGAACCTCGAGCGTGCCAAGGTGCTCGAGACCCTCGGAGCCCGGATCCTGCTCGGCGAAGAGCACACTCGCGCGCTTCCCACGAACGCCGACGGTTCCCCCTTCGACGTCGTTGTCACGTCTCCCGGGTGGCGGCCCGACCACCCGCTTCTCGTTGCCGCGCAGAACGAAGGCATCGAGATCTGGTCGGAGATCGAGCTCGCGCGTCGCATGCAAAAGGCCGATGGCCCGGCGTGGCTCGCGGTCACGGGGACGAACGGGAAAACCACGGTCGTCACGATGATTGAGTCGATTCTGCAGCATGCCGGTGTTCGGGCGGTCGCAGCGGGCAATGTCGGGCTCCCGCTCATCGAAGCGGCCCTCGATCCCGTGGGCTTCGAGGCGATTGCGTTGGAGCTGTCGAGTTTCCAGCTTCACTGGACGGACAACCTCGGCGCCCATTCGAGTGCAATCCTGAACATCGGTGCCGATCATCTCGATTGGCACGGGGGGATGGACGCCTACGCGCAGGCAAAAGCGAAGGTTTATGCCGGGACTGAGCACGCGTGCCTGTACAACAAAGCCGACGAAAGGACGCTCCGTGCACTTGAGGATGCCGATGTGGTCGAAGGCTGCCGCGCAATAGGCGTTGGGCTTTCCTCGCCGGGGCCGAGCGAACTTGGCCTTGTCGAGGATCTCCTCGTGGATCGCGCTTTTTGCGAGAGCCGGTACTCTCAGGCAGCGGAGATCGCGAACCTCGATACCGTTGCGCACCTCGGTCCCCACGGCGCCCCGCCGCACGTTGCACTCAACGCCCTTTTTGCCGCCGGCCTCGCGCGCTCGTTTGGCGTCGAACCGATCCACGTGCGCGAAGGTCTCGCGGCTTATCGCGCCGGCGAGCATCGAAGCGAAATCGTCCACGTTGAGGGCGGCGTCGCCTTCATCGACGATTCGAAGGCGACGAACCCCGATTCTGCAGCGGCGGCGCTCAGCGCCGCGCAGTCAGTGGTGTGGATCGCCGGCGGCGACGCTAAGGGGGCGGACCTCCACAGTCTCGTCGCCGCGCAGGCCGAGAGGCTCAAGGCGGTCGTGCTCATTGGCCGCGATCCGGAGCCTTTCACCGCGGCGCTTAATGACAACGCCCCGGATGTCCCTCGTGTCTGGATTGACCCCGAAAAATACGGGGACACGCGTGCGCTTATGCAGGCGGCCGTGACCGAAGCGGCGTCGCACGCGAGCGACGGTGACGTTGTGCTTTTGGCGCCGGCTGCTGCGAGCATCGATCAGTTCACGAATTACGCCGAGCGGGGGAACCTGTTCGCGGAAGCTGCTCGGGGGCTCGGGGGCACGCCGTGAGCGAGCGCGCACGGCAGCGAGGCGCACGCACGCCGCAACGCCAGAGCGAGCAAAACCCGCTCGGTGACGTTGGCGGCGAAGTGAAATCAACGCTCGGCCGCTGGCTCCAGTCGCCCGCGCTTGATTTCTACGCGATCGCCGTGATCGGCGGTATTCTCATCACGGTTGGTCTCGTGATGGTGCTGTCCAGCTCCTCGGTGACCAATATCGCGAAAGGCAACTCCCCGTACGCGTCATTCATGACCCAGGGAGCATTTGCCGTCATCGGCCTTGTACTGCTGATTGCCGCGGCGCTCACTCCGGTGAGGTGGTACAAGAACATCGGCGTTGCGACGCTGCTGCTCGTTCTCGGCCTGTTCCTCCAGGCGCTCGTGTTCACGCCTCTCGGGCTCGGCAAGGGCGGCAATAGGAACTGGATCCACATCGGCCCGATCCGTGGCCAGCCGTCGGAATTTCTCAAGCTTGCACTCGCGGTGTGGCTCGGCGCGTTCTTGTCGAAGAACCGCGACCGGCTGCGCGAACTTCCCGTGCTCGCAACCGCTATCGCGGGAACGAGCGCGGCGCTCGGACTCATTATTCTCGGCCGAGACCTCGGCACGATGATGATGGTGGGCATTCTCGCCGCGGGAGCCTTCTGGGTTGCCGGCGTGCCAAAACGCTGGTTCCTCATCGCTGGTAGCGGTGCCGCCGCGATCGTCATAGGACTCGTCCTCGCGAGCCCTAACCGCATGGCGCGCGCTCTCAACTGGTTGCACGGAGAGTGCGCTGGCGATTCGTGCTACCAGGCCGACAACGGCCTCATGGCGCTCGCGACAGGCGGTTGGTGGGGCGTCGGTATCGGGCAGTCCCGCCAAAAATGGGGGCGTGTGCCCGAGGCCGACAATGACTTCATTTTTTCGATCATCGGCGAGGAACTCGGACTTTTCGGCACACTTTTGATCGTGGTGCTCTTTACGCTGCTCGCTCTCGTGCTGTACCGCATGATGGTCCGCCTGCGCGATCCCTTCGTACAGATCACGATCGCGGGCATCACGTCGTGGATTCTCGCGCAGGCGTTCGTGAACATGGCCGTTGTGACGGGCCTACTGCCGGTTCTTGGCGTGCCGCTACCTTTTGTGTCGGCTGGTGGATCGGCGCTCATTGCCTCGATGCTCGCGCTCGGCGTGCTACTCGCCTTTGCGAAATCGGAACCCGGTGCGGCCGAGGCACTTCGGGCGCACGCGAACTACTCGAAGAAGTCGGCGACGGTGGTCGCGAAGCCGGCGTCGGAAACACGTGCCACGAAGGGATCGCGCTCATGACACCTCAACCCAGCATCCAGGCAGATGCCGAGGCAACCGTTCTCGTCGCGGGCGCCGGAAGCGCGGGACACGTCTCGCCCATGCTCGCGGTTGCCAGAGCACTAACGGAGCGCTATGAGGGAGTGCGAGTGGTCGCCCTCGGCACGAAGGTCGGCCTCGAAGCGGATCTCGTTCCGGCGGCGGGCTTCGAGCTCCTCACGATTGATAAGGTGCCATTCCCTCGCCGTCCAAACGCCGCAGCCTTGCGATTTCCGCGCGAGTTCGGTCGCGGACTGGGCGATGTTCGGCGGTTCATTCGCACCGAGCACGTCGATGCGATCGCGGGGTTTGGTGGCTACGTGTGTCCGCCCGCCTACCTTGCGGGGAGGCACGCCAAGCTTCCGCTAGTGGTCCATGAAGCCAATAAACGGCCCGGAATGGCCAACAAGCTTGGGGTGCGGCTCGGGGCGCGCGCCATGACCGCTTTCGATATGAGCGGGACGTCGGGGCCGTTTTCACAGGCAGAGTGGGTAGGAATGCCCATGCGACCCGAAATCGCGCATCTCGATCGCGAGGCAAAGCGGGCCGAGGCGCGGGAGTCGTTCGGCCTTGACCCCGACAAGCCGACCCTTCTCGTGACGGGCGGCTCGCTCGGCGCGCAGCGCCTCAACGAAACCTTGATCGCGGCTATGGGCCCGCTCGAGGGCCTCGGCGTGCAGATTCTCCACGTCACCGGCAAGGGCAAGCGGATCCCGGCTCGGGGAAAACACTACGTGCAGGTCGAGTACGTGGACGGCATGGAAGGCGCCTACGCAGCCGCCGATTTCGCGCTCACACGCTCGGGAGCGGGAACCGTGTGTGAACTCGCCGCCGTCGGGCTGCCCGCGCTGTTCGTGCCGCTCCCCATCGGCAATGGCGAACAGGCGCTCAACGGGGCCGACATGGTCGCGGCCGGCGGCGCGCGCATGATCAAGGATGCGCTCCTTACCCCCGAGCTTCTCGTCGAGACCGTCGGTGAATGCCTGCTCGATACCGAAGTGCGCGGGCGGATGGAGAAAGCGGCTCTCTCCCTCGGCAAGCGGGATGCTGCTGAAAAGGTCGCCGACCGCATCGCTGCGACGATTCCGGCGCTCGCGACTCAGCGCCCCAAAGGAGGTGCCCGATGACCACGTCGAGCGATTTTCTCTCTCACCTTCGCCCGTTCTCCCCGGGGGAGGTGCGCACTATGCTGAGGCCCGGCGCAGTCGTGACTGCTGCCGAGTGGCCCGAAGAGAGCGTCAGGAAGGTCCACGTGATCCGCATCGGCGGGGCGGGTATGAGCGCCGTCGCGCGCCTCGCGCTCGAAGCGGGCCTCGAAGTTACGGGCTCCGAATCCCAAGAGGGTCGGTTCCTGCCGCCCCTGCGCGAACTCGGTGCACGTATCACCGTCGGTTTCGACGCTGACTCCGTAGAAGAGGACACCGATCTCGTGATCGTGTCGACTGCCGTACGTGCCGATAACCCCGAAGTACGACGCGCGCACGAGCTGTCTATCCCCGTGATTCACAGGGCGGCGGGGCTCGCGGGTCTCCTCGGCACGCATGCGATCATCGCTGTCGCGGGCACTCACGGCAAGACTACGACGAGTGCGATGGCGACACTGGCCCTGCGCGCAGCGGGTGCCGAGCCCGCCTGGGCGGTTGGTGCGGCGGTCGCGCAGCTCGGTGCGAACGCGAGCCAGGGCGCGGGTGAATATGCGGTCGTGGAGGCGGATGAGTCCGACGGCTCCTTTGTCGCCTTCGCTCCCTCGGTTCTCGTGCTCACGAACTTCGAGGCCGACCATCTCGACTTCCACGGCACCGAACAGAACCTCCGCGCGGTGCTCTCGGCGTTCGCCGCGAGGCTCTCAGAGACGAACGGCACGCTCGTTGCGTGCGCGGACGACCCCGGCGCGCACGCCTTTGCCCTGGACGCGCGCGACGCAGGCCTTCGCGTCGTGCTGTATGGCGAACACCCCGAAGCGACGTGGCGGATTGTCGCCGATCACTCGAATGCTTCCGGCGCTCACGTCCAGGTCGTCGCACCGAACGGGCAGAACGTCGACCTCGCCTTGCGCGTTCCAGGCCGACATAACGTCCTCAACGCCCTCGGCGTGCTCGCCGCTCTCGACGTCCTGGGCATTGAGCGCGAGAGCGCCCTTGGCGGACTCGCCGAGTTCGAGGGGGCGGATCGTCGCTTCCAGGTTGCGGGCGAAGTGAATGATGTCGCCGTGATCGATGATTATGCGCACCACCCGCGCGAGGTCGCGGCTGCGCTTGCGGCGGGCCGCGAGCGTGCAGAGGGCGGGCGGCTCGTTGCCGTCTTTCAGCCGCATCTGTTCTCGCGCACGAAAGCGTTTACGCGCGAGTTTGCCGAGGCACTGAGCCTCGCAGATGAAGCCGTTCTCCTGCCGATCTACCCGGCACGCGAGGATTTCGATCCGAGTATTCGAAGCGAGGACATCGCCGCTCTCGTGGACGGCGGTGCCCGCGTTTTGGAGGCGGGCGATGTGCCCAACTACCTCGCTGAGCACGCGCATGACGCGCGCGTGATCCTCATGATGGGGGCCGGAGACATCGTGGATGTGAGCCCGCGCGTGCTCGAGGCGCTCAAGGCGAGGGGCGCATGAGCCCAGCAAAACGCCCGCCGCGCCCCGTGCGCCCCACGCGCAGGACGGAACACTCAGCCCGTTCAGGTGCGAAGGCCGCGCCGAACGCGAGCGCCGAAGCTTCCCACGAATCCGCCCAACAGTCTCGAGTCGTGGCAAAGCCTCGCTCGGGTGCACACCCTCGTCCGCCCGTGAATCCCGAACGCGCGGGGGATAAGAAGGCAAAGAGCAGCCAAGTCCCAAAGCCCTGGCGTGCGCTCGGCAACCGTCGGAAGAAAAAAAAGACTCCCGTTGGTGCCCACGCGCCTTCCCGAACGAGACCCTCGGACGGGCCGATTGTCGATGCAAGGGAGAGGTTCACGAGTCGCGTGCGGAGGAAGCCGTGGCAGCAGGGCCGGCACTGGCTTACTCTCACCGTCGGCACGATTGTGGCGCTTGTCGTTCTCGCGTTGCTCGCCCTGGCCTTTCTCCCGCAGCTCAAGGTTTCCGAGGTGCGCGTGGCTGGCGCAACGTACGTCGATGCGAGCGCCCTGGAACAGATTGGGAGCGCCCGTGAGGGTCAGGCTCTCGCCTTTGCCGACCTCGACTCTCTCGAAAAGGACCTCGCCGCTGTTCCAGGGGTCAAGGAGGCGAAGGCATCGCGTCACTGGCCGAGCACGATTCGCGTCGTCGTCACGGAGCGGACCGCGATCGCCAACCTCGATTCGGGCGGCCGCAGCGTGCTCGTGGATGGCTCGGGCACCGCGCTTCCCTCGACTGCGGCGAACCCGGCGGATCTGCCGCACCTTGTTGTCGATCCGGCATCGGCGAATACGAAGGCGACCGAAGCGGCCCTCCTCGAGATCGTGCGCGTACTCCCGCCGAATTTGCGTGCCGCCCTCACGAAGGCCACGGCGAGCGCGCCGTCGAACGTGACACTCGAAGTTTCCACGGAAGCGGGCCCTCGCACGGTCGTGTGGGGAGGCCCCGAGGATTCCGAGCTCAAAGCGAAGGTGCTCGAGGCACTTCTCAGCCAGCCTGGCGCGGTGATTGACGTCTCTTCGCCGGAGGCCCCGACGATTCGCTAAAGGGAAGCACGTACGCCCAACTACGCGCGCGTCGTTCCCACGTTCCGTGGAGGCTGTGACGAGAAAATGACATTCGTGTAAGACACGCGCCCGACAATGTTGCCCTAGACGCCTGTCAGGCAATAGCGTCGAGTACGAGACAAATGTGCCACTCCATGTCTCTTCTGTCCTGTCCGCGCCGGGCGCGGGAGGCCCACTAGGCAGTGTGATGGGGTGGAGCTGGAGCAACGAAAGCAAGGACATCCACGTGGACGGATCGCAGAACTACCTCGCAGTCATTAAGGTCGTCGGTGTCGGCGGCGGCGGCGTCAACGCCGTGAACCGGATGATTGAGTCCGGCCTCAAGGGCGTCGAGTTCATTGCCATTAACACCGATGCCCAGGCGCTGCTCATGTCGGATGCCGACGTCAAGCTCGATGTTGGCAAGGAACTGACCCGCGGCCTCGGCGCCGGCGCTGACCCGGAGGTCGGGCGCAAGGCTGCCGAAGATCACAACGACGAGATCGCCGAGGCGCTCGAAGGCGCCGACATGGTGTTCGTGACCGCTGGTGAAGGTGGCGGCACCGGAACGGGCGGCGCGCCTGTCGTCGCGAAGATTGCCCGCTCGCTCGGTGCTCTCACAATCGGCGTGGTGACGCGTCCGTTTACGTTCGAGGGCCGCCGCCGCTCGACCCAGGCCGATTCGGGCATCGATGCTCTCCAGGCTGAGGTCGACACCCTCATCACCATCCCGAACGACAAGCTGCTCCAACTTGCCGATGTCAAGGTGTCGATGATCGACGCGTTCAAGCTCGCCGATCAGGTTCTCCTTCAGGGCGTGCAG
This sequence comes from Dermabacter sp. HMSC06F07, assembly GCF_001807345.1. Classification (NCBI taxonomy): domain Bacteria; kingdom Bacillati; phylum Actinomycetota; class Actinomycetes; order Micrococcales; family Dermabacteraceae; genus Dermabacter; species Dermabacter sp. HMSC06F07. The sequence goes on from NZ_KV788584.1 coordinate 134,241, forward strand.
GGCATTACTGACCTCATTACCACCCCGGGCCTCATCAACCTCGACTTCGCTGACGTCAAGAGCGTGATGAAGGATGCCGGCACTGCGCTCATGGGCATCGGCACCGCGAGCGGTGACGACCGTGCCCTCCAGGCCGCTGAACTCGCGGTTTCGAGCCCCTTGCTCGAAGCGTCGATCGACGGCGCCTACGGCGTGCTCCTGTCGGTTCAGGGTGGCAGCGATCTCGGCCTCGTCGAAGTGTCGGATGCCGCGCGCCTCATCCAGGAAGCCGCTCACCCGAGCGCGAACATCATCTTCGGTACCGCCATCGATGATGCCCTCGGCGACGAAGTGCGCGTGACCGTGATCGCCGCTGGTTTCGACCCGAAGCCCGAGCGCGCAGAGGATGCCGCGCAGCAGAAGCAGCAGGGGGTGCCGAATAGCGCCCCGCAGGCCGCCCCTGCCCAGCCCGAGCAGCAAAGCTCGAGCCGCGACTGGGTGTCGGCTCCCGCGCAGGGCCAGGGCTACATCCCGGCTCGCTCGCCGCAGGTCAATACCGAACAGGCTCAGGGTGCGCAGCAGGATCCAGCTGAGGCGGAAGGCGCAGTCCAGGTTGAACGGCCGCAGGTGCCCAACGTTCCCTCGATCCAGCAGGATTCGAACCCGGACGACGACCTCGATATTCCCCAGTTCCTTCGCTGAACCATGAGCAGCGAATCATGTGCGCGGGCCTTCGACTTGTCGGGGGCCCGCGCCCTTTTCACGGGCGTTGCTGAAGGCAACCTTGCGCTGCATGTAGGCGATGACCCGAATAAGGTGCGTGCGCGTCGGGAGGTTCTGGAGCGCGAACTCGGGGTGCCTCTCGTTTTCGTCGAACAAGTGCATTCCGCGGACGTCGCTATCGTGCGCAGCGAGCGGGACGTCCATGCCATGCGGGAGCGGGCGCACGTCGCGGATGCGCTCGTGACGGACCGTTCCGACGTCGCCCTTGCGATCATGGTCGCCGATTGCGTTCCGGTGCTGCTCGCCGATGAACAGCGTGGCGTGATCGCTGCAGCCCATGCGGGGCGCCGCGGCCTTCTCGGCGGAGTCCTCGGTGCGAGTGTTGAGGCGATGGTGGGCCTCGGTGCACGCCCCGCGAATATCCGCGCACTTATCGGCCCGTCGGTGTGCGGACGATGCTACGAGGTTCCCGAGCCGATGTTCCGGGAATCGGTCGAGATTCAGCCTGCGCTAGCCTCGCGCACGTCGTGGAATACCCCGGCGCTCGACCTGCCAGCCGGTGCTGTCGCCGCGCTGCGTGACGCGGGTCTTGCGGCCGAGGGGATCGAGGTTCTCGAGCGGTGCACGCTTGAAAGCGAAGAACTCTTTTCCTACCGCCGTGATCCACGAACCGGGCGCTTTGCGGGCGTCATTACGCGAAGCCCCCGGGCCGTGTGAGAATCGCGCCTAAGCGCAACGTGCGACACGCGTGTAAATTCCGCGGCGCCAGGGTTTCCTGCGGTAGTTTCAAGAAAGACCCCGCACTCCCGTGCTTCCCCAGGGGCGAACAACCGGCTTCTTTATAGGGAGAACTTCGATGGGCGCATTGCGCAACTTGATGGTGAGCGTTGGGCTCGCCGAAGAACAGGACACCTACTACGACGACACTCAGAGCTACGCGGCCGAGGACACGCACGCTGCGCGTGTCCCGGAGCGCACCGTGGAGCCCAAGGTCCAGGAGGCAAACGTGACCCCGCTTCGTCCGCACCAGACTGGCGTCTCGCTTGCGCCGGCCGCACCGGAGACCATGCAGCGCATCACGACGATTCACCCCCGCTCCTACAACGACGCCAAGAGCATCGGTGAATCGTTCCGCGATGGCGTTCCCGTTATCCTCAATCTCTCCGATATGAGTGAAGCTGACGCCAAGCGCATGGTGGACTTCTCGGCGGGCCTCGTGTTTGGTCTTCGCGGCACGATTGAGCGCGTGACCACCAAGGTGTTCCTGCTATCGCCGGAGTTCATCGAAGTTGAGGGTGAGTCCCGCACCGACGAGGGCACGTTCTACAACCAGAGCTGAACATGGCGATCCTCGCCTCTGTCGTCTACCTCGCGGCGTATGTTTTCTCGATTCTTCTGCTCGTGCGGATTGGCCTCGAGATGATCCAGTCGTACGCGCGATCGTTTAAGCCGCGCGGCTTTGTGCTCGTCGTATGCGAGTTGATCTATACGGTGACGGACCCTCCGGTGAAGGCCCTGAGGTCCGTGATTCCGCCACTGAGACTCGGTGATGTAGCGCTCGATGTGAGCGTCCTCGTGATCTTCTTTGCGTGCTCGATCATCTCGATGCTCGTCGCTCCCTTCGTGCTGTGAGCGTAGCTGCGGGAAACGATCCGTGTTTTCAGGGTGCGCCCGCACTCTCAGGTAGAGTTAAATGGTCATCATCTGTTCAAACGACAAGAGGTGGAACCCATGGCTCTTATGCCAAAGGATCTCGAAGACAAGCGCTTTACTCCCGTGCGCTTTACCGAGGGCTACGACATGGACGAGGTCGACAAGTACCTCGACGACGACGTCATTCCCCGCCTTCGTGAACTCATCGAGGAAAACGACCGCCTGAAGCGCGAGCTCGAGGAAGCACAGAGCCGCGTTGTCGAACTCGAGGCCCGCGTCAACCAGGAAGGCGACGGTGCCGTCGCACCGGCAGCCGTCGGAACCGAAAGCGCCGATGAGCCGACCGAGGCCCCCGCGACCGAGCCGGAGACCGAAACCGCTGTCGCTGCCGTAGCTCCCGGTGCGGCCGCAGGCGCGACTCGCGTTGGCGAAACCGATTCCGCCTCTGAGCTCATCGCGCTCGCGCAGCGCCTCCACGACGAGCACGTCGCGAACGGTCAGGCCGAGCGCGATCGTCTCATCAGCGAGGGTACCGCCGAGCACGAGCGCATCATCAACGAGGCCAACGAGACCTCGCGCACCACGCTTGAGCGCCTCGAAGGCACCAAGAGCGAACTTGAGAAGGAAATCGAATCGCTGCGCACCTTCGAGCGTGACTACCGCACTCGCCTGCGTAACTACCTCGAGAACCAGCTTCGCGATCTCGACACTGGCGAAAGCCAGGAGAAGGCCGCCAACTACGGCCTGTGAGCGGCAACACGATGAAGGGAAGCGCCGGAACCGCACGTGCGGCCGGCGCTTCCGCCCGTTCCACCTTGATCGTGGCGTTCGCGATCGCCACGATCGTCTTTGTGCTCGACCAGCTGTCGAAGCTGTGGGCCGAAAACACCCTCGAGCACAACGTCGCGCAGCCCCTCGTCGGGGACATCCTCAAACTCCGCCTCATCTATAACTCGGGTGCTGCTTTCGGGCTCGGCGGTTCGATCACCCCGATCATCACCGGTGTTCAGATCGGGATCGCGCTCGCCGTTGTCTTCGTTCTCGTCCGCTCCGTGCGCTCGCGCGCGTGGGCGATATCGCTCTCGCTTCTTCTCGGGGGCGCACTCGGAAACATCGTCGATCGCCTCTTTCGGGACCCGGGGCCGCTCACCGGTCACGTTGTCGATTTCCTCGAGCTCCCGCACTGGCCGATCTTTAACGTCGCGGACATCGCCGTCACGAGTGGAGCCGGTCTGCTCGTGCTCCTCACCCTTGTCAACGTCCCGTTGGATGCGGGGGAGAAGGTCGAGGTGAGCGAGTGAGTGGCGAGCGACTTTTCTTCGTCCCCGGTGGGCTCGAAGGGGAGCGCGTCGACGTCGCTCTTTCCCGCCTCCTGGGGCTCTCGCGCACGAAGGTCGCGGACCTCGTGCAGTCGGGCAACGTCCTCATCGACGGTGAGGTCCCCGCTCGCTCGGAACGCGTGAGCGAGGGCCAGGAGCTCGCGGTGGCGCTTCCCGAGGTGCGCGACATCGCCGATGTTGCCCCCGAAAAGGTGGACGGTATGGACATCGTCTTCGAGGATGCCGACATCGTTGTGGTCAATAAGCCCGTGGGCGTTGCCGCGCATCCGAGCGTCGGGTGGGAAGGCCCAACCGTTCTTGGCGGCCTGCTCGGCGCGGGCGTGGCTATCACGACCAGCGGCGCGCAGGAGCGTCGCGGTATCGTCTCTCGCCTCGACGTAGGCACGAGCGGCCTCATGGTTGTTGCGAAGAGCGAAGTCGCCTACTCGGTCTTGAAGAACGCGTTCCGCAATCGGCTCGTCGACAAGCGCTACCACGCTCTCGCCCAGGGGCACTTCGACAACATGAAGGGCACAATCGACGCGCCTATCGGGCGCAGCCAGAAGCACGACTACAAGTTCGCCGTTATGGCAAGCGGAAAGCCGTCGGTCACACACTACGACGTGATTGAGATGTTCCCGGGCGCTTCCCTCCTCGACATCAAACTCGAGACCGGCAGGACCCACCAAATCCGCGTGCATATGAGTGCCGCCGGGCATCCCCTTGCGGGAGACCCGCAGTATGGTTCCGATCCGAAACTGGCCGAGAAGCTTGGCCTCGTGCGGCAGTGGCTGCACGCGCGAGCGCTCGCGTTTGAGCACCCCACGAGGCATACGCGCGTGACGTTCGAGGCCCCGTACCCGACGGATCTTGAGCACGCGCTCGAAGTGTTGCGCTCAAGCTAAGAGCAGGATCGCACGTGCGGGTTTCTGAGGCCGCCTATTTGCGCTCGGCCGACTACCATCGTGGGCATGGCTTCAGAGGATTTCGTTCACCTTCACGTCCACACTGATTACTCGATGCTCGATGGGGCCTCGAAGATCAGCAAGCTCGTGAACGCCGCCGCTGAAGCCGGCCAGAAGGCAATCGCGATCACCGACCACGGGTACGTGTTTGGTGCCTACGAGTTTTACAAGAACGCTGTAGCCGCGGGTGTGAAGCCCATCGTCGGTGTTGAGGCGTACGTGACGCCCGGAACGAGCCGCCACGATCGATCGCGCGTGCAGTGGGGCACGAAGGCGCAGCAGGATGCCGGCGATGACGTTTCGGCGCGCGGTGCCTACACCCACCTCACGCTCCTGAGCCGCACGACCGCGGGCATGCACAATCTGTTCCGGCTCGCGAGCTTCGCTTCGCTCGATGGCCAGATGGGCAAGTGGCCCCGCATGGACCGCGAGATTCTCTCGAAGTATTCCGATGGTCTGATCGCCTCCACGGGCTGCCCATCCGGTGAGATCCAGACTCGTATTCGCCTCGGGCAGTGGGACGAAGCCGTCAAGGCCGCTGGCGAATACCAGGACATGTTCGGCAAGGAGAACTACTTCGTTGAGCTCATGGATCACGGTCTTGAGCTTGAGCGGCGCGTCACGAAAGACCTCATCGAACTGTCGAAGAAGATTGGCGCGCCTCTTCTTGCCACCAACGACCTGCATTACGTGTACGAAGATGACGCGAAAATCCAGGACGCCCTGTTGTGCATCAACTCGGGCTCGACGTTCGATACGCCGGGGCGCTTCAAGTTTGATGGCTCGGGCTATTACCTCAAGAGCGCACGTGAGATGCGCGAACTTTTTCGTGAGCTACCCGAGGCGTGCGATAACACTCTCCGGGTCGCCGAAATGTGCGACGTGCAGTTCACGACGACCGCGGAGGGCGCGAACTACATGCCGCGCTTCCCGGTTCCCGAGGGAGAGGACGAGCACTCCTGGTTCGTGAAGGAAGTCCAAAAGGGTCTTCACGAGCGGTACCCGAGCGGGATCCCCGACGAAGTGCAGGAACGCGCCGACTACGAGGTTGGCATCATCACGCGCATGGGCTTTCCCGGATACTTCCTCGTCGTCTCCGACTTCATCCGCTGGGCGAAGGAACGCGGTATCCGCGTGGGGCCGGGCCGTGGCTCCGGTGCGGGCTCGATGGTGGCGTACGCGATGCGAATTACCGATCTCGACCCCCTTCCTCACGGGCTTCTCTTCGAGCGCTTCCTCAACCCGGATCGCGTGTCCATGCCCGACTTCGACGTGGACTTCGACGATCGCCGTCGCGGCGAGGTGCTCGAGTATGTGACCGAACGCTATGGAGACGACAAGGTCGCTCAGGTCATTACGTACGGCGTGATGAAAACGAAGAACTCGATCAAGGACTCGGCGCGCGTGCTCGGCGAGCCGTATGCGCTCGGCGACCAGATGACGAAGGCGCTTCCGCCCGCCGTGATGGGCAAGGACATCACGCTCAAGGGCATCTTCGACGAGAACGATAAGCGCTACGCGGAGGCTGAGGATTTCCGCCGTCAGTATCGCGAGAATCCTTCGTGGCAGCGCGTCATGGATATCGCGCAGGGCGTCGAAGGCCTCACGCGCGGCTGGGGTGTGCACGCGTGCGCGGTGATCATGTCGAGCGAGACCCTCACCGACATCATCCCGATGATGCGTCGCCCTTCCGATGGGCAGATCATCACGCAGTTCGACTATCCGACGTGTGAAACCCTCGGCCTGCTCAAGATGGACTTCCTTGGGCTGCGTAACCTTACGGTGATTTCCGACGCGATTGAGAACATCGAGTCGAACGGCAAAGAGGTCCCCGACCTTGACCACCTTGGCTTCGAAGATCCGGCGACATTCGATCTGCTTCAACGCGGCGATACTCTCGGCGTTTTCCAGCTCGATGGTGCGGGCATGCGCTCCCTGCTTCGCCAGATGAAACCCGATAAGTTCGGCGACATTAGCGCCGTGTCGGCCCTGTATCGTCCGGGCCCGATGGGCATGAACTCGCACACGAACTATGCGCTCAGGAAGAACGGGCTCCAGGAGATCACGCCGATCCACCCGGAGCTCGAGGAGCCGCTTCACGACATTCTCGCCGAGACCTACGGCGTGATCGTGTACCAGGAGCAGGTCATGCAGACCGCGCAGAAAGTCGCGGGCTTCACGCTTGGTCAAGCTGACATTCTTCGTCGAGCCATGGGCAAGAAGAAGAAGGCAGAACTCGATAAGCAGTACGTGGGCTTTCGCCAGGGCATGCTCGACCACGGCTATAGCGATTCCGCCGTGCAGGCCCTGTGGGATGTGCTGCTTCCTTTCGCGGACTACGCGTTCAACAAGTCGCACTCGGCGGCGTACGGGGTCGTGTCGTACTGGACCGCCTACCTCAAGGCAAACTATCCCACCGAATACATGGCGGCGCTTCTCACGTCGACCCAGAACAACCGCGACCGGCTCGGCCTCTACCTCGGCGATTGCCGCCACCGGCACATCACCGTGCTTCCGCCGGACGTGAACTCCTCGCTCATGAACTTCGCGGCCGTCGGTTCTGATATCCGCTTCGGGCTGTCGGCGATTCAGAATGTCGGCGCGCACGTCGTCGAAGAGATCATCAAGACGCGTGAGGAGAAGGGCGAGTTCACGTCATTCACGGACTTCCTCGACAAGGTTCCGCTTTCGGTGTGCAACAAGCGCACGATCGATTCGCTCATCAAGGGCGGCGCGTTTGACTCGCTCGGTCACAACCGCCGTTCGCTCGTCCTCGTGCACGAGGACGCGGTTGACGGCATCGTGGACGTCAAACGAAAGGAAGCTCAGGGGCAGGATGACCTTTTCGGCGGCGGCATGTTCGGCGACGACTATGCGTCGGGTAGCGCCGCGACGATTCAGATTCCGGAGCTTCCCGAGTGGGATCGTAAGCAGAAGCTCGCGTTTGAGCGCGAGATGCTTGGCCTCTACGTGAGCGATCATCCCCTTCAGGGCCTTGAGCACGTTATTGCGCAGGCGAGCTCGCATTCGATCACAGCTCTCGCGGAAGCCGAGGATACGGACTCGCTTGGGATGGTCACGATCGCGGGTCTCATCACGAGTATTCAGCGCAAGATCACGAAGAAAGGCGACACGTGGGCGATCGTCACCGTCGAAGATCTCGAGGGCGCTATCGACTGTCTCATGTTCCCGCAGTCGTATCAGCAAGTTGCGACGGAGCTCGCGGGTGATCTCGTTGTCTCGATGAAGGGGCGCGTCGACAACTCGAAGGGCTCACCCGAGATGCGCGTGCAGGAGATGCGGGTGCTTGACACGTCCGGGGCGATGTCCGACGGTCCCCTGATGATCACCGTTCCCGATTCGCGCATGACGAGCGAGGTCGCCCAACAGCTCCGCGGGATTCTCGAGGACAACCCGGGCGGGAGCGAAGTGCGTCTGCGTCTTACCGAGCCCGGCCGATCGACGCTTATGCGCGTGGACCGTCGACTGTCGGTGGCGCCTTCGCCTGCCCTTTTTGCCTCCCTCAAGACCTTGCTGGGCGCGCAGTGCTTGAACTAGGGGCGCTCGGGGTGCGGCCGCGGGTTTAGTGCGTGGAGCTGTGTCCGACGTCTGCCTGCTTCCGTCGCGTCACAAGCCCCGCGATCACACGCCAGCCCAGGAGGAAGAGCGCGTTGACGGCGAAGGAGACGAGAACGAACGGCAGCGCGGTGCCCGCGCCCGTGAGGGTGCGCAGAAGCATCGCGGTCACGACCGTGATGGCAACGATGAACACGCCGTGGGGCCACAGCCGCCACGGTTCGACACGCCACGCGCGCAGCACGAGGTGGGCGAGCACGAGTCCCGCGAGGAATGGCCACGCGACACGCGCAAGGTTCACGAGCGTGAGCGCGCCGTTGTGGCTCAGAGTTCCGAGTACGGAAAAGAGGACAACGAGGAAAGCGTCGGCCGCGAGGGCCCTGTAGTAATTTCTCACCCCGCCACCCTAGCCCCTTGGCGGGGCGTAAAATTACGTGAGGGTCCGTGAAGGTGACGGACCCGCCCACCGACGTCGACGAAAGGCCCGCACGATGACCGCGACCCCCAGCAACGGCGAGAACGGCGAGAGCGATCGCGATAAGGCGAAAATCGATGCCGAGTTCGAGGCGATGATGCGGGGGATCGACATCGACGATTCGATCCTAGGCTCAGGGGATGAACCACCCACCGGATACGCGGTTCCAGGCAGTCTGCGCAAGCCAACGGGACCCAACACGCCGGGAAGCGCTGGCTCGCTCACGGGCCCCACTCCAGCGACGCCCGGCGGAAGCGGCGATGACGTGGAGGTTCCTGACGATCTCTCGACCCTCCATGATTCCGCGCCGGCCGAAGACCCGGCAGCCCCCACCCCGATCGCCATTGTCGCAACCCCACTCGCGTCGGCGAAGGCGCTTGCGGGCGTGGTGCGTCTTGCGCTCGCCGCTGAAGACGATCGCACGCCGTTTCCCGAGGGAGCCGTCACTGCGCAGGCGGAAACGGGCGCGATCCTAACGGGCCATGTGGATGAGGAAGAGGCACACACGCTTGCCCGCCTCGTGTCCCTCGGGCTTCAGCGCCAAGGCGTCGTGATGTTTTGGCGCCGCGGTGATCGAATGATTGCGTTCCGCTACCGCGCGGGTCGCAACGAAGGGGAGACCTCACCGGCACTCGTGCTCGGCGCGCTCGCGGGGGAGGTCGAGGATCTTCTCCTCGGCGTCGATGCGCTCGAGGATCTCGAGGAGACGTACGATCCCTCGAGCATCAGCCGCCTCGAAGCGGTTAAGTGGATCGCGGGCGGGCGACGCAAGTGATTCTCGCCTACGTCATGCTTGCCTTCGGAGGGATTCTCCTCGGCGGCGCCTACTCGTTCACGAAGCAAAAGAAGCCGGTTCTCGCCGTCATCGCGCTCGCAGTTACGGGCCTGGCGTGCGTTCTCGTCGCCTTTTGGCGTATCCGGATGGGCTAGGACTGGAGCATGTCTCAGCTCACCCTTCTGCCCGCTATTGACATCGCAGGTGGCGCCCTCGCGCGCGCACCGCGCGGGCACGACGGCCTGCACCCAGCCGAGGCTGCCCGCCTCTTCGCGCGCAGCGGTGCCATGTGGATTCACCTTGCTGACCTCGATCGGGCTTTTGGGACAGGGAGCAATGACACGCTGCTCGCCGAGATCGTGTGCGGCGCACAGAACCTCGGGGTTCGCACCCAGTGTTCGGGCGGTATCGACTCTCCCGATGCCCTCGCCACGGCGCTCGCAACCGGGTGTGCGCGCGTCAATCTCTCCGCTTCCGCTCTCGCGGACCGTGGCTTTGTGCGAGAGGCGATTCATGCGCACGCAGATCGCCTCGCCGTGTGCGTCGACGTGCGCGGACCCCTCGTTCACCCTCGCGGAAGCGAGGACCCCATCGGGGAGCTCACGGACATCCTCGCGTTTCTCAACGACGCGGGCTGCGCTCGCCTTATCGTCACGGAGATCGATCGCGACGGCGCTCTCGCAGGCCCGCCCCTTGCCCTCCTCGAGAGCGTCTCGAGAGCGACCGACGCCGAACTCATCGCATCGGGAGGAATCGCGGATCTGAAAGACATCGAGGACCTCGCGCTGCTTGCCGGCCACACCCGAGTGGCAGGGGCCATCGTGGGCCGCGCCCTCCTCGAAGGGCGCTTCGGTCTCGCGGAGGCTCTCGCGTGCGTGCAGAGAGCCGAAAACGAGGGTGCCGAGCAACCGTCGGAAAGGAAAAAATGAGCCTTCGGAGACAAGATCCCAAGGTCGCGCGCACGCTACCCCCGCATTTCGCAACGAAGGATCAGCGCGCGGACACCGCGGGAACACCGTGGCACGGGCGCGATCTCACGCCCTCACACTTCCCCGGTGATGTGGGGGAGCGAAAAGAGGCCGTCGCCAAGGCGCTCGACGCGTGCGATGCGGGGCAGGACCCCACACGCGAAAAGCTCGTTGAGGCCCTAGCCGGCACTCGTGTGCTCATTCCAATCCAAGCGATCGCAACCGAGACCGCGACAACTGCGAGCGGGCTGCACGCCGATAACGCCTCCGACATGGCTATGCTCAAGCTTCAACTGCGCGATGGGCAGATGGCGCTTCCCGTGTTCACAAGCGTCGCGGCTCTATCCGCGTGGAGCCCCGAGGCCCGACCCGTGCCGATGGTGCTCGAACAGGCAGCTCAGTCGGCCGTCGCGGAAGGATGCACGTGCCTCGCCCTCGACCTCGGACGCGACGGCGCACCGCTCGTTCTTCGCCGATCGGCGCTGTGGGCAATCGCGCAGGGCAGGCGTTGGTGCGCGCCGTACAAAGACTCGACGGTGCTCGACGAAGTTGAGGCACTCGTGGCTGCCATCGACGGAGTTGACGGTGCCGAAGTGCTGGCAGGACAGGAGCGCGAAGTCGAGTTGAAGCTCGGCCTCACTCCCGGCCTCGAGCAAGCAGAGCTCGATGCACTCATGGCGCGGGTCCGCACCTACCTCGCCCACTCCCAGGTCATCGCGGAGCGAGTCAGTTCCCTGAAAATCACCGTGGTCCCGGCGCGGCGATAGGATCGTCTGGTGGCTCTTTCGACGTACCGCGAGGTTCTCCAGGTTCCCAAGGCACCCTCCATTTATCTCCTTGGGTTCCTCGCACGCTTCCCGTTTTCTGCAACGGGTCTCGTGCTGACGCTCCACACCGTCATGAGCCTCGGCCAGAATTACATGATGGCCGGTCTCGTCGTGACCTCTTCGACTCTTGGTGCGGCGATCTCGGCGCCGTGGCGAGGGCGGCTCATGGATACGAAGGGGCTTGCGCGCACCCTCATTCCGCCGATCATCGTCAACCTCGTCTTTTGGGCGATCGCGCCGTTTTTGCCGTTCGGACTTCTCCTCCCAGCGGTCTTTGTTGCGGGGCTGTTTTCGATCCCGGTCTTTTCGATCGTGCGTACCTCCCTTTCGGTTGTCATCCCCGCAAAGATTCGTAAATCCGCGTTCGCTCTGGACTCCGTTATCACCGAGTTCGTGTTCATGCTCGGCCCGGCTGCGGGAACCGTCCTTGTCTTCACGTGGGGCTCGTACGTGGCGATGTGGGTGATCGGGGGCGCGGTTGTCATCGCCGGCATCGGGCTCATGATCGTTGACCCGCCCCTCTCGAGCGAGCAGATCGTGCTGCCGACACGTATGCCCGAGCCGCTCGAAGTTGCCGAGAGCGGCCTCGAGCGCTCGCCCGCAGCGGTCGCTGAGCGCATCGCCTTCGAGAACACACAAACCGGTCAAATCACTGCTCTGTCCCAGGCCGACCTCGACGAGACCTCTCCCGAAACGTCGCGAGCGCTCGACGAAGCCCGCTCCCTCGCGCGCAGGCAACTCCTCTCGCTCGGCGGCATCGCGATCCTCATCGCGACGGCGGTGGGCAGCGTCATCCTCGTCACCGGGGACTTGGGCATCGTTGCCCTCATGGAAGAACTCGATCACAAAGACTTCATCGGCCCCGTCGTCGCGATCTGGTGCCTCGGCAGCGCGATCGGTGGCCTCGCCTACGGTGCCATGAAAAACGATCTTCACCCGCTGTGGGTGCTCTTCTGGCTGTCGATCGTGACCATGCCCATCGCGCTTGTATCGAACCTTCCCACGGCCTTCATCCTGTGCTTCATATCCGGGCTCGGGATCGCGCCGAGCATCGCCGCAACGGGCGAAGCGATCTCGCGGCGCGTTCCCGAGATTGCGCGCGGCGAGGCCATGGGCTGGCACGGTAGTGCCATGACGATCGGCTCGAGCCTTGGCAGCCCAATCGTGGGCGTCGTCATCGACGCGGGTGGCGCCGGCGCGGCGTTCTTTTCCGCGGGTGCGTTCGGTCTCGTCGTCGCCGTGTGCGGGCTCGTGGCCATGCGCGTGCACCGCTCGCGCGTGAGGGCGCGCGCAGCACAAGAACTCGGTATCGAGGCGGCCTAGGTGACCGTCGGCCCCAGAACGGTTCGGGCAGCCGCCTGACGTGCCCTCATTCCCGGCCCGCCCCGCCGGATTTCCTCCCTCGGGTGGCGTGCGCGGCAGGTTTAGAAGTAGACGGCGAGCGGCCCGCGCGGCCCGTCAACGACGTCGACGTCGGTCTTGAACACGCGCGAGAGGGTTTCGCCGCACACGATTTCGGTGGGTGAGCCCTGGACGGTGACCTTGCCGTCGTTCATCGCGATGATGTGGTCCGCGTAGTGGGCCGCGAAGTTGATGTCGTGCACGACGATCACGACCGTGCGCCCCAGCTCGTCGCTCGCGCGACGAAGCTGTTTCATCATTTGCACGCTGTGCTGCATGTCGAGGTTGTTGAGTGGTTCATCGAGCAGCAGATATTCGGTGTCTTGCGCGAGCACCATCGCGACGTATGCGCGCTGGCGCTGGCCTCCCGAAAGCTCGTCGAGAAAGCGATTCTCGAGCGGCGTGAGGTTCACGAAATCGATCGCTTCGGACACGATTCGCTCGTCTTTGACGGTGAGCCGGCCACGCGAATACGGGAAGCGACCAAAAGCGACGAGCTGGCGCACCGTGAGGCGAGTGACGAAGTGATTGTCTTGGCGGAGGATCGCGAGCATCGTCGAGACCTCGCGCGAGGGCATCGTAGCGATATCGCGCTCGTCGATCGTGATCGTGCCCGAATCCGGCTCGAGCAGGCGGCCAATCATGGTCAGGAGAGTAGATTTGCCCGCGCCGTTCGGGCCCACGAGAGCGGTGAGGCCGCTCGAAATCTCGACGTTGACGGGACCGATCTGTACGCCCTGCCCATAGTTTTTCGTGAGGTTCTCTACGCGAATCACAGGCGCCCCTTTCGGAGAATGAACAGCAAAAACGCGAGCCCGCCAATGAGCTCGATGATGACGGTGACCGCGCCCTGCGCGTTAAAGACGTGCCGGAGGATGAAGTAGGCGAGCGTCATGACGTCGTAGCCGATGAGGATTGCCGCGGGAAACAGGAGCCGGTGGTCGTAGGTGTCGGTGAGCTGATAGGTGAGGGCGGCGATGAGGAAGCCGAGGAAGGTCATCGGGCCGACGAGCGAGGTCGTCATCGCCATGAGAATCGAGACGAGAAGAAGCACGAGGATCGTTGCGCGCTTGTGGTGAACGCCGAGGTTGGTCGCCGTTTCGCGCCCGAGTGCGAGAACGTTGAGGCGAGGCGAGTAAGCGAACAACAGTGCTGCGGTGAGCACGACAATCGGGATCACGAACGGGAGGTGGGTGAGTTCGGCGTTTGAGATATTGCCGAACATGCGGGTTGTGAGGATGTCGAAGTCGCTCGGATCAAGCAGCCGCTGCATAAACGTTGAGAGCGAACCCAGGCCGCCGCCGAGGACGATTCCCACGAGGAGCATGACGTGAATGCTGCCCGTCTTTGAGTTGAGCAGCCAGCCGTACAAGAGCCCGGAGAAGCCCACCATGAGGGCCGCCATAAGGAAGAACTGCCCGGTACCCGTGAGCTGCGTAATCCCCGCCGCGCCAAGGAAAAATACCGCGGACGTGTGCAAAAGGACGTACAGCGACTCGAAGCCCATGATCGAGGGCGTGATGATGCGGTTCGCCGTCGCCGTTTGGAAGGCGATGGTGGCGAATGCCTGGCACGTGGCGACCACCGCCATGACGACGATCGCGCTCGCGCGCATCGTCGCGATCCGCCAGAAACCCTCGCTTCCGAAGGGCAGCGGGTTGTTCCACGCCAAGATTCCGGTGGTCGTCAGCACCGCGATCGTGGCGAGACTCGCGAGCAGGAGCGCGTATCGGGTGCGTGAGGAACGGGTGATGAAGGGACCGGAGTGCCGTTCGGGAGCGCACGCGCTTACGCGCGCTGGTCCGACGGTTGCCAGCAGATTGGGAATGCCCTTGTGTGTGCGCTGCTCCTGTGCTTTCTCGACGTCGCGAATGTCGGTGACGGTCGCGAGCGAGGGATCCTTGAGAGTTGCCGCGCTCGGATGGAGGGTGGGCTCGCGGGTGCTATCGTCCACGACGGTTCCTCCTCACGATAAGGGCGAGAAAAACTGCCGCGCCGATGATGCCGAGCACGACGCTCACGGGCATCTCGAATGGGGCGATGATCGTGCGTGCGATGAGGTCGCAGACCGTCACGACCCACACCCCGAGCAGCATGACCCAGGGAAGGTTTGAGCGCAGATCGTCTCCGCGGATCATTGAGACCATGTTCGGGACGATGAGGCCGAGGAAGGGCAGGCGCCCCACGATCACGGTGACAATTCCGGTGGCCACTGCGACGAGGAAGACACCGAGAAAAACGACGGCGCGATAGTTGAGGCCCACGTTAGTGGCGACATCCTTGCCGAGGCCCGCGACCGTGAAGCGATCCGCGACGATGAACGCCGCGACGAGAACGAGGAGCACGAGGAAGAGAAGCTCGTAGCGGCCGCGGACAAGACCCGTGAAACTTCCCGTGAACCAGATGCCGAGGCTTTGCAGCGTGTCGGTTTCGAGGGCAATAAAGGTTGTCAGTGATCCGACGACAGCGCCTAGCATGATGCCGACGATGGGCACGATGAGAGAGCTCTTGAGGCTCACGCGCTCGAGAAATGCGAAGAACACGAGCGTGCCGATGAGCGCGAACATAATCGCGCCGATCATGCGCGGGACGAGGCCGGCCGTGGGGAAGAGGATCATAACGGTGATCAGGCCGAGACTCGCCCATTCGGTTGTCCCCGTCGTGGACGGCTCAACGAACTTGTTTTGCGTGAGCAGCTGCATGATGAGGCCGCACAAGGCCATCGCACTGCCGGATAGGACGAGTGCGAGCGTGCGCGGAACGCGAGTGATGAGGAAAATGTCCCAGCCACGCTCGCCGCCCGTGATGTCGTAGACGCCCACGAAAAGGGAGAGCACCAAAAGAGCGAGGGTCGCGACGATCGCACAGATGAGTGCGACGCGGTTGCGCCAAGGGCCCGCGAGCGACGTGGCGCTCGCGGGCGTTGCGACTGTCCGTGAGTGGGAGGTCTCGCTCGCGCTCATGTGGAAGAGGCCTTAGTTTTTCTTCGCCTCGAGAGCGCTCGCAAATGTGTCGAGAACTTCCGTATAGGCCTGGATGTCCTCGGTCGTGTAGAACGTGGCGGGCATGTAGACGACATTACCCTCGGTAATGGCCGTGACGTGCGAGAGAGCCTCGGCCTTTTCGATGAGCTCCGCGGCGGGGCGGTAGCCTTCCTCGTCAGCGGCAATGGCTGCGTCGCGGTCCATGACGATGATCCAGTCGGGGTTCGCGGCGGCGATGGCTTCGAGAGAGACGTCATCGCCCTTGTGATCGCTCGTGCCTTCGACCTCGAGCGCGGGAGTGAGACCGAGGACGGGGAACAACGGGCCCACCGCCCTACCGGTCTTCGGCGCCGCATAGTTGATGGTTCCGCCCGAGGTCACGAGGCCCATGACCGTATCGTCGGTGGAGTATGCCGCCTTGACGCGCTCGATCGCGGCCTCGAAGGCCTCGATGAGTTTTTGAGCTTCGGTTTCGTGTCCAAGGGTTGCGCCGAGAAGTGTGATTTGGCGCTTGAGCTCGTCGTCGAGCGGTTTCTTCTCGATGTCGATATCGGTGTCGACGATCGCCGCTTTTGGTGCGAGAGCCTTGATGTCGTCGTAGTACTGCGCATAGCGCTGGCCGTTGAGCACGAGATCGGGGTCAGCCGCGACGAACTGCTCGAGATCGGGCTCGCGGTGCGAGCCAGTATTGAGAATTTTCTCGTCATCCCGGTAGCTGACGCCCTCTGGCATGAGGTCGCGCGGTGCAACGACGAGTTCGATCCCCCAGGCCTCGAGCGTGCGGAAGATGCGATTGTCGGTCGCCCCGATTCGCTTGGGGGAGGTGGGAACTTCGACGCTGCCGCGAGCGTCGGTGACGGTCCGTGTTCCGCTCGCCCCCGAGTCGTTACCGGACGAACCGCCCCTTTGTGATGAAGCGGAGCTGCACGAAGCGAGGGCCCCCGCGGCGCTGGCGGCAAGGGCGAAAAGTCCGAGTTCTCGGCGCGTCATGGACATCATGCGTTCTCATTTCTGTGTCGACCTCGGCCGCTTATCGACTGAGGTAAGGCTGCCCTATCCTTACAGAAGTCGCGCCGATTATGCAAAATCAGGATTTCTTAATTGGTGATGTGTGAGCGGTGTGGTGAATGGGAAAGTCGTAGGGGGTGGGTAGCGTCGGGCTTGTAAGGCCTGCCACACGGGTGCGCCCACCCCTTCCGCCCAATCTCGCCGCCTGCTAGTGTTGTCACTCGGAACATCCGCGTTCCCTTACAAGTGGAGCCCACTCCCACCCGATCGGCTGCGGCTGGCGGGTCAGTACAGTGCTCGCGCCGTCGCGCGAGTCGGGCCTCCGCATGCACGGGGGCCTTTTTTGATGTTCCAGGCATTTCTATTGTGTGAGGAGCAGTCATCAGCGAACAGCGAATCAACGGGCAGATCCGCTCGCCCAAGGTCCTTCTTGTGGGGCCCAACGGTGAACAGGTCGGGGAAGTCCGTATCGAAGACGCGTTGCGGCTCGCGAACGAAGCCGATCTCGACCTCGTCGAGGTTGCTCCGGGTGCGAACCCGCCGGTCGCACGCCTCATGGACTACGGAAAGTTCAAATACGAAGCGAAGCTCAAGGCTCGCGAGGCGCGCAAGAACCAGGTCAATGCCCAGCAGAAGGAAATTCGCATGGGCCTCAAAATTGACACGCACGACTACGAGACCAAGAAGCGCAACGTCGAGAAGTTCCTCAACGGTGGCGACAAGGTCAAGGTCATGATTCGATTCCGCGGCCGTGAGCAGTCGCGCCCCGAAATGGGCATGAAGCTCATGCAGCGAATGGCTGAAGACGTCGCTGAAGCTGGCTTCGTCGAATCCCACCCGCGCGTCGATGGCCGCACGATGGTCATGGTGCTCGGACCGCACAAGAAGAAGTCCCAGGCTCGCGCCGAAGCCCGCAAGCGCAAGAGCGATGCGGAAAAGGCCGCAGCGAAGGAAGCCAGCGCCGAATAGGGCGCTTAATCAGAAGGAGAACAGGCACTATGCCGAAGAACAAGACGCACTCCGGTGCGAAGAAGCGCATCCGCATCACCGGCTCCGGCAAGCTGCAGCGCCAACGCGCAAACGCGTACCACAAGGCCGAGGCCAAGACCTCGCGCCACAAGCGCCGCCTCGCCGGCGTGACCGACGTTGCCAAGAGCGATGTCAAGAACCTCAAGCGCATGCTTGGCCGCTGAGTTTTCAGCACCCCATAAGACTTTTCATTTCGACCAAAGGAGAATCACGTGGCACGCGTGAAGAGGGCGGTCAACGCCAAGAAAAAGCGCAGGGAGATCCTCGAACAGGCCTCCGGTTACAGCGGTCAGCGCTCGCGCCTGTACCGCAAGGCGAAGGAGCAGGTGCTCCACTCGGGTACCTACAGCTACCGCGACCGCAAGGTTCGCAAGAGCGACTTCCGTCGCCTCTGGATCCAGCGCATCAATGCTGCGGCACGCGCCAACGGCATGACCTACAACCGCTTTATCCAGGGTCTCGGCCTCGCGGGTGTCGAGGTTGATCGCCGTATGCTCGCCGAACTTGCCGTGAACGACTCGGCTGCTTTCGCCCAGCTCGTGACCATCGCGAAGAACGCCCTCCCGAAGGACGTCAACGCACCGGTAGCCTGATCTACCCAATGACACACTCTGAGCGCCCGGAGGGTGCGATGCTGACGCCGCGCAGTGCGCGTGTCGGAAAAATCGCCGCCCTTTCCGGGCGCTCAGTGCGTCAGCGCGAAGGTCGATTCCGGGTGGAGGGGCCCCAAGCGATACGCGCGCTCCTCGAACGCGAAGCTCGCGACAGAGCCGAGGGGCGGGGCGGCATCCTCGACGAGCTCTACCTGACGACAAAAGCGCGCGACGCCCACCCGGAGCTCGAGCAGCTTGCTGAAACGGTCGGCGCGCGCCCGCGCCTCGTCGCCCCCGACGTCATAGACGCCATGGTGCGCGAGCAGGGCCATCAGAGCGTCACAAATCCTCAGGGCGCCATCGCCGTTGCGCGAAGTGTGGAGCGTAACTGGCGTGATCTGCTCGATGCCCAGGGGGCGGGGCCCGTGACGATCGTCGTGTGCGAGCGCCTTCAGGACCCCGGTAACGCCGGGCTCGTCATGCGCACGGCCGACGCCTCCGGCGCCCACGCCGTGTTCTTTTCCGAGGGCTCCGTCGACCCGCTCGCGCCCAAGGTTGTACGCGCAAGTGCCGGAAGCCTCTTTCACGTCCCTTTCGCCCGCAAGGTCCCCATGGGGGAACTCCTCGACGCGCTGCGCTCTCGCAACATCGCAACGGCGGCGACGAGCCCGCGAGGCGCGCAGAATCTATTTGACTGGACTCCTCCCGAGCGCCTCGCGTGGCTCATGGGCAACGAGGCCCACGGTCTTGACGAGGCAACACTCGAGGCGGCCGATACACGCGTGGCCATCCCGATTTACGGGAGCGCCGAATCTCTCAACCTTGCAACCGCCACAACCCTGTGTCTGTTCGAGTCGGCGCGCGCACGAGCAGGTGCGCGGTGAAAGGGCTCTCGCGCACTCTCTTGCCCCTGAGCGTCCTCGTCATTGTTGCCGGTGGCCTCGCCGGGGTCCTTGGTCTCGCCCTCACCGGTGAAGCAAACGGACCGCTTGCGAGCACGTTTGGCACCATCACCAACGACCTCATCATTGGCGTCAAATGCGCCGAATACCTGGCGCTTGCCCTCGCCTTTGGCTATGCACTCACGCTGAGCCTCTTTCAGCCGGGTGTTGGCCGCACGCGCGGCCATAAGAGTCCTCGCCTGAGCGATGTGCAGGATCGGCAGCGCCGGCTCGCCGTACTCTTCACCCTCGGCTACGCGCTGCTCCTCGGGCTCGGCACTTATCTCACATACGCCAACGCGCGGGGCTCAATGTCCCCGCAGCAGCTCGGCTACTTCGTGTGGAGGACCGACCTGGGGCGCGCCACTGTGTGGGCTCTCGTCTTCGCCCTCCTATCCGCGGGAATCGGCGCCCTCACGAGGCACCTGCGCGGAGCGGGGTGGCTCACAGCACTGCTTGCCCTGAGCGTCATCGCCCTCGGCTTCCTCGGGCACGCCGGCAACTCGACCGACCACCTCAACGCCGTCAACGCCATGATCGCGCATCTCCTTGGCGTTCTCACGTGGCTCGGTCCGCTCCTCGTGTTCCTTGCCGAAGCACACCGAACCGATACCGCGATTCTCGCAACGTGGCTCAAGCGCTATAGCCCGTGGGCTCTCTTTGCCATCCTCGCACTCGTCTATTCCGGGATCATCAACGCCGCGATCCGGCTGGAAAACCCGGCGCAATTCGTCACTACTCGCTACGGATGGCTCGTGCTTCTCAAGGCCCTGCTTACGGTTGCCATCGCCGCGATTGGGTACGCGCAACGACGCCGCGCGCTCACCCCGCTTGTGAATACCTACACCTCCGTCGCGCGCGGCGACAGGATGAAGGGAACCGTCGGACCGGCCCACGCGCATGCCGAGCGCGCAGCCCGCCGCGCCTTCGCCCGCCTCGCGCGCGTGGAGGTGCTCATTGCTGCCGTCATTCTCGGCGCCTCAAGTGCCCTCGGCCGTTCCCAGCCGCCCGTGCCCCAGTACGTGCCGCCCGAGACCTATCGCGTACTTTCTCTCGTGGGATACGAGCCTCCGAGCGGCGAGTTCTCCCTCCTGAGCCTCATCACCGTATGGCAGATGGACTGGATGTTCACGGGCGTTGCTGCTCTCTTTGCCGTGCTCTACCTCATGGGGCTTGCCCGTCTGCGTGCACGCGGAGACCACTGGCCGCTCTCGCGCACGATCTTTTGGCTTGCGGGGTGTCTCGCACTTTTCTGGGTGATGAGCGGTGGTGCGGCCGCTTTCGGGCGCGTGCGCTTCGATGCCCACATGACCCAGCACATGGCGCTCATGGTTATTGTCCCCCCACTTCTTGTACTCGGCGCACCGGTCACGATGCTCAGCCGGGCCGCGACGCCCAGGAGCGACGGCTCGCGCGGCATGCGCGAGTGGATCCTCGCGATCCTTCACACCCGCTACGCGGCCGTCGTCTCAAGCCCGCCGATTGCCGGTTTCCTCTTCGCGGGCTCGCTCGTGCTGTTTTATTTCACCCCGTTTTTCACGTGGGCGATGTTCGAACACGTCGGTCACCTCCTCATGACCGTCCACTTCCTCCTTGCGGGCTACCTGTTTGCGTGGGTGATTATCGGCATCGACCCCGCCCAAAAGCCCATAAGCCCCGTGCTCAAGCTCGTCACGCTGCTTGTGACGCTCACGTTCCACGCCTTCTTTGGTATCGCTGTCGTGAGCGCGACCTGGCTCATCGGCGGAGATTGGTACACGCTTCTCAATATGTTCCCGCGCGCTGAACTTGAGCGTCAGCAATTTGCGGGCGGCTCGATCATGTGGGGTATCAGCGAGGTCCCCACGGCGTTCTATGCCCTCATCGCGGGAATCCAGTGGTCGCGCAGCGAAGAGAGGGCGGCCCGTAACTATGACCGCAAGGCGGAGCGCGACGGTGGAGCTGAGCTCGAAAACTACAACGCCTACTTGCGTGCCCTACAGGATGGCGAGGGCACGCACGTAGGCGATGAGTCTGATTCCGCTCAGCGGAGGTAGGCGAGGTCCTCGGCGAAGCTCTCTTTGGCCTTCGCGAGCAGCTCGCGCGCGACACCGACGCCGTCGACGAGCGGGTGGGAGAAGAACGCCTCGACGGCCAGATCGGCGCTTCCCTCGCGGGAAGCAGCGATCACGGTGCGTTCGGCGTTCTTGACCTGGGTGACGAGGGCGAGCTGGTGGCCTGTGAGCGGGGTGACCTCCAGTGGCGTCGCACCCTTGGAGTCGATGCGGCATGGAGCTTCGACGACGGCATCGTCCGGGAGCGACGGAATGCGGCCCCTATTGGGCGTGTTGACGATCAGCTCGGTCGCCTGATCGAAGGCGAGGGCCTTCATCACGGCGAGCGCAACGCGATCGTAACCGCCCGATTCGATGTCCGCGGCCTCGCGCTCGATTCCACCCGCGGCTTCGCGGTTCGTCGCCATATACGTTTCTTCGCGCTCTTCACGCGTGCGGTTCCATGCCTCGAATGCCGCGTGCCCGTCGAGCTGCGCGGCCTCGCGATAGAAGTCGGCCTGCTGGGCGGCGAGGAAGATCCCGCGCGTTGCTTCCGCGCGGTCGTCGGCAAGGCGCGCCTCGCGCGCGTAGTAGTAGTAGTGCAGGTACTCATTCGGCAGCGCGCCAATGTGCTGAACCCACTTGGCGCCGAAAAGCTTGCCCTCCTCGAACGATTCAATGAGGTCGGGGCGCTCGAGAACCGTGGGGAGAACATCGCGGCCGTTCACGAGGATGCGGTGTACCCAACCGAGGTGGTTGAGGCCCAGGTAGTCGATGTGCACCGGACCGCCGGTTTCGAAAATGCGACTGCTCGTGCCGGGATCGACCTCGCCGGCATCTTCGAGTGCCGTGAGAGCGTGGCGGGCGAGGCCCACGGGAGAGTCACAAATGCCGATCACGCGGTCACCGAGAATCTCGCTCGAGACCTCGGTAATGATTCCCGCGGGATTCGTGAAGTTGATGAGGTAGGCGCTTGGAGCCTCATCGCGGATTGCCTCCGCGATGGCCCTCGCCACGGGAATGCCGCGAAGTGCGTAGCTCAGGCCGCCGAAGCCCGTCGTCTCCTGGCCGAGCACGCCGCACGAATGCGCGATGCGCTCGTCTTGCGCGCGGCCATCGGTGCCACCGACGCGAATTGCACTAAAAACGAAATCGGCTCCGCGCACCGCATCGCGCATATCGGTAGCGATGCGTACGCTCGGCGCATGGGGGACCGAGGCGGTCATAGCTTCGACGATCCGCGCCATCGTGCGCAGGCGCTCCTCGTTCGCGTCCCACAGGGTGAGGGCGCGAACCCGCTGTTCGGAGCTGTCCTTGAGGAGCGTGCGAACCATGAGCGGGACGCGGAAGCCTCCTCCACCGAGCAGCGTGAGTTTCATGTGAGGGCCTCCTCATGGGTGTGGTGTGAACGACGGCGAGAGATGCACTCGCGCCTTTGACGGGCGCCCGTGCGCGCCATAGCCTTTTTACGTGACGAACCTGAATCAAGATCTAGCCTGCAACGATGCGGCACCCACGACCCTATCGCTTCGTGATCTCGCATGCGTGGGACCTGTGTTCCTCGATGTCCTTTTCACGCCTTTCACCCAGCTCCCGGATCTTGGCGAGGAGTGTCATACGCAGTCCGTTGCCCTCGCTGTTGGAGGCGCGGCAAACGTTGCGCGTGCCGCGGCGGCGCTCGATATGGACGTCACGCTCGGAACCGAGCTTGGTGAAGGGCCTATTTCCCGACTCGTCGAGCCGATGCTCGAGGCCGACGGTGTGGGACTCGGAGCGAGCGTGAGGCGCGCTGGCTGGGATGTTCCGTGTACAGCGGCGATCCCGTACGAAGGCGATCGCATGTTCTACACGGGGGGCCTGCCGAGCGCTCCGCTCGCGACGACCGAGCATGTTCTTGCCGAGCAAGCGCAGCACCTCACGGTCTCGCTCGAGCGCGACACCATGCCTCTGCTTGCGGCGGAGCGGGAGCGCGGCACGCGAATCTGGGCCGACGTTGGCCACGATGACTCGGGCGCGTGGGATCCGGCGATCTTGCGCCACCTCGAGCACTGCTACGCGTTTTGCCCAAATGACGAGGAGGCCAAGCGCTACACACGTACCGATTCCGCGCTCGAGGCCGCGCGCGCACTTGCCGATCGGGTGGAGCTCGTCGTGGTGTCTCGTGGCCGAAAGGGGCTTGTCGCGATCGATGCGGGTCGCGGTCAGGTGCTCGAGAGGCCGGGGTTTGTCGTCGAGCGTGCGAATGCGACGGGGGCGGGGGACACGCTCGTGGCGGCGCTCGTGACCGCGGTGGTCGCGGGGCGTGAGCTCGGGGAGGCTCTCGATTTTGCTCAGCTCGTCGCAGCGGCGCGTGTCGCAGGTACTGCCGCGCACGGCATGCCGCCGGGCCGAGAGGCGCTCAGCGCTTTCGCTGGCACGTATGGAGCGCGAGAAAAAGAGCTGGTCGAGGAGACCCTCGACCAGCTCGCTTCGCGGTAATTGCGGCGTGAGGGGCGTTTAGAGCCAGTCGCCCTTCGCGCGCTCACGCTCGGCGCCGATCGTTGTATCCGGGCCGTGGCCCGTGTGAACGATGGTCGCGTCGTCGAGGCTAAAGAGCTTTTCGCGGATGCTGTCTTCAATTTGCCCTCGGTCGCTGTAGGACCGTCCGGTCGCGCCGGGGCCCCCTTCGAAGAGCGTGTCGCCGGAGAACACTTGATCGGGCTCGCCTTCGGTGGTGCTGCGCAGGAGGTAGCACACCGACCCGGGGGAGTGCCCGGGCGTGTGGATGACGTTGAGCTCGTGGTCCGCGATGCTGAAAGCGTCGCCGTCCTCAAGGTCGGCATCCCATTCGAGATCCCCGTGGGTGAGTGCCCACAGCTTCTTATCGCCCGGGTGCAGGAGCATGGGCGCGTCAAAGCGTTCGGCGAGCTCAGGGGCAAAACGCGCGTGGTCGTCGTGGGCATGCGTCAAGAGGATCGCGAGGAGCGTCCGCTCGCCCACGAGCTTTTCAATGGTGTCGATGTCGTGCGGAGCGTCGATCACGACGCAGTCCTCATCGTTGCCGACGACCCACACGTTGTTGGCGACGTCGAATGTCTCGCCGTCGAGGGTAAATGTGCCCTCGGTGACGGCATGGTCGATTCGGAGGTTCATGATGAAGTCCTTTTTCGGTGATGTGCGTGAGGGTTGGATTTAGGCGCGTGGCATTTCCACGACACTGCGGAGGATGGTGCCGCCCTTCATACGCTCGAAAGCGCCCTCGACATCCGTGAGCGCGATGCGTTCGCTCACAAATTCGTCGAGGGGTAGGCGGCCTTGTGCGAAGAGATCAGCGAGGTAAGGAAAGTCGCGCTCGGGCAGGCAGTCCCCGTACCATGAGCTCTTGAGGGAGCCGCCCCGACTGAACACGTCGATCAGGGGCAGCGTGATTTCGGCGGTCGGGTTTGGTACGCCGACGAGGACAACACGCCCCGCGAGGTCGCGCCCGTAGAAGGCTGCGGTGTACGTGGCGGGGATACCGACGGCATCGACGACGACGTCGGCACCAAAGCCGCCCGTGAGCTCCCGGATTCTTTCGGCAACCTCCTCGGGTTCGAGCCCTTTCGTGGCAACCGTGTGGGTGGCTCCGAGGGCGCGTGCTTTGTCAAATTTCTTGTCGTCGAGGTCGAGAGCGATGATCGTGGTGGCGCCACCGAGTTTCGCGCCGGCAACGGCGGCGAGTCCGACGCCACCCGCGCCGATCACCGCAACCGACTCACCACGCTGGACCTCGCCCGTGTTGAGCGCCGCGCCGATTCCGGCCATGACGCCGCATCCGAGGAGGCCGACGCCTGCCGCATCGGCATTGGGATCGACCTTCGTGCACTGGAGTTCGTGAACGAGGGTTTTTTCAGCGAAGGAGCCGATGCCGAGGGCGGCCGTGAGTTCGGTGCCGTCGGTGAGGGTCATCGGTTTCGAGGCATTGAAGGTGTCGAAGCAGTATTTCGGCTCGCCCTTTTTGCATGCGCGGCACTGCCCGCACACGGCGCGCCAGTTAAGGATGACGGTGTCTCCAACCTTGACGTGGGTGACATCCTCGCCGATCTCACTTACGACCGCGGTCGCCTCGTGACCGAGCAGAAACGGGTAGTCGTCGGTGATGTCTCCGTTGCGGTAGGCGAGGTCGGTGTGGCACACCCCGCACGTGTGTACGTCGACGATCACGTCGCGCGGGCCGGGCTCGGGAATCATAATGTCGACGACCTTCGCGGGTTCATGTGCGGCGAAGGAGACGAGTCCTTGGACTGTCGTGGGCATGTGGGGAGCCTTTCTGTTGTCGCGCGGTTCAAGGCGTGGGTGAACGCCCGGATGGGTGCGCGTGCGCCGCCAGGTGCGGAGCTTTGCGCTGAGAGGGCGTGCAAGCCCCACCGTATCGCCCACGTATCATTGCTAATGCAAAGAACGTGCACCCCGCGTATGTATCCGATGCCAGCGGCGATCGAGTGCGGGCATGCGCGCGTGCTGTGTCAACGTGAGGATGTGGAGAATTCGTGTCAGATGTGACGAACAGTGTGGATATGAGCGAGGAGGCGATCGCGCGCGCGGTCGATTCTGCGCTCGCCGCGATTGCGGAGGCCACGACGTCGGCCGAGATCAAGCAGGTGCGCATCGCCCATGTCGGGGACGATTCCCCGCTTTCACGCGCGAACCGCGGCATTAAGGATCTACCCAACGAGAAGAAAGCCGCTGCTGGCAAGCTCATCGGCGGTTCCAAGGGGCGCGTGCAGCAGGCACTCGCGGCGCGCTCGAAGAAGATCGCCGAGAAGGAGGAAGCCGAGGCGCTCGCGAAGGATCGCGTGGATGTCACGACAGCAGTTGACCGGCTTCCGCGCGGTGCACGCCACCCACTCGGAATCCTCCAGGACCGCATCGCGGACGTATTTGTTGGCCTCGGTTGGGAAATCGCGGAGGGCCCAGAGATCGAAGCCGAGTGGTTCAACTTCGACGCGCTCAACTTCGACGAGGACCATCCTGCGCGCCAGATGCAAGACACGTTCTACGTGGCGCCCGAAGGAAGCGGTCAGGTGCTGCGAACGCACACCTCTCCCGTTCAAGCGCGCACGTTGCTTGAGCGCGGCGTTCCCCTCTACATCGCCTGCCCCGGCAAAGTTTTCCGTACCGATGAACTCGATGCCACCCACGCCCCCGTGTTCAACCAGGTCGAGGGGCTCGCGATTGACCGGGATCTGACGATGGCGGATCTCGTGGGCACGCTCGACAAAGTCGCCGAGGCTCTGTTTGGCGGCAAGCCGATCACGCGTCTGCGACCCTCATACTTCCCGTTCACCGAACCGAGCGCCGAGATGGACTTCCGATGCTTCAAATGCGAGGCGAAGAACGGTCTCGATGCCGATGCGGATCCCGCGTGCCGCGTGTGCAGCGGAACGGGCTGGATTGAAATGGGCGGCTGCGGCATGGTCAACCCCGCTGTGCTTCGCGCTTGCGGGATCGATCCGAGTGAATACCGCGGCTTCGCGTTCGGCCTCGGAATTGAGCGCATCCTCATGCTGCGCAACTCGGTAACGGACATGCACGACATCGTGGAGGGCGACGTGCGCTTCTCCCAGACCTACGGAACGGAGATCTGAGCAATGCCTCGCATTCCCCTTTCATGGCTCGGCGAACACGTTGAGCTTGCCGATGGCGCTACCGCCGAGGCTGTCGCAGCCTCGCTCGTCTCCGTCGGCCTCGAGGAAGAAGGTATCTTTGGCGCTCAGGTCACGGGGCCCCTCGTCGTGGGCCGCGTCTTGAACCTCGTCAAAGAAACCCACAAAAACGGTAAGACCGTCAATTGGTGCCGCGTCGACGTTGGCGACGCTCACAATGAAGCACTCGACAACCCGAAAGATCCGCAGCCCGGCGAAGAAGTGCCGAGCCGCGGCATCATTTGCGGTGCGCACAACTTCGTCGAAGGTGACCTCGTCGTGGTGTCACTTCCCGGAACCGTTCTTCCCGGGAACTTCGAGATTGCGGCACGCAAGACCTATGGTCACATTTCCGACGGCATGATCTGCTCGACCAGCGAGCTGGGCCTCGGCGAGGATCCCGAGGACGGCATCATCGTTCTCGGCCGCGGGATCGCCGACGGTATCGAAGCGAAGCCAGGCGATGACGCGATCGCCCTTTTTGGCCTCGATGAGGAAGTCGTTGAGATCAACGTGACGCCCGATCGCGGCTACTGTTTCTCGATGCGAGGCGTTGCACGCGAGTACTCCCACGCGACCGGGGCGCGCTTCACCGACCCCGCCCTTGAGATCGAGGTGCCCGAGGCAAGCGGTGAGGGCATTCAGGTCCTCCTCGAAGATGACGCCCCGATCCGCGGCAACGTCGGCGCGACCTCCTATGTCGCCCAGCGCGTGAACGGCGTGGACACCTCGGCTCCTAGCCCTCGTTGGATGCAGCAGCGTCTTTCGCTCGCTGGCATGCGCCCGATCTCGCTCATCGTCGACGTCGGCAACTACGTCATGCTCGATCTCGGCCAGCCGCTGCACATGTTCGATGCCGCGAAGCTTACGGAACCGATCGTGGTGCGCCGCGCTAAGCAAGGCGAGGTGCTCACTACTCTCGACGACAAGGCCCGCACGCTTCACCCCGAGGACCTCGTGGTGGCGGACTCGACCGGCGGGCACGGCGCACGTCCCGTCGCGCTCGCGGGCGTCATGGGCGGAAGCGAAACCGAGGTCGACTCCTCGACCGTCGACGTCGTGATTGAGGCTGCGCATTTCGACCCGACGACTCAGGCGCGCACCGCGCGCCGCCACAAGCTCGTGTCCGAGGCCGGCAAGCGTGGCGAGCGCGGGGTCGATCCTGCGCTGGTGGAGGTTGCAGCCCGGCGTGCCGCCCAGCTCCTCGTCGAGTACGGCGGTGGAACGCTTGACTCGAACCGAACGCACGCGCGCGCCGGAAAGGAGGTCGCGACCGAAATTTCGCTGCCTCTTGACTACGCGGAGCGTGTTGTGGGCGTTGCATACACGCGTGAGCAGGTCGTCGGATCGCTCGAGAAGATCGGCTGCACCGTTTCCTCCGCCGCCGGCGGAGATAACGGAGAGGAAACTCTCACGGTTGTTCCGCCCACGTGGCGCGGCGATCTTCGCATCCCTGAGGATCTCGTCGAGGAAATTGCGCGGCTCGAGGGTTATGACGCGATTGCGTCGAGGCTGCCGTCGGCCCCCGGCGGGCGCGGCCTCACTCGCGCCCAGCGGGCGAGGCGTGCGGTCGCAAATGCCCTCGCTGAGGCGGGCGCGACCGAAGTCGTGAGCTTCCCGTTCACGAACGACAAAACTTTCGCGAAGCTTCGTTTGTCGGAGGATTCTCCGCTGCGCAATGCGGTGCGACTGCTCAATCCGCTCGCTGACGATGAACCGCTCATGCGAACGGCGATTCTCGAAACTCTTCTTCCCGTTGCCCAGCGCAATCTCGCGCGCGGCGAGGATTCGGTTGCGGTCTTCGAGTCCGGTCTCGTTTTCGAAAAGCGAGGCGAACGCGTTCCGCTGCCGAGCGCTTCCTCACGTCCCAGCGATGCCGAGTTGGAGGAGATCGCTTCCTCGCTCGCAAAGCAAGATCGCCACGTTGCTCTCGTGGCGGGCGGCCCCATCACTGCTGCGGGACCGTTGACCAAGCCTCGTGCATGGGACTGGGCCGATGCGATTGCCTTCGCGCGTCGCGTCGCTGCCGCTGCCGGTACCGAACTCGTGGTCGAACAGGGAACGGCGAGTGCTTTCCATCCGGGTCGCACGGCGATCCTGTCGACCATCGAGGGGGAGCGTGTGGGCATTGCCGGCGAGCTTCACCCGGCGGTCATCAAGGCGTTCAGTCTTCCGAAGAATGCGGCTGCGTTTGAGCTTGATCTCGAAGCCGTGATTGAGTCCGCACCCGCCGTGGTGCCGGCGGAGCCGATCTCGACGTTCCCGATCGCCAAGGAAGATTTTGCGTTCGTCGTGAATGACGACACGCCTGCCGAGGCCGTGCGTGCGGCCCTCATCGTGGGGATTGGCGATGTTGCGGAAGAGGTTCGCCTCTTTGACGAATACCGCGGTGACCAGGTCCCTGAGGGCAAGAAGTCGCTCGCATTCGCCGTGCGACTTAGGCCTCATGAGAAGACGCTCAAGGGCGCCGAGATCGACGAGATTCGTGCCCGAGCCATCGCCGCGGTTGAATCGGCCGTGGGGGGTGAGCTGCGCGCCTAAGGACTTCGCCCCTCGCGGGTAAGCAGTCGGCCTGAGCCCCGTCGCTTGCATTGAGCGGCGGGGCTCAGGCTTTTTATGTATAGTCATGCATGCAACTGCAATAGAATGCTTTGGTGGTGCGCGGTGTGCGCCCGCGCGAGGACCCTCGGCATGAAAGGACATCGATGAGCGATCAGCCGCAGCAACCGCAGACCAAGATCTCGCGCCAACGCAAGATCGTCGACATCCTGAACCGCACCGAGGTCACATCGCAAACCGCTCTTCTCGCGCTTTTGGAGAAAGACGGCGTGAGCGTTACCCAGGCGACGCTGTCGCGCGACCTCGTGGAGCTGCGTGCCGAAAAGGTGCGCTCGAGCTCCGGTTCTCTCGTGTACATGCTCCCTCCCGAAGGAGGCGAGCGGGTTCACAGTTTGCGACGCCCACCCTCGCAAGAACACTACGCGGCGAGGCTTCAACGCCTTGCGGAAGAGCTGCTCGTGAGCGCGGAGGCGAGCGACAACCTGGTGGTCGTGCGCACGCCGCCCGGGGCGGCACAGTATCTCGCGAGCGCACTGGATCACTCCGTGCTTCCCTCGATCCTCGGCACGGTTGCGGGAGACGACACGATCCTCATCGTCGCTCGCGGCGCAGCGCAGGGGCGCGAACTCGCGTCTACGCTGCGCGAGCTCGCCGACGGTCGCCGGATAACAGCCGACGACCACACGTAGAACACGGATGCGAGCCACCCCGATCCACTCGACATAGGAGGAAAAATCCCATGACAGAACGCATCGTTCTTGCCTACTCAGGCGGTCTCGATACATCCGTGGCTATCGGCTGGATCCACGATGCCACGGGCGCTGACGTCATCGCGTGCGCGGTGGATGTTGGCCAGGGAGGTGAAGACCTCGAAGTAATCCGCAAGCGTGCACTGGACTGCGGAGCCGTCGAAGCATACGTCGCCGATGCACGTGAGGAGTTCGCGAGCGAATACTGCATGCCCGCCCTCAAAGCGAACGCCTTGTACATGGACGCGTATCCGGTCGTTTCCGCCCTTTCGCGCCCCGTGATCGCAAAACACCTCGTGAAGGCCGCGAAGAAATACGGTGCGAGCACCGTCGCGCATGGCTGCACCGGTAAGGGTAACGACCAGGTGCGATTCGAGGTCTCAATTACCTCGCTCGCCCCGGAACTTCAGTGCATCGCACCCGTGCGCGACCTCGCACTCACTCGCGACAAGGCAATCGACTACGCGGAGAAAAACAACCTTCCAATCACCACGACGAAGCACAACCCGTTCTCCATTGACCAGAACGTTTGGGGACGCGCGATCGAAACCGGGTTTCTCGAGGATATTTGGAACGAGCCGACGAAAGACGTGTACAACTACACGGATGACCCGGCATTTCCACCGGTCGCCGATGAGCTCGTCGTGACGTTCGAGCGCGGCATCCCGGTCGCGATCGATTCTCGTGCAGTGAGTCCGCTCGAAGCGATCCAAGAGATGAACCGCCGTGCTGGAGCTCAGGGAATTGGCCGCATCGACATCGTCGAGGACCGTCTCGTAGGTATCAAGTCGCGCGAGATTTATGAGGCCCCGGGAGCGATGGCGCTCATCGAGGCGCATCGCGAACTCGAGCGTGTGACCCTCGAGCGCGAGCAGGGGCGCTTCAAGCGAGAGGTGCAGGACCGCTGGACTGATCTCGTATACGACGGCCAGTGGTTTAGCCCCCTCAAGCGCTCACTCGAGGCCTTCATCGACGACACCCAGCGCTACGTGAGTGGCGAGATTCGCATGCGCTTGCACGGCGGCCGCGCGACGGTAACCGGTCGCCGCAGCGACAGCAGTCTCTACGACTTCAATCTCGCGACCTACGACGAAGGCGACACCTTCGACCAATCGCATGCGAAAGGCTTCATTGAGATCTACGGTCTCGGCTCGAAGCAGGCAACGGCTCGCGATGAAAAATTCGGCAACGCACCCTCCCTCGAGGCTAACGTCGGCGCTAGCGAGGAGTGAGACACGTGAGCGATACACACGAGGAACACAGGCGTACAGATGCGCCGGAGGAATCCGTCGAGCGCGTTGCCCTGTGGGGCGGACGCTTCGCCTCCGGTCCCGCCGATGTCATGGCTGCCCTGTCCAAGTCCACCGATTTCGACTGGCGCCTCGCGCCGTACGATGTGCGCGGCTCGAAGGCGCACGCGCGCGTCCTTGCACGCGCGGGGCTCTTGAGTGAGAGCGAGCTTCGCGACATGCTCGCGGCCCTCGACGAGCTCGGGCGACGAGTTGAAACCAGGGAGTTTACGCCACACGTGAGCGATGAGGACGTGCATTCCGCCCTCGAGCGGGGCCTTCTTGAAATCGCCGGCCCGGCCCTCGGAGGGAAACTTCGCGCGGGCCGTTCACGCAACGACCAAGTCGCGACCCTTGGCCGCATGTATATTCGCGACCACGCCCGAGTGATTGCGGCACTCACGCTCGATGTCGTGGACGCGCTCATCGAGCAAGCGTCGGAATACCCCGAGGCTCCCATGCCGGGCCGCACCCACCTTCAACACGCCCAGCCCGTGTTACTCGCGCACCACCTTCTCGCCCACGCATGGCCGCTCATGCGCGACGTCGAGAGGCTACGTGACCTGGACGCGCGCGCAGCGATCTCGCCCTACGGCTCGGGTGCCCTCGCGGGATCGTCACTCGGGCTTGACCCCGAGGCAGTCGCGGTCGAACTCGGTTTTGATGCGGCGAGCGAAAACTCGATTGACGGCACGTCCGCGCGCGATGTGTACGCCGAGTACTCGTGGTGTCTCACGATGCTCGGAGTCGACCTTTCGCGACTGTCTGAAGAGATCATCGTGTGGAACACGAAGGAATTCGACTTCGTGACCCTGGACGACGCCTATTCGACCGGATCATCGATCATGCCGCAAAAGAAGAACCCCGACGTCGCCGAGCTTACGCGCGGCAAGGCCGGTCGCTTCATCGGCGATCTCGCCGGGCTGCTCGCAACGCTCAAAGCGATGCCCCTTGCCTACAACCGCGACCTGCAGGAAGACAAGGAGCCGATGTTCGATCAGACCGACCAGCTCGAGTTGCTCCTGCCGGCATTCGCGGGCATGGTGCGTACCCTCTCCTTCAACACCGAACGAATGGCGTATCTCGCGCCGCGCGGTTTTGCCCTGGCAACAGATATCGCCGAATGGCTCGTGCGCCAGGGAGTTCCCTTCCGCGAGGCTCACGAGATTTCCGGCGGATGCGTCCAACTCGCAGAATCGCGAGGCGAAGAGCTGTGGGACTTGAGCGACGAGGATCTCGCGTCGGTCTCGCCTTATCTCAAGCCCGAGGTGCGCGGCGTTCTCACAACCCTCGGATCGATCGACTCGCGTTCCTCGAAAGGGGGAACGGGGCGAAAAAGCGTCGCGGCCCAGCTTCGACACGCAAAAGTGACCTCGAGCGGACTGCGGGAGTTCGCGAAGCCTCTCTAGGGGGCGTGCGCTACTGTGGAGAAGATGCGCGGTGTGTGAGAGCCGCCCTGACGAAAGGAATGGAGAGGCACGATGGTCAACATCGTTGACGAGCTTGAATGGCGTGGCCTGCTGGTGAATTCGACCGGGATCGAGGCGATCCGCACCGCAGCAAACGAGGGCCCGATCAAGCTCTATTGCGGTTTTGACCCGACCGCGTCCTCCCTCCACGTTGGGCACCTCACACAGATCCTCACCATGCGCCGCTTTCAGCTCGCGGGCAACAAGCCGTTCGCCCTCGTCGGCGGCGCTACGGGGCTCGTGGGTGATCCCCGCATGTCGGGCGAGCGCAAAATGAACTCGGCCGACATCGTGGCGACCTGGGTTGAGTCGCTCCGCGGCCAGATTGAGCGCTTCCTCGATCCCGATGGCGAATTCGGGGTCACGATGGTCAATAACTACGACTGGACCAAGGATCTCAACGTCCTGAGTTTCCTTCGCGATTACGGCTCGCAGTTCCGCATGGGCACGATGCTGTCGAAGGAAATCGTCGCGAAACGACTGAACTCCGAAGAGGGCCTCAGCTACCTCGAGTTCTCGTACCAGATTCTCCAAGCGATGGACTTCCTTGAGCTGTACCGACGCTACGGCGTGACGCTTCAGTACGGCGGAAATGACCAGTGGGGCAACATCGTTGGCGGTGCAGAACTGATCCGCAAGGTCGAGGGCGTGCAAACGCATGCCCTCACGACCCCGCTCGTGACGAAGGCCGATGGAACGAAGTTCGGTAAGAGCGAGGGCGGCGCCGTGTGGCTCGATCCCGAGCTCACGAGTCCGTATGCCTTCCACCAGTTCTGGCTCGGAGCTGACGACCGCGACGTGCTCAAGTACCTGCGGTACTTTACGTTCCGTCCCGAGGAAGAAATTGCAGCGGTCGAGTCGGCAACGGCCGAGCGCCCGCATGAACGTGCGGCGCAAAAGCTTCTCGCGGACGATATGACGACCCTCGTTCACGGCGAGCAGGCCACGGCCCAGGCGAAGTCGGCGGCATCGGTGCTGTTTGGGCGCGGAGATGTGCGTGAGCTCGATGGTCCGACGGTTGCCGTGATCGCAGGGGAGCTTCCGTGTGTGGAGCTTCCCGCGACGGCGAACATCGTCGAGGCCTTTACAGCTACCGAGCTTTTGAACTCGAACGGCGCAGTGCGGAGGGCGCTCAAGGAAGGGGGCCTCTCGGTTAACGGCGAAAAGATTGCGGGCGACGTCGACGTTCTTGAGACCGAGCTAGGCGCGTACACCCTGCTTGCCGGTGGCTACCTGCTGCTGCGGCGCGGCAAGAAGAATGCCGCCATGGTGAAAGTTGCAAGTTAAGCACGCGGTGAACTGCTGCTGAACACGCCTACTTAGCGCCTGCTGCCCTCGATAAGGGCCGCAGGCGCTTTGCATTGTGGCGGTGAGCACGCGGGTGCCTAAGTGGCTTGACCAGGGATGCGGGGTCGCGTAGTGTTTTTGTTCGTTGGTTCGCGAAGCCGAAGAAATTCGACTTCCAGCCGCGGCCGAAAGTGGCCGCCGTGAAGATCGTGCACGAACCCCGGGTGAGCATCCGGTAAAGAGTGGCACGGAACACGGTGAGTCAACTTGACCGGGTCGGAAAGGGTTGCTAAGCTAGTGACTCGCGCCGAGAGGTCGAGTGAACTTCCGGCGAACATCAGCTCCTCGCGGGCCCCACGAAAATGGGGTGAGTGGGGTGTGCGTGTGTTGTTTGATATCTCAATAG
>NZ_KV788585.1:0-4602 GCF_001807345.1 Dermabacter sp. HMSC06F07
TTAGATTTTTCTGTTTTTTAATGGAGAGTTTGATCCTGGCTCAGGACGAACGCTGGCGGCGTGCTTAACACATGCAAGTCGAACGATGAAGCTGTGCTTGCACAGTGGATTAGTGGCGAACGGGTGAGTAACACGTGAGTAACCTGCCCTCCACTTTGGGATAACTCCGAGAAATCGGGGCTAATACTGGATATGACTATGGCCCGCATGGGTTGTGGTGGAAAGTTTTTCGGTGGGGGATGGGCTCGCGGCCTATCAGTTTGTTGGTGAGGTAGTGGCTCACCAAGGCGATGACGGGTAGCCGGCCTGAGAGGGCGACCGGCCACACTGGGACTGAGACACGGCCCAGACTCCTACGGGAGGCAGCAGTGGGGAATATTGCACAATGGGCGAAAGCCTGATGCAGCGACGCCGCGTGGGGGATGACGGCCTTCGGGTTGTAAACCTCTTTCAGCAAGGAAGAAGCGAAAGTGACGGTACTTGCAGAAGAAGCGCCGGCTAACTACGTGCCAGCAGCCGCGGTAATACGTAGGGCGCAAGCGTTGTCCGGAATTATTGGGCGTAAAGGGCTTGTAGGTGGCTTGTCGCGTCTGCCGTGAAAACCCAGGGCTTAACTCTGGGCGTGCGGTGGGTACGGGCAGGCTAGAGTGCGGTAGGGGAGACTGGAATTCCTGGTGTAGCGGTGAAATGCGCAGATATCAGGAGGAACACCGATGGCGAAGGCAGGTCTCTGGGCCGTTACTGACACTGAGAAGCGAAAGCATGGGGAGCGAACAGGATTAGATACCCTGGTAGTCCATGCCGTAAACGTTGGGCACTAGGTGTGGGGAGCATTCCACGTTTTCCGCGCCGTAGCTAACGCATTAAGTGCCCCGCCTGGGGAGTACGGCCGCAAGGCTAAAACTCAAAGGAATTGACGGGGGCCCGCACAAGCGGCGGAGCATGCGGATTAATTCGATGCAACGCGAAGAACCTTACCAAGGCTTGACATGCACTGGATCGCTGCAGAGATGTGGTTTTCTTTGGACTGGTGCACAGGTGGTGCATGGTTGTCGTCAGCTCGTGTCGTGAGATGTTGGGTTAAGTCCCGCAACGAGCGCAACCCTCGTTCCATGTTGCCAGCACTTCGGGTGGGGACTCATGGGAGACTGCCGGGGTCAACTCGGAGGAAGGTGGGGACGACGTCAAATCATCATGCCCCTTATGTCTTGGGCTTCACGCGTGCTACAATGGTCGGTACAATGGGTTGCGATACTGTGAGGTGGAGCTAATCCCAAAAAGCCGGTCTCAGTTCGGATTGGGGTCTGCAACTCGACCCTATGAAGTCGGAGTCGCTAGTAATCGCAGATCAGCAATGCTGCGGTGAATACGTTCCCGGGCCTTGTACACACCGCCCGTCAAGTCACGAAAGTCGGTAACACCCGAAGCCGATGGCCCAAGCTTTATGCGGGGAGTCGTCGAAGGTGGGATCGGTGATTGGGACTAAGTCGTAACAAGGTAGCCGTACCGGAAGGTGCGGCTGGATCACCTCCTTTCTAAGGAGTTTACTTTTGCCCTGCACCGCTTTTTGTGGTGTGCGTGTTCTGCGCCGAGTGTGTGCAGCGCGTATGGGGCTGGGTGGAACATCAATAAAAGATGAGTGGCTTTCTGGTTGTGTTTGAGTACGCCCTGTTGTGGGGTTGGAAAGAGTGCGGTTGGGGGGTTGCTTGTTGTGGGCACACTATTGGGGTGTGAGGCTGCACGCGTGAGCGTTTTGGTCTTGTCCTCCCTGTTGCTGCTGACTGTGGTTGGTGGTGGTGGGTGTGGGGGTGTTGTTTGTCAACTGCATAGTGGACGCGAGCATCTTGTAAGCAATTTTTGTTACAGATAGTTCAATGTTTTTGGTCTATGTGTTCATTTTCGAGTGTTTCTAAGTTACTTAGAGCATACGGTGGATGCCTGGGCACAAGGAGCCGATGAAGGACGTGGGAGTCTGCGATAAGCCTCGGGGAGGTGACAACCGACCTGTGATCCGGGGATGTCCGAATGGGGAAACCCGCCGCGATGAGAGTCGTGGTACCCGCCGCTGAATGTATAGGTGGTGTGGGGGGAACGAGGGGAAGTGAAACATCTCAGTACCCTTAGGAAGAGAAAACAATAGTGATTGCGTGAGTAGTGGCGAGCGAAAGCGTAGGAGGCTAAACCATGCTGGTGTGAGACTCGGTAGGGGTTGCTGGTGTGGGGTTGTGGGGTGCATTTACACAATATCTACCGGTGTTGTGGCGTCGTGGTGTGTGGTAGGTGAAGCCTTGTGAGTGGGGCGCCATAGTGGGTGTGAGTCCCGTAGCTGAAACTGCATGGCCAGGCGTGGTGTTGCCCCGAGTAGGGCCGGGCTCGTGGAATCCGGTGTGAATCTGCCAGGACCACCTGGTAAGCCTAAATACTTCCTTGTGACCGATAGCGGACTAGTACCGTGAGGGAAAGGTGAAAAGTACCCCGGGAGGGGAGTGAAAGAGTACCTGAAACCGTGTGCTTACAATCCGTCGGAGCCTTGAGGGGTGACGGCGTGCCTATTGAAAAATGAGCCTGCGAGTTAGTGGTCGGTGGCGAGGTTAACCTGTGTGGGGTAGCCGTAGCGAAAGCGAGTCTGAATGGGGCGTTCAGTCGCCGGCTCTAGACCCGAAGCGAAGTGATCTATCCATGGGCAGTGTGAAGCGCGGGTAAGACCGTGTGGAGGCGCGAACCCACTTCAGTTGAAAATGGAGGGGATGACCTGTGGATAGGGGTGAAAGGCCAATCAAACTTCGTGATAGCTGGTTCTCCCCGAAATGCATTTAGGTGCAGCGTTGCGTGTTTCGTGCTGGAGGTAGAGCACTGGATAGGCGATGGGCCCCACCGGGTTACTGACCTTAGCCAAACTCCGAATGCCGGTACGTGAGAGCGTAGCAGTGAGACTGTGGGGGATAAGCTTCATGGTCGAGAGGGAAACAGCCCAGAACATCAGCTAAGGCCCCTAAGCGTGTGCTAAGTGGGAAAGGATGTGGAGTTGCTGAGACAACCAGGAGGTTGGCTTAGAAGCAGCCACCCTTGAAAGAGTGCGTAATAGCTCACTGGTCAAGTGATTCTGCGCCGATAATGTAGCGGGGCTCAAGTACACCGCCGAAGCTGTGTCACTCCATTTTTTGTGGGGTGGGTAGGGGAGCGTCGTGTGGCCGGTGAAGCTGCGGGGGAACCCAGTGGTGGAGGCTATGCGAGTGAGAATGCAGGCATGAGTAGCGAAAGACGGGTGAGAAACCCGTCCTCCGAATGATCAAGGGTTCCGGGGCTAGGTTAATCCGCCCCGGGTTAGTCGGGACCTAAGGCGAGGCCGACAGGCGTAGTCGATGGATAACGGGTTGATATTCCCGTACCGATAGTGTGAGGACCCATACCGAGGCGTGTGATGCTAACCACCCGAGCTGCTGCTTCCTTCCTTTTGGGTTGGTTGTTGGTGGTGAGGCTGGGAACCAAGTGCGTAGTAGGTCAGCGTGTGGGATGACGCAGTGAGGTAGCTTCCGCGGGGTAATGGTTGTCCCCGTTCAAGCGAGCAGCCCGAGTGCGAGTAATGTTGTGCTCTTGTGGGTGAGTCGTGATGAGGACCCTTTATTGGGGTAGGTGGGTGATCCTGGACTGCCGAGAAAAGTTCCGGCGTGACGAGCACTATTGCCCGTACCCTAAACCGACTCAGGTGATCAGGTAGAGAATACTAAGGAGTTCGAGAGAATCGTGGTTAAGGAACTCGGCAAAATTCCCCCGTAACTTCGGGAGAAGGGGGGCCTGAGGTGTGAGAGCACTGATGGCCGCAGAGACCAGGGAGAAGCGACTGTTTACTAAAAACACAGGTCCGTGCGAAGACGTAAGTCGCTGTATACGGACTGACGCCTGCCCGGTGCTGGAAGGTTAAGAGGACTGGTTAGCCCCTTGTGGGCGAAGCTGAGAATTTAAGCCCCAGTAAACGGCGGTGGTAACTATAACCATCCTAAGGTAGCGAAATTCCTTGTCGGGTAAGTTCCGACCTGCACGAATGGCGTAACGACTTCTCCACTGTCTCAACCGCGAACTCGGCGAAATTGCATTACGAGTAAAGATGCTCGTTACGCGCAGCAGGACGGAAAGACCCCGGGACCTTTACTATAGTTTGGTATTGGTGTTCGGAACGGCTTGTGTAGGATAGGTGGGAGACTGAGAAGCTGGCACGCTAGTGTTGGTGGAGTCGTTGGTGAAATACCACTCTGGTCGTTTTGGATTCCTCACTTCGAACCATGATCTGGTTCAGGGACAGTGCCTGATGGGTAGTTTAACTGGGGCGGTTGCCTCCTAAAGAGTAACGGAGGCGCTCAAAGGTTCCCTCAGCCTGGTTGGCAATCAGGTGTTGAGTGTAAGTGCACAAGGGAGCTTGACTGCGAGACAGACATGTCGGGCAGGAGCGAAAGCTGGAACTAGTGACCCGGCACCTCATTGTGGAATGGGTGTCGCTCAACGGATAAAAGGTACCCCGGGGATAACAGGCTGATCTTGCCCAAGAGCTCATATCGACGGCATGGTTTGGCACCTCGATGTCGGCTCGTCGCATCCTGGGGCTGG
>NZ_KV788586.1:0-39565 GCF_001807345.1 Dermabacter sp. HMSC06F07
AACGCCCTGCCGCCCACGCGGCGGCAGGGCTGTCGGCCATTGCTGCACCTTCTCAAGGGGACACGACCATGTCATTCGATATCCAACCTGACGCGTCCAGGCGAATCGTCCAAAACACGATCGCAGTAGTACGCGACCTAGAACTTGCATCAAAAGACACGCAAAACGCAATAGATTCAGCACCTGGAGCCTTCGAACACAGCCCCCAAAGCAAAACTGCTGTGCTCTCTTACCTCGAGCATTTCGTGACGGGTGAAGTCAACGCGACACGCAACATGACGTCGAAGTCAACAAGTGCAGCAAATGAAGCAATCAATGCTTACAGGGATGGCGACACCGAAATGAACGACGAAGCCAAACGTGCTATTGCCTCCATTCCGACCATTCACTTTCCCGGGGAGGCCGTGAAATGATTTCCGTTGCAGATCTCCCGGATATCGATAACCCGGAAAGCGTTCGGCAGCTAGGCTCAGACATCAAATTTATTGGCAGTCGCGCAGCAGACCTTATGGGCTCTGCAGTTGAAATTTGGTCCGGCTTGCACAATACGTATTCGGCACCAGAGGCTTCGAAGCTTCACAGAGCGATGCAGCAGCCCAGCGAAATTGCTTCTGAGCTCCAAAAAAGCACCTCCGAAGCCCAAAAGAACCTGGATGATTACGCGGACAAGCTGCACGGCTTCGAGAAACGCAAGGAATCACTCAAAGGAGAGATTCTAGCCGCTCTCGCCGATCTTAGCTACGCCCAGTCACTTCCGGAGACCGTCACCAAGACTGACGCTGACGGCGAAACGCAAGAAGAACCTAACGCAGAACGCGAGGCGAAGATTGCGGAAGCAGAGCGAGAACTCGATCGCCTGGCAAGGGAAGTGGAAAGGCTACGGGACGATCTAAAAACTGCAGATTCCGACCTCGCTTCGCGTTTCTTCAGTGCCGCTCAGGGAGATTTAAACTTCGCCACTGCACTTCTGGCGCTAGCCAGTCCCGAAGCTCGCGAAGCATTCGCGCGCGGTGTTGTGGACTGGACCAAGGATCTTCTTGGACTCATGCAGATTTTCAACGGCCCATTCTCTGGCCTTGGCTTGCCAGGCATCGCGCTCAACGTCGGGTTGAACGCGTGGAAAAATCAAGATCAGATTCGCGACGCAAACCGCA
The DNA here is from genome assembly GCF_001807345.1 of Dermabacter sp. HMSC06F07. Classification (NCBI taxonomy): domain Bacteria; kingdom Bacillati; phylum Actinomycetota; class Actinomycetes; order Micrococcales; family Dermabacteraceae; genus Dermabacter; species Dermabacter sp. HMSC06F07. Next base: position 1,155 of record NZ_KV788586.1, read on the forward strand.
GCTTGCACGATTACATCAACGCAAGCCCTGAAAAGCAGAAGTACATGCGCGAGCAACAATTGCGTAGCGCAATGGCATGGGGTCGCAGCAAGTACATCGATTTTCTTTACGATCCCGGGCACTCCCTGGGCTACCTAGCACCCGACGTACTGCTCTCGGTAGCCACAGGTGGATCAGGCGGGGCCGCCCGTGCTGCCGGAGCCGGAACCGCAAGAGGTATGGCCGAGGCCGGTGCGAGAGCAGGCACTCGCGATACCGCGGAAGCTCTAGGCAATGCAGCTGCTCGAGCATCGGAAAAGCCAACCACGCGGCGGGCTCCATCCGCAGCAGGAAAGCCGGCACCGACGCACGCCGACGATGCCTTACCGGCAAATGCATCGCAGCCCAACAGTGGGAGTCGAGGCGCTGGCTCGACTGATGACGTGAAGCCGAACACTGACGTAAAGGTGCAAAACCAGACGTCCATTCCTGCTTTACCATCCATGACAGACTCAAAAGTAGTTCACAATGGAACCGAAACAATAACCGTCTACTATCCCGATACCTCAAAGCTGTGGAACAGAACCGAACTCACTCTCCAGGAGAAATCTGATCTGTTCTGGAGCGAGGCTCAAAAGCCAACAAACAAGTTGATGACTGACCTCGACTATACTAATTCGAGGCGGCGTGCCGACCTCGCGGCTGCTTATGACGCCATGGGGAACGGCCAGAATGCGGCATCTATTCGATACATTTACGGCCCAGATGCCGTAAGAGATCTTCACTCTGCAATGCTCGAGAATCCTCACGTTCTTGAGAATCTTCGACTGGGCGCCGATAAGCTTAAGTTCTCTCCGAACAATTCCATCGCCGCGCTACCTGAGACTCAGTACTCCGAAGTCATCGAGCACCTTGTCACCGACGGTCCCGTTGGACCCCGTCTCGGTCCGGTGCCGCCCCCAGAGTGGAGCGCATCTGTGGCTGCGGATTCCGACCTCATCCCGGAGGCCACGGTTATAGATGAAATCGGAACTCGATCTCGACATGGGTACCTCCAGTGGGATCACGGTGCGGAGGCACACATCCAAAGGAGTTTCCGTAATGAAGATGGGAAAGTCCTTGGCGAAGCCGATGCGAGGGGACTTACAGACCGCGCCTTTTCTTCCGATGACCCGATTCGTAAGGATGGCCACAACGGTCGTAGTTTCGTCGAGAAGAATGGGCAAATCTCGCATACCCCGGAGGAAGTGGAGGCTTATACCAAAGAACACGGGACGCGTCCGCCTCACGACGATGCCGGCCACCTGCTTCCAGGCAACCTTTTCCCGAACATCGGAGCTGCCAACTTCACCGGGCAAGACAGCAATCTAAACCGCGGCTCCTTCAAGCAGTTCGAGGACGTCCCGCGCGATATTCTCAATCATCCTGAAGATAGCTATGTCGATTACCGGATGCATGCACCGCTTGAGGAATCTGGGCGACCCGAACTCTACAGTGGCGAAGTCATTGGTGGGCACAAGGCTTCAGGTCAGGAGATTTTGCGCCTCAAACAGGAGTTCGTGAACGCCCCAGGTCGACAGTTCAGTCGCAATCCTAACGTTTTGAACGCTCTCGACCAACCGGACGTGCGAAAGCGTGCAATTGATGCTTTGTTTGACGCGATTGTGAACGATGGAAAGAGTTAGCAGGGGGCGCTTGCAACTTTTTTTTACACATTCACCCTTCATGGAGCTATAGCGCAAGTCACGCACGAGTGACAAATCAGCTGCAAATCAAGCCAGTCTCTCACCAAGATCATGCTTCGATAGCGCACAATTAGCGCCTTTGATCCAGTTAGATATTCGCTTTAAGCTGATTCTCTCAGCGCCTAGCGGAAGCATCTTCATCGCAGCGAGACCAAATAGCTTTTGATATAGCAAACGGAGGCGCCCGGCGGATTCATTCCGCCGGGCGCCCCCCTTATTCCTCAACGGTGAGAAGCTCACGCCTTGAGCAGCGCGAACTCCCATCCACCAAGTTTCTGCTCGCCGGCGCGCTCGCCTTCGGCGACGTTCGACAGCACGACTTCGGCGCCCTCGGGCCACACGTCCTCGCCAAGCTCAACCTCTTCGCGCGAGAAGTTGGCAACGGCGATGAGCGAGGAAGCGTCGGACCCCTCCCCCGCGCTGAACCTGCGCACGGCCCAGACACGCGACGGACCGGACTGGCCCGGCAGGCCTTCGCCCATGCTTTCGACCGGGCCGAGCAGCTCGAAGCCGCCCGAGACGAGGAGCGGCTCGCTCTTACGGAGCGCAATGAGGGCGCGGTAGAACTCGAACACCGAGCCCTCGACCCCAACCTGGTCGGCAGCGTTGACACCCTCAGCGGCAGAAGGGTTCACGGCGATCCACGGTTCTCCCTCGCCGAAACCGGCACCCGATTCGACGGCACTAGTCCACGGCATGGGCGTGCGAGCGTTGTCGCGGTTCATGTCGCTGATGCCGGGGAGGAGCTCCGCGAAGCTGCCGTGGCCGAACTGCTCGGATTCACGCACGTAGTTGAGGACCTCGATGTCGCGGAACTGCTCGAGACGCTCCCACGGGAAATTCACCTGGCCGAGTTCCTGGCCCTGGTACACGTACGGGGTGCCGCGGTGGGCGTGGAGCATGCCCGCGAGCGCCTTCGCGCTGCGCACACGCCATGCGGGGTCGTCGTCGCCCCAGCGGGACACGGAGCGGGGCTGGTCGTGGTTTTCGAAGTAGAGGGAGTTCCAGCCGCCTTCTTCGGCGACTTCGCGGTCCCAGCGGGCGAGGTTGCCGGCGAGTTCGTGAAGCGGCAGCGGGCGCGACGGGTTGAATTTGTGCCCTTCGTGTTCGAGGCCGACGTGTTCGAACTGGAACACCATTTCGAGTTCGCCGCGCTCGGGCTTGGAGGTGAGGAACGCGTCGTGGGCGGTGATGCCGGGGGTTTCGCCAACATTGACGAAGGTCTTGGGGTAGCGGTCGAAGACCTCGCGGCGCATTTCCTGCATGAATTCGTGGAAACGTGGGCCGGTCATGACCATCGCGAAGGCGGAGCCGAGGCCGTCCTGCGTCGGCGGGCCGTCGGGGAGACCTTCGGGCTTCGAGATGAGGTTGATGACGTCCATGCGGAAGCCGTCGACGCCGCGGTCGAGCCACCAGCGCATCATGTCGTATACGGCCTCGCGGACTTCGGGGTTTTCCCAGTTGAGGTCGGGCTGTTTGCGGGAGAACATGTGCAGGTAGAACTGCTCGGTTTCTTCGTCCCACTGCCAGCCGGGGCCGCTGAAGGCGGAGTCCCAGTTGTTGGGTTCGGTGCCGCGTTCGCCGGGCTTCAGACCCTCCACCTCGCGAGCGTCGCGCCAGATGTACCAGTCGCGCTTGGGGTTCTCGCGCGAGGAGCGGGATTCGACGAACCATTTGTGCTCGTCGCTCGAGTGGTTGACGACGAGGTCCATGACGAGGCGGATCCCGTGGGCGTGGAGCTTTTCGATGAGTTCGTCGAAGTCGTCGAGGGTGCCGAACATCGGTTCGATGTCGCGGTAGTTGGCGATGTCGTAGCCGTTGTCGTCCTGCGGCGAGGGGTAGATGGGTGAGAGCCACACGGTCTGGATGCCGAGTGCGGCCAGGTAGTCGACGTGGTTGATGATGCCGCGGAGGTCTCCGATGCCGTCGCCGTTCGCGTCGGCGAACGAACGGGGGTAGATCTGATACACGACGCCGTTCTTCCACCAGTCGGGTTGGTCGGCGCCGGGTGCGTGGGCAAGCGGGGGCATGGGGCGAAGGTTGTCGTTCATGTCTCCACGGTAGTCGAGATTTTTTCTCTGCAAAAGAAAGCCTGTGGGAAAACTGGAATTTTGTCGGTGGGGTTGCGTCGGCTGGGGTTTTCCGGTGGGGTTTCGGTCCGACGCTTGCCGCGCCCGAGCGCACCTCCGCTCCCCACGGCGACCCCTCGCGCCAGCTGAGATCCTCGACGCCATCAGCAGCGGTAAAGGGCCGATTGTTACCGTGAGGCCACTAGCGCACAACGACCATAGGAGTGTTTCCGTGTCCGCGTTTTACTCAGAATCTGCATCCCCGTCGTTCTACGCACTCACCGCGATAGCTGCGGCGGCGGGTGACTCGATCGCCCTGTCGCGCGACCCGTATTTCGTGAGCGCTACGAAGCCTGCCCCGGAGCGCACGGTCGCGCTCGTGAGCGGCGGAGGCGCTGGCCACGAGCCCATGCACGCGGGATTCGTGGGGCGCGGCGGCCTCGACGCGGCAGTGCCGGGCGAGGTGTTTACGTCCCCGCATTCGCGCCAGATTTTCGAGGCGAGCCGCGCCGTGGCAAAGGACGGCGGCGTGCTCCACATCGTCAAGAACTACACGGGCGATTGCATCAACTTCAACATCGCCGCGGAGCGCCTCGCGGCCGAAGGCATCGAGTGCGCGCAGGTGCTCGTCGACGACGATCTTGGCACCGATGCGGGTGCCGTGGGCCGCCGCGGTATCGCCGGGACGACCCTCGTCGAGAAGGTCCTCGGCGCAGCAGCAGACTCAGGCCTGAGCCTCGGCGAGCTCAAAGAGCTCGGCGACGCACTCGTGGCGGCTACCCGCTCGCTTTCGGTCGCGCGCCGCGCCCACACCTCCCCCGGCGCTGATCACCTCGCGTTCGATGTCGAGGAAGGCACGCTCGAATACGGCGTGGGCATCCACGGGGAAAGCGCGAAAGAAACGATCGAACAGCCGACGCTTGAAGAGCTCACGCAGCGCATGGTTTCCGAGCTGCGCGAGGCCCTCACCGAAAAGTTCGAAGCGGGCTCGGGAGCGCTGCTATTCGTCAACGGCCTCGGTGGTCTCGCCCCACTCGAGTTGCTGCATATCCAGGCCGCGGCCCACGAGGCGCTCGTCGATGCGGGTGTCAACGTGCGCATCGCCTTCTCCGGCAACTACACGACGGCGCTCGACATGGCCGGCTTCTCGCTCACGCTCACCGCGCTCAACGAGGAGTGGATCGAGTACGTGTGCGTGCCGCACGACACGGTCGCCCTGCCCTCGCCGCGCCTCCTCCCGGACGACTTCGACGTGCGCGCGGGCCGCAAGGCCGAAAACGCGGGCGAAGGCAATGGTGAACATGAGGCTTCGGCTGGGGCAAAGCAGGCGTCGGAATGGCTGACCCGGTTTGTGGAGACGCTCGCACACTCACGCGCGGCGCTTGATGAGATCGACCAGAAGGCCGGCGATGGCGACGTGGGCACGAATCTCGCGAATGCGGCGAAGGCGACGCTTGCTCACGCGAGCGGGGCGGATGCCGATCTCGCGGCGGATCTCAATTCGATCGCGGAGGGGTTCCTCAACGACACGGGTGGCTCCTCCGGCCCGCTGTTTGGCCTCGCCTTCCAGGAAATTGCGGCGGCGGCGAAGAGCGGCACCTCGCTTGTGGAGGGCGTGAAGGAGGCCCGCGCCGCGGTGACGCGCGTGGGCGGCGCGGAGCCGGGCGATCGCACAATCGTGGATGTTCTCGAGGCGGTTGCCAGCTCGGGAGCTGAGGACCTTGACGCCGCAGCCATCGCGGCGGGCATCGATGGAGCGGAGTCGACGAAGGACATGTCCAGCGGCCGTGGCCGCTCGAGCTACCTCGGCGATCGCGTGCTCGGCACCCCCGATCCTGGGGCGCTCGGTATGGCGCTTGCTCTCGCCCTGATTGCGGAAGGCGCGGGCGCGAATGTTGAGGCTGAGCGCGAGAGGCTCGCCGCTCTCATCGGCTAGGCGCGCGGCGCGGCACACGGTGTCGCGGTGCGGCGCAGCGACACGGCGGCACACGGTGTCGCGGTGCGGCGGCCCAACCGTTCCACTTCATAAAGAAAATCGCTCCCTGCCCGCACGGCGCGGGTGGGGAGCGACTCTTTCTTCATCAAGAGTGACGGGTTCGATCAAAAACAGCCGGCACGAGCAAGAACAGCGGCCACGAGCAAGAACAGCGGGAACGAGCAAGAACAGCAGCCACGCTCGCGGCGCACGCACGCGCCCGAACTACTTGGTCGAGCCTCGCATCACGCCCGAGATGATCCACTTCTGCGCAAACACGTACACGAGCATCATGGGCGCGATTGCCATGAGGTAGCTCGCGAAGGAGACCGGGTAGTTCGTGTTGAACTGGCCCTGGAACACGTACTGCGCGAGCGGCAGCGTCTGCGAATCGGGGTCGGAGAGGATCACGAGGGGCAGCATGAAGTCGTTCCACGACCACAGGCACGTGAGGATGCCAACCGTAGCGTTCATGGGGGCCATGAGCGGGAACACGATCTTCCAGAACACGGTCCACGTGGAGGCGCCTTCGAGGCGCGCGGCCTCTTCGAGCTCTTCGGGAAGCGACTTCAAGAAGCTCACGTAGAGCAGGATGTTCATCGCGAGCCCGTACACGGTGTACAGGAGGATCAGGCCGGCCTCGTTGTCGATGCCGAGTGCGGCCGTTTGCTTCACGACGGGAAGCATGATGATCGGGAACGGCACGAAGAGCGCCGCCACGAAGAAGTAGTAGAGGAACTTGAAGCTCTTGCGGTGGAGGTTACGCGCGATCGCGTACGCCACCATCGAGTTCGTGAGCAGCGTGACGATCACGGCGCCGACCGTGATGATCGCGCTCGTCATGAGGCGTTTCGGGAACTCGGTGAGGCGCCAGGCCTCGACGAAGTTGTCGAGGTTCCACTGGTTCGGCAGGCCAAAGCCGCTCTCGGCGAGCTCGGGTGCCGTTTTGAACGCGGTCACCACCGCGAAGTACAGCGGCACGAGGATCGTCAGGGAAAGAACGGCCACGAGGGCGGTCGCCCACCAGTTGGTGCGGTGGAGGCGGTAGCGGCGCTTGTTGCGCGGGGGCTTTCCGACGCTTGCTCCGCCCTTTTCGATGCTTTCGTTCGTGGGTGTTTCTGCGGCACCCGGGGTGGGGATCGACTGGGTACTCATGTCAGTTGACCTCCTTCGACTGGAGGAATCGCAGCTGTGCGAACGACAGCACGATGAGGATGATGAAGTAGATGACGCCGTTCGCCGTCTGGTAGGCGAACTCGCCGCCCTGGAAGCCGTTCTTGAAGATCAGGAACGAGATGGATTGGGTGGCGGTGCCGGGGCCGCCCTCGGTGAGGGCAACGACCTGGTCGAATACGCCAAGGGAGTTCTTGAAGCTCAACACGACGTTGATCGTGAAGAACGGCATGATGAGCGGGAAGGTGATTTTCCAGAACTGCTTCCACTTGTTCGCGCCGTCGAGCGAGGCGGCTTCGTAGACCTCTTCGGGCACGGTTTGCAGGCCCGAAATGTAGATGAGGGTCGTGAAGGCGACACCCTGCCACACGCCCACGAACACGATCGCGAGCCACGCGAGGCTCTCGTTGGCAAGCAGCGAGGAGGAGAGCCACTCCCAGCCGAGCCATTGGCCGATGAGCGGAATGTTGTTCGTGAAGAGGTAGCTGAAGATGTACGAGACGATCAGCACGGGGAGCATGTACGGGAGGAAGAAGATCCCGCGAAAGAGGTTCTTCGCCTTGATTGCCGAGTTCAGCAAGAGCGCGAGAACCATCGCGATGACGTTCGTCGCGAGCGTCGAGGAGATCGCGAAGAGGAACGTGAAGCCGTAGCTTCCCCAGATCACGTCGTCCTGGAACAGGAACTTGTAGTTATCGAGGCCCACGAAGCGCCAGTCGCCGTAGCCCTGGTAGTTCGTGAACGTGTAGAAGATGCCCTGGAGGAGGGGCCACACGAGCAGGGCCACGAAGATGATGATGGCGGGAATGACCATCCACACGTGTGCGGGGTCGATCCGCTTTTTCTTTGAGCGTAGTGCCGGCGCGGAGCCGGATTTTGTGTGCGTTGTAGACACGGTGGCTTCTCCTTACGCCGTCGCGGCCATGCGCTTTGCGACCTTGTCCCACTGCGTATCGAGCGTCTTAATGAACGCGTCGATGTCGTGGTCGATCAGGAACTGCTGCATGTAGTTGTTGAGATTGACTCCCTGCGGGAAGTTGTGGTCGGAGTAGGTCGCGATGAGGTCGTTCGCGAAGTACTCCTGGAGGCCCTGGAGGGCCGGGTCGTCGGTCTCGGTGCCCTTGAGGGTCGGGAAGGCGACCTGCTCCTTGCAGTAGGCGAGCACGTTTTCTTCCTTCATGAGGTAGCGCATGAAGTCGAGGGCTTCTTCTTCGTGCTCGGGCTCGACGCCCATCGTGAGGGCCACGTCCACGCCAGAAACCACGCGCGTGTCAGCGGGGTCGTCGGCGGGCGTCGCGAAGGTGCCGAGGTTGATGTCGGGGTTGTAGGAGCGGATCGCGGGGATCGCGTACGTGCCGTGCACGTAGATCGCGGCTTTGCCTTGGGCAAAACCCTGGTTCCCGCCGTTGTAGTCGACCTCGTACTTGTTCTTATTGCCCATCTTGGCAATCTGGTTCATCTTCTCGAGCACGGGGCGAAGATCCTCGAAGGTGGTGTCGCCCTCGAGGCGCTTTTGGTACCACTCGGCAACATCCGGCAGGAAGTTGCCGGAGATCGACGAGAACATGGGGGCGCCGGTCCAGTTGTCGCGGAAGCCCCAGTAGAACGGGTCGACGCCGCCCGCGGCGAACTCTTCGGCCGCGGCGATGAGGTCGTCCCACGTCTTCGGCGGCTCGATGCCGAAGTCGTCGAAAATGTCTTTGTTGTAGATCATTCCCGAGCCGTTGGTGGAAAGCGGCAGACCGTTGACTTCGCCGTCGGCACCCGCGCCGAGGCTCGGGAGGATTGCGCCGACGCCCTCTTGCACCTTGTCGAGGAGGTCGGTTTTCGCGAAGTCGTAGAACACGCCCGAGCGGGCGATGGAGCCGAAGTTGTAGTCGCCGTTGATCGAGACGATGTCGGGCATGTTGTTCTTCACGAGCCGCACCCGCAACGCGGTCACGTTGTCGGCCTGGAAGTTTTGTCGCACGCGGACGTTCTTCGCTTGCGCGTTGTACTCCTCGCAAATCGAGTTGAACAGGTCGATCGCCTCGGATTTGAACTGGAAGTATTCGAGCGAGGTGCCGCCCGAGTTCGAGCCGCCGCATCCCGCGAGCGCGCCGAGGGTCCCGAGACCCGCCATTCCCGCGAGGAAGCCGCGACGGGTGGTGGTCGCCATGGTTTCTCCTTGAGGTGCGTCTTCAATGACCCCATTATTTTCGTTATAAAATAAATCGCCGTCAAGCGCATTCCCCGAAGTGGGAGGCATGTCGCGCTACCTCCCCGCAGCATCTGACAAAGTTGAGTACCGTGAACACCCCTTCCGTCCCCGAGCGCCTCGCTCTCGACACTCTCCCGCCCTCCGCGCGCCGCGTGTACCTCGAGCTGCTCCGCTACGGACCGCTTCCGCGCACGCAGCTCGCCGAGCGCCTCGGGCTGAGCGCTGCCTCCCTCACGCGCGTGACCGCGCCACTCGTCGACGCAAAGCTCATGCTCCAGGGCGCCCCCGTTCCGAGCGAGGTTGGTCGGCCCGCAATCCCCCTCTCGGTGAACCTCACGAGCTTCGCGCTCATCGGGGTATCGATTACCCACGAAAGCCTCGTGGCGATCGTGACCGATGCGCGCGCAACCGTGCTCGATTCGCGCACCTCTCACCTCACCGACCTTCGACCCGCCGCCGTGCTCCGCGAGGCCGCCGCGCTCATCGGCGAGTTGCGCGACGCTCTCTCGGCGAAGAATCCCGCGCTCCCCATTGCGGGCGTTGGCGTCAACATCGGCGCGCAAATCGACGGCGGCCGCATCGTCCGCGAGGCACCGTTCCTCGGTTGGGAAAACGTGCGCGCCGCCGATCGGCTCGAAGAACTCACGGGCCTTCCGGTGCTCATCGTGCATGACCTGACCTCGCTTGCCGAAGCGGAAAACTGGTTCGGCGCGGGCCTTGAGGCCTCGAGGTTCATCGTGGTGACCGTCGGAATTGGTACAGGTTTTGCCCTCGTGATGGACGGGCGGGTAATCACGGATGAGAACACGGGTTTCGGCACGATCACCGACGGTGTCCGCGGCCCGGACTGGCCGGATTTGAGCGGCGCAACCGCGCTCACCTCCGAGGAGTCGGCGCGCGCGGCCCGCAAGGTGGGCCGGCTCGTGGGCACGGCCGCCGCGTTCACGATGCCGCAGGCCGTCGTGATTTCCGGCGAGGGCTCACGGTTCCTCGCCGGCAACGAGGAGGAGCTCGACGCGGGCATCGCCGAGATCCGGCACGTGAGCGCGAGCGGCCTCGACATTCAGCTTCGCGAGCATGATTTCGCCTTCTGGGCGCGCGGTGCAGCAACCGCCGCAATCCAGTGGATCCTCGGCGTGGGCGAGGTGGCCGCTCGGTAGACTCGAGGCATGGCTACGAAGAGCACTAAGCGCACAAAGAGCACCCATGCGACCCCGAGCTCCCTCACCTCGGAACTGATTGTCATCACGGGCGCTTCCGCCGGCATTGGCGCGGCTCTCGCTCGACGGCTCAGCGATAGCGGGTGCCGCCTGATCCTGCTCGCCCGCCGCGAGGAAAAACTCGAACCTCTCGCCAATGAGACGGGCGCCGCCTACTATCCCGTTGACCTCTCCGACCTCGAAGCAGTCGCGAACGTGTGCACGAGGATTCTCGCCGAGCACGGCACGCCCGACATCCTCATTAACAACGCCGGCTCGGGGCGCTTCCTCAGCATCGAGGAAACGAGCCCGAAGGAGGCGCGCGAGCAGATGGCGCTGCCCTATTTCGCGGCATTCGACATGACGCGCGGCCTCATCGAGCCGATGCTCGCCCGCGGCAGCGGCACGATTTTCCAGATCAACTCCCCCGTCGCCCAGATCGCGTGGCCCGGCGCCGTGGGATATGCCGCCGCCCGCTACGCCGTTCGCGGCTTCACCGAAGCTCTGCGCCAGGACCTTCACGGCACCGGGATCAACGTCGGTTCACTGACCCCCACGCGCGTCCACTCCGACTACTTCAAAGCCAACCCCCACTCCGAAAAACGCGTCCCCAAAGTCGAGCTGCTCGTGGGCACGATGACCCCCGACGAGGTTGCCGAAGCCGCCGTCCACGCCCTCGAGCACCGCCCCAACAAGGACTCGAACGCCCCGTGGCGCTGGGCACTCAGCGCCCCGATCGCGCGCGCAATCCCCGCGCCATTCCTGTGGCTTTTCCGGGCCACGGGCCACAAGCGCCCGCGCGGCCGGATCGGGGGAAGGCTTCTCGGGCGGGGCCGACGCTTGCCGCGCAAGTAATGGACGGCCCACAACTGTTCGAGGTCGCCGCAGCACGTGCCGCGGAGCTCCCCTCGACGACCGTCGGTGCGCCTTTTGGCCCGGATTGGGACGTGTGGAAGGTGCGCGGCAAGGTGTTCATGCTGCAAACCGAGGTCACGGGCGTGGAGATGGTGACGCTCAAGGCGGCACCGAGTGACGGTATCGCGCTGCGGGAGATGTATCCGGACGTTTCTCCTGGATACCACATGAATAAACGGCACTGGATTTCGCTCACGCCCGGGCCGAGCCTCGATGAGGAGCTCGTGCGCGAGCTCGTGACGGAGTCGTATCTGCTTGTCGTGGAAAAGCTGCCGAGATCCCAGCGCCCCATCGATCCATCGTAAAATTTTCTTCCAAAAACTAGGGTTTGCCCGTACGATGGTTTCACGCGCAGCGCTGCGCATCTTCTGGGAAGCGGCGCCGCGCGAAGTCCCTTGACCACCCTCCCGCACGCCCCTAGGAGTATTCATGCAGGTCATCGACATCGTGGTGGTGATCGCGTACCTCATCGCGACCGCCTGGCTGGGCCTCAAGCTCAGTGGAAAACAATCTGACGCTAAGGACTACTTCCTTGGCGGCCGCGACATCCCGTGGTGGGCGGTGTGCCTGAGCGTCGTCGCAACGGAAACGAGCGCGCTCACCGTGATCGGCATCCCCGTCATGAGTTTCGTGGGCGACATCAGCTACCTGCAGCTCGGCTTCGGCTACATCGTGGGCCGCGTGATCGTCGCCTACCTCCTGCTCCCCCGCTACTACGACGGCGAGATGGTCACGGCTTACGCCTACCTGGGTAAGCGCTTCGGCTCGGCCACGCAAACCACGGCGGGCGTCACGTTCCTGTTCACGCGCCTTCTTGCCGACGGTGTCCGCGTTCTCGCTGCGGCCATTCCTCTCAAGATCATTCTCGACGGCCTAGGGGTGCACACAAACTACTTCGTCATCATCGTCGTGCTCGCGGTCGTCACGATCCTCTATACGTTCATCGGCGGCATTCGCGCGGTCGTGTGGGTCGATGTTGTGCAGATGCTGCTGTACGTCGCAGGCGGCCTCCTCGCGATCATCGTGGTGAGCTCCTCGCTCGGTTTCTCGTGGTTCACCGATGCGGTCGAGGCCGGAAAAACGAACCTGTTCATCCTTGGCGAGAACCCCATCAGCGGCGCGTCGGGCCTCATTCCGTCCTTGCTCGGTGGCACCGTTTTCGCGATGGCCTCACACGGCTCGGATCAGCTGATCGTGCAGCGCCTGCTCGCATGCCGCACGAAGGCGGAAGCGCAAAAGGCACTCATCGCGTCGGGCTTCGTCGTGGTCGTGCAGTTCGCGATCTTCCTCGTGGTGGGGCTCGCGCTGTGGGGCTGGTACCACCATGCCACCCCCGCTGACCTCGGGCTCACGCGCGACGACGAGATCTTCCCGAAGTTCATCATTGAGGGTCTGCCTGCGGGCATCTCGGGCTTGCTCCTCGCGGGTATCCTCGCGGCGGCGATGTCCACGCTGTCCTCGTCGCTTTCGGCGCTCAGCTCGTCGACCGTCACGGATGTCGTCGCAAAGCTGCGCCGCACGCCCATGACGAAGGACGACGAGCTCAAAACGGGGCGCATCGCGACGATCGTGTGGGGCCTGCTGTTCATCCTCCCCGCGACGTTCTTCCGCAGCGATGAGGGCAGCATCGTGGTGCTCGCTCTCGGAATCGCGGGCATCACCTACGGTGGCCTGCTCGGCGCCTTCGTGCTCGGCATCGTGAACAAGCGCGCGCGAACCCTCGATGCGAACATCGCGTTCCTGTGCGCGATTGCCACGAACGCGTTCTTCTTCGTCATGGAGAAGTACGTCGTGGGCGAGGTGTGGATCGCGTGGCAGTGGTATCCGCTGCTCGGCGTGCTCGTGACGCTCGCCGTCGGCGGCCTGCTCTCGCTCAGGCATTCGAGCCCGGCCGAGGTTGAGCCCATCGGCCGGGAGGCGTAGCCCGCCGGGCGCTGCGTCGCTTACTCGTGCGCGCCGGGCAGGTGCGACTGCCAGGCGAGCGCGACCTCCACGAGCGTGAGGATCGCGAGTACGGCGCCCGCGATGAGCATCGTGGTGTAGCTGAAGATCGTGCTGAGCGCCGCGAGGAGCATCGGCACGAAGAAGCCGAGGTAGGCAATTGAGTAGAACACGGCGGTGAGGCCGGCGAGGTCGTCGGGGCCGGCGAGGCGCTGCACTTCGCTGAGGCCCGCGACGAGCGCGAGGCCGTAGCCGCAGCCGAGGGTCGCGGCGGCGATCAGGCCGATCGTGAGGCTCGTCGTGGAAGCAGCACCAGCAGCGAACACCGCGCCGGTCGCCACGATCGCCATCGCGATCACGGAGGCACGCGCACTTCGATGCGTGTCGATCTTCTTGCCAACGGTCTGGATGCCCACGCCGAAGCCAAGGGTCACGGCGGTCATGATGCCCGCGAACGCGATCGGGTAGTCACCGGCGCGGTCCTTGAGGAGTGCGGGAAGAACGGCGTAGGCGGTGCCGCATGCGCCGAACACCCACGGCGCGACGGGAAGGACGACGCGCAGGAAGCGCTTGTGTGCAGCCTTCGGCACGAGGAGCTTCGACATGAGCGTCTCGGCACCCGACACCGGCTCGTTTTCCTTGGGAAGGTGCCCGCCCGTGCGGGTTTCGGGGGCGGTAAGCAGCCACAGGCCGGTCACGACCGTGATGAGCATGTGCAGCGCGTACGAGGTGCGGGTCGGCCACGGCCCCCACTGCGCGAGGATCGCGGCCACGAGGGCACCGGCAAGGAAGCCCGTGGTGAGGGCGAGCGACGCCCTGCGGGCGCCCGCGGCGGGGCCGGCCCCGGAAGCGTCGGAAATTTCCTTGATCCACGCGGTGCCGATCGCCATGACCAGGCCGAGCGCGAGCCCGCAGAGGATGCGACCAATGCCGATCATGAGGGGCGAGCCGGGGCCAAGCATCAGCAAGAGGCTGCCGAGGAAGCTGAGCGGTGCGGCGGGAAGAAGCACGGGACGGCGGCCGTAAACGTCGGAGAGGGGGCCACCGATCATGAGGGCGGGGACGATGCCGAGAACGTAGGCGCCGAGGAGGCCGTCGACGACAAGGTCGGAGAATTGCGAGACCTCGCGGTACATGACAAGAAGCGGCGTGAATTCGTTGCCACCCCACGCGATCGCGAAAATCGACGCGGCGACCGGCCACCAGGCACCCGCGGGAAGGTCCGGCAGGGGGCGAGAGTCGGCGGGGAGGGTTTCAGGGGTCGCTTCGAGGACATGGGCGTGGTCCGACGCCGGGACGGCCGGCATCGAGGCCGTGTCAGTGGCGCTCACTGGCGTGGGTCTCCTTGGTGTGTACGACGGATGTGGATGGGGGTGCGACTTCGCCGGCGCCAGCTCACCTATCTTGACGTGCACGCCGTGCGAGGCGCTAGCCTTTCGACCCAATTTGTATGTCATTTCATAACTACCAAGCGTTGCGGAACCCCCTGTGGAGCCACCCCGCCGCACGATCCCGCCCCACCGGGGCTAGGGTTAAAGAGTCGTCTACGCCCGCCGGGCGCGCCTATGGAGGATCTCGTGAACACCGCCCCCGCATTCGTCACCGCTGCCGTGCGCGACGAAAGCCGCATCCAGACACGACTGATCGACCGCGTCGCCGCCGCGAGCGACGCCTCCCACTACCTCTTCACCCCCGAAGCGGTCGTTCTCGCCGATACGGCACGCGAAGTCGCCGCGATCCTCAAGGGCGCAAACGCCGCCAAAAGCCCCGTCGCCTTCCGCTCGGGCGGCACGAGCCTCTCCGGCCAATCCGCAAGCCCGCACATCCAAATCGACGTGCGCCAAAACTTCCGCCACATCGAAGTCCTCGACGAGGGCGCGCGCGTGCGAGCCGGATCGGGCGCCACAATCGCGCAGGTCAACGCCCGTCTGCGCCGCTTCAAGCGCCGCCTTGGCCCCGACCCGGCAAGCGAAGCCGCGTGCACGGTCGGCGGCGTCGTCTCGAACAACTCGAGCGGCATGGCCTGCGGCACGGAGTACAACACCTACAAAACCCTCGAATCGATGGTCATGGTGCTACCGTCGGGCCTCACCCTCGACACGAGCGATCGGGACGGGGCCGACGCTCGCCTGCGCACCAACGCGCCCGACATCCACGAGGGCCTCTCGCGCCTTCGCGAAAGAGTCGTATCGAACCCCGAGAGTGTGCGCATCATTCGCGAGCGCTTCGCGCTCAAGAACACGATGGGCTACGGCATCAACGCGTTTCTCGATGCCGAGCGGCCGATCGACATCCTCGAAAAGCTCGTGATCGGAAGCGAGGGGACGCTCGCGTTCATCGCCGAGGCGACGTTCCGCACGGTCCCGATCCCGGCGCTCACGACGACCGCGCTCGCCGTGTTCCCCACGCTCGATGCGGCCACCCGCATCCTGCCCGAGCTCGTAAACTCGGGTGCGGCGACGCTCGAGGTCATGGACTCGACCTCGATCGCGGTGGGCCAGAATCTCGCCCGCGTGCCCGAGCAAATCCAGGGCTTCGCGCCGAGCACGGAAGCGGCGCTCCTCATCGAATATCGCGACGATGAGCACGAAAAACTCGTCGCCGCCCAGCGCGCCGGCGAAGAGATCCTGCGCGCTCACGAGCTGCGCTCCCCCGCCGTTTTCTCCGAGGATTCTCGCATGCGCGCGACTGCGTGGGCGCTGCGCAAGGGCCTGTACGCCTCCGTCGCGGGCGCGCGCGAAAGTGGCACAACCGCACTCCTCGAGGACGTCGTGGTCCCGCCCGCGAACCTCGCCGACACGTGCGGTGACCTGCACGAGCTGTTCGACCAACACGGCTACGAGAACTCCGTGATCTTCGGCCATGCGAAGGACGGCAACATCCACTTCATGCTCACCGACCGCTTCGAGAGCGACGCCGCCCGCGAGCGCCTTGGCGCCTTCACCGAGTCGATGGTGGACGCGGTGCTTGCTCGCGGCGGCAACCTCAAGGCCGAGCACGGCACGGGCCGCGCGATGGCGCCGTTCGTGCACCGCCAGTACGGCGACGAACTCTACGAGGTCATGACGAGCATCAAGCACCTCGTGGAT
Source organism: Dermabacter sp. HMSC06F07 (assembly GCF_001807345.1). Lineage (NCBI taxonomy): Bacteria > Bacillati > Actinomycetota > Actinomycetes > Micrococcales > Dermabacteraceae > Dermabacter > Dermabacter sp. HMSC06F07. The sequence continues at coordinate 17,440 of NZ_KV788586.1, forward strand.
CCCGCGGGGACCCTCAACCCGGGCGTGCTCATCGAAAGCGACCCGAAGGCCCACCTCGAAAACTTCAAGCTCAACCCCACGATCGAGGTCGAGGCCGATCGCTGCGTCGAATGCGGCTATTGCGAGCCGGTATGCCCGAGCAAGGACCTCACGCTCACGCCGCGCCAGCGCATCGTGGTGCGCCGCGCCGAGGAGCGTGCCCGCAACGCGGGCGATACGGCCACGGCGGATGAGCTTGCGAAGGACTACGACTACGAAGGCATCGACACGTGCGCCGTGGACGGCATGTGCGTGACGGCGTGCCCCGTGGGCATCAATACGGGACTTCTCGTCAAGCGACTGCGCCGCGAGAACACGAACGCGGTCGAGTCCGGCGCGTGGAAGGCCGCTGCAGCGTCGTGGGGTGCGATCACGCGCGGCGCAGCGGTTGGGCTCTCGGTTGCGGATAAAGTCCCGGCGCCTGCCGTGGGCGCGGCAACGAGCGTTGGCCGACGCTTGCTGGGCGAGGACACCGTGCCGAAATACACGAAGGACCTGCCCGCCGGCGGGAAGGCCCGCGGCGCCCTCGGCGAGCGCGCAGAGCATCGGGCTGTCGGCTCGAACCTGCCCGGCCGCCTGTTCGGCGCGCCCGATGGCGAGGTCGCGGGTATCTATGTTCCCGCGTGCGTCAACACGATGTTCGGCGGGGCCGCGCCGGGTGGAAACGTCGTCTCCGCGTTCGAGATGCTCCTCGCGAAAGCGGGCCTTGCGCTTCTCATCCCGAAGGGCATCGACTCGACGTGTTGCGGCACCCCGTGGACGTCGAAAGGCAAAGCCAAGGGGCACGAGGTCATCTCGGCGAAGACCCGAAAGGTGGTTGACGCCGTGCGAGAGCTCGACCTGCCAATCGTGAGCGACGCCGTGAGCTGCACCGAGGGCTTCGCGGCGATCCTTGAGCGCGACGGTGCCGACGTCATCGATGCCGTGCAGTTCACCGCCGATCATCTCCTTGATCGCCTCGACATCGACCGATCAAGCGAACACGTGATTCTCCACCCCACGTGCTCCTCGACCCAGATGGGGCTCAACCCCGCACTCCTGCAGGTTGCCGAAGCGGCATACGCGAAGGTCACCGTGCCCGACGCGTGGGGATGCTGCGCCTTCGCGGGCGATCGCGGCATGCTCCACCCCGAGCTCACAGCCTCGGCAACGGCAGCCGAAGCAGCCGAAGTGAAAGCCCTCGGCGCCGACCACCACGCCTCCCTCAACCGCACGTGCGAAATCGGCATGACCCGCGCAACGGGAAAGACCTACCGCCACGTACTCGAGCTACTCGCCGAGCGCGCGCGGTAGGCCTTCGAGGTTATTCCTTAGGCGGCGCCGCGCTCGAGCAGGAACGCGCGCAGCTCAGCGAGGTCATCGGCGCCCACGACGTCGATGCCCGCATCGAGCTGCATCTGCCACAGGATCTCGCGACGCTTGGGCAGAAGCTCGGGAACACCCCACAGGCGCGAGCGCGCGCCGATCGCGTGGGCACCGTCGGAAAACTCCTTGAGTGAACGGAACTGATCCTCCGGGCGCTCACCGAAGCCCTGCCAGCCCCACGATGCCCAATCCTCCGAGATGAGTGGCATGTCGAGCGAGCTGATCTCGCCGCCAAGGTCGCCCTTGTGGCCGTCGGCCGAGCCGAACCGCACCGGGTTGTCCTTGATGAGATCGTACGGGCGACCGCCCGTATAGACGACGCGCACGGGATTCTCGACGACGGTGCCGCAGCGATCCACGTGCCAGAACACGTCGCTGTAGGGCGCAAGCAGCTTCTCGATCGCGGGAAGCTGCTTCTCGCCCTGATCCTTGATGTCGATGAGCAGCTGGAACGGGCCTCCGTAACCGGGGAACACGTGACCGCCGTTGGAGCGCACGAGCGCCGCGAGCGGCTTCACGTAGAACTCCTCGAGGGAGCGGCCGCTTGCCGTGCCGAGGCGGGTGTGGCCAAGCAGGATCGCGCCGCCTTCGAACCACACGTCCGCCTCAACCGAGCAAAAGCCCTGAGCAAGGGCATCCCACAGCGGGTGCGTGTGCAGGTAGTCGTTGTGGGCGTGAGCGCGAGCGAGCGGGCTCTTCGGCGCCCATCCCTCGGGCGCGGGATTCTTCAGGCGCGCATCGAAGGGGTCGTCGAGAAGGCGCGGGGTGTCGTTCTCGTCGCGCTCAAAAAGCGGTGACGCGCTCGCGGGCGCGAGGGTTGCGGCACTCGCGGCGGTCGCGGCGGCTGCGGTCAGGAAGGTCCGACGGTTGAGGGCCATGCGGGGTGTCCTTTCATGCGGTGTGTGTCCTGGGCGGGCGATGGGAAAGGGGCTCGATTCCGCGGGGCATAACCCCCGCGAAACCGAGCCCACTCGTGTTCACGAAACCGTGATCACTCGACCTCGAAGAAGATCGGGTTGGTGTACATCCACGTGTCGATCCACGGGCTTCCTGCGCCGTTCTCGCCACCGTGGGGAATCGGGCCGGCCGGGTCAACGTCGGCACCCATCGGGCCGACGCCCGAACGCTTGCCGTCGCTTCCGCGCAGGCGAATGTAGCCGTTTTCCTCGACGGCGCCGAGGTCAAACTCAACCGTGAACTCCTCAAGACCGTGGCCTGCGGTTTCCTTGCGGTCAACGACCTTGGTGTGAGGGGCCGTCGTCGTGTTGACATCCTCAACCTCGCCCGTGATGAGCCCGCGGATGAGGTCGATGTGCGCGAGCTCCGGGAGGATCCCAGCGGAGTTTTCCTTCGTCGTGGGCGTCACGCTCACGCGCAGGCCAAGCTCGGTGCCGGCCTTGACCTTGAGGGTGCCGCCGAGAGTCACGGGCTCGGCGCTGTCGTCTTTCGCGAAAAGGACGACCTCGAGACCGGAAATGAGGTGGCCGTGCTCGATCCAGATGCGACCTGCGCGCATGGCCTCCATGACCGCTTCGTAGGAGCGGCTCGTGGCACCCACGTGCGTGCGGGAGAACTGGCCGGGCCAGTAGTCGCTTCCGCCCTGAGCTTCGTTCGTGTTGACGGGAACGGGGCGGCGGCCCGCACGGTTGAAGTTGCCGAGGCTCGCGCCTTCCTCCCAGCCGTCACCCTTCGGGTAGTCGCCCACGCGGTAGGTGTCGTGGGTCTTGAGGTGGAAGTCGGAATTCGAGGTGATCCAGTAGCGGCGGCCCTCAGAGAGCAGCGAGTCCCACATGCCACCCACGACCGAGGTGAGGTAGTCGAAGCCGCCGCGCGTGCGGAAGGCTTCGTCGGGGTAGTGCGGGGACGAGTCCTTGCGGCGGCTGTTCTCGTATTCGCCGCGCTGGAACTTCGGGTCACGATTGAGGCCGAAAGCCGAGCCCTGGGCGCCGGGGGCGCCTTCCATGCCGAGGTAAATGTCGCGGTCGGCGTCGTGCCACGCGCGAAGCTCGAGCGGCGAGTCGATGCAGTAGCGGCTCGGGTGGTTCGCGATCACGATCGCGTCATCGATGAAGCCCTCCCTCTTTTGCTCGCCGAGCCACGCGATCGCCTCAACAGCCTTTTCCTGCTGGAACTTCTCTTCGGGCGAATCGAGCGCGGGCTTTTCCCAGCCGTTGAGCTTGCCGTCGAACGCGAGCTCGAACGTGCGCAGCACGCGCGCTTCGTTGATGCCGGGGGCAACGAGAACGGTGCAGTGCTCGGCCGCGGGGATATACCACTCGATGCCCTGAAGGACCATGAGCTTGCGTTCATCGCGCGCCTTGCGGATGAGGCGGTTCGCCTCCCATACGCCGCCCTCGTTGGCATGGCCCCAGTTCGAGTGCTCGGTGAAGGCGATGACGTCCACGCCGAACTCTTCGGCCTTGTCCATGATCATTTCCATCGTGTACTTCGCGTCGTGGCTGTAGAGCGAGTGCACGTGGTGGTCAACGACGAGCCATTCAAGACCGGTCTCGGCAGGTGCGAGGTCCGTGCCCTCGGTCGTGTCGGTGGTGGTCACGGGGGTTTCTTCGGCGATAGCGGAGCCGGTGGTTGCGGCCGCGGCGGCACCGAGGGCACCGGCGGCAACGCTGCCGCGGAGCACGGTGCGTCGGCTCGGGGCGAGCGAGGAGGCGTGGGGGGAGCGGAGCTCGGTCATGGGGAATCTTTCTCTCAGGGCGTCGGGAAGACCAATCAGAACGCTAGAGGGAGGAAGTGAATGGTGAGTGACGGGAAGGAACTGGGGCCGACACCAGTCGGTTACCTGCCGTTCACTAAGGCCTGTCACAGTTGTCCTCGCTAACCCACTCCCCGCGCCCCAAGGAACGTGTAGAACCATGCAGCTCTCCCTCTCGCTCCGCCGCTCGGCTGCCCTCGCCGGCGCCGCGGCACTCCTCGCCCTCCCCCAGGTTGCCGCTGCGGCGACCGAGGTCACTCTCGACGATTCCGTGACGGCCACGATCGAGAATGCCGGGGGCGTCCAGGCACACGGCGCTCTCGATGCAGACCCCTTCACCTACACCGTGAAATCCCGCGTGAAGTGCGAAGAGCCCTACGTTGACGGCGCCCGCACCGTCTTCGTCCAGGGTGAAGGCGAGAAGGCGACCCGCGTGGTCATGTCGGGTATCGACTCACTCGAAAAAGACGGCACGGTCGTCAACCCGATCGATGCAAGCTTCGTGGACGTCGCCGCAGAAGGCACGGCAAACCTCCAGATCGAATGTGTGAAGGTCGACAACGGCATTCCTCAGCCCGCCCCCCAAGCGATCGTCCAGCCGCTCACGATCACGAAGGAAGAGTGGAAAATGGAGGGCGTGAGCTTTAAGGAAGCCGCTCCTGAAGAGCCTTCCGACGAAACCCCAGAGAAGAAGCCGACCGATTCCGCACCGGCTCCCGCACCGGCCCCCGAACCGACTCCCGCTGCCCCTAAGCCCGGCGAGAACGACCAGGAAGCACCGAACAAGCCTTCGCCGGACGAGATCTCGCCGAACAAGCCTTCACCGGACAAGGTTTCGCCCGGCAACGCTGACACGGGCAAAGCCGATTCGTCGAAGCAGGCCCCCGCGAAGCCCTCGAAGTCCTCTAAGCCCGCGGGGCAGGCGAGCGGCACCCGCGGCTTCATGCCCCGCACGGGCGCCGAGATCGCCGCAACGGCAGTCCTCGCGCTCGCACTCATCGGTGGCGGCGCCTTCGCGGTCATCCGCATGCGCAAGAACTAAGCAGAGATAAGCACGAGGGAGGGCCCGGGCAGTTGCCCGGGCCAGACCTTCTTCAATCAGGACCTCTCGCGAGTCGCGTGACAGCCGCTCATGCAACACGAAGATGTCAATGTTTCGGCAACTGGAGTGATCTCTAAGTGACCGAACTGCTGCAAGAACACCAGGAACATAGCGATCGTCGCAAGAAAACACCACGGCAACACTTGCAGAGTCGCGATCGTCTTTCTCTACCACAGTCCGATTTCAATCTCAGCATCACCGGCTAGATCCGCCCGGATTCCGCTAATTCGCCCTCCGACCCAAGGTAGCGACGGAGCAAAACCATCCCTGTCAACTTCGGCCAAATGAGTCGCTATCTCCAATTTCCTTAAACAGAACAGATCCTGCAGGTACTGACCACTCGGTCTAGATCCGTCTACTAGGCGGAAGTAGGTTTCTAAAGCTTCCCTCGCAGCTGTTTGGTAACCAGCCCGGACTAGCGAAGCCGCAAAAGCAACCGCATCGTACAAAGGATCGCCGACGCCGGCCGCGCCCCAGTCGATTATCGCCAACGACCCATTGTCCACCAAAATAAGATTTTCAAAATGCAGATCGCCATGTATAGGGACACATTCTGGCAGGCGACACCCATCAAATCGGGCAGAAAGGCGCTCTAACGCAACATTCCAGGCCGCATCCCCGGAAAACACACACTTTGCTCGTTCCAAAACCGCTGACGGAGTATAGGAAATCGGCCTAGCGGCTTTCACAAAAGCGACGCTACGCTGTAATTGTCTCTGCGCCTCAACCAAGGCTCGCATGGCATCTACCGCCCTGGCGGTGTCCCATCGCTCAAGATTCTGGCCAGCTATCCATCTGCTACACATCACGGTTACAGGACTATTGCCAACCACGTCATTCACATATCTGGCGCCGCAGGCAGTTCTCTTCAGCCCTATAAGCCCGCCCCCAGGATCGCCTAACATGGCGTCCATTACCTCGGCGGTAAACTCTCGGTCAGAGCGGGCAATCCGCCCGTTTTGTATCGCAACCCTGACCGTCCACGCGTGATCGGCTTCAGTAAGCTTACCGATCCAATCAGATTCGTGCTGCACAAACCTTAGCTCCGCGCCAGGGCTCAGCTCCCAATGTGTTGACAAAACGTGCCGCACTCCATCTAGAACAACCGACTTATTCATCGCCCCCTGCACCCCCTACAATTTCCCTTAATCTCCTTGAGTAGTCCGTCCACTCCGCGACGAAGCTATCGTTCGATTCGAACGCAATTGACCTTTCGAACGCCTTCTGTTGCCATACAGACCTAAGCGCCTCCCTTATCGCGATGGGGCGTGCACCGCGCGCGAATGCACTTCTCAGAGGCTGGCTACATGCAGCCGAGGGGATGTCTAGCCCCAATACACCTCGCGGGTCGCCGGCTCCGTCTTCGCGACGAGCGTGCCGTCCCTGTAGGAGCGAACGACAGGCGCGTTGAAGTTGAGCGCCTCAACCCAGTTCGGTGCATCGAGCACGATAAACCGCGCGGGGTTGCCCACCTCGATGCCGTAGTTGTCGAGGTGGAGAGTGCGCGCCGCATTGTGGGTCACGAAGTTGTAGGACTCCGCGATCTGCGGATAGCCCATCATCTGCGTGACATACAGGCCGTTCAGCACGACGTCACGAAGATTCCCCGTGCCGAGCGGGTTCCACGGGTCGCGGATATCGTCGGTCCCGAAACTCACGTTGATCCCGGCCTCCGTGAGCTCCTTGACGCGCGTCACGCCGCGGCGCTTCGGGTACGTATCCATGCGTCCCTGCAAATGCGTGTTCACCATGGGGTTTGACACGAAGTTGATGCCGCTCATCGTCAGCAGGCGAAGCAGACGAACGAAGTACGCGTTGTTATAGGAATGCATCGCGGTCGTGTGCGAAGCGGTGACCTTCTCCCCCATGCCGAACTCGAGGGCGCGCGTCGCGAGAGTCTCGAGGCCGCGCGAGGCCTCATCGTCGATCTCATCGCAGTGCACATCCATGAGCAGGCCACGATCACGCGCAAGCTCGCACGCGAAATTGAGGGAATCCACCGAATACTCGCGCGTGAACTCGAAGTGAGGAATCGCGCCGATCGCATCAACGCCCATGTCGGCAGCCTTGACCATGAGGTCGCGGCCATTCGGGAACGAATCGATGCCCTCTTGCGGGAACGCCACGATCTGGAGCGTAATGAGGTCGGCAAGCTCGTCGCGAAGCTCAAGCAACGCACGAAGGGCCGTGAGCTCGGGATCGGTCACATCCACGTGGGTGCGCACGTACTGAACGCCGAAGCTCGCCTGGTCACGCGCGACGCGGCGCACGCGAGTTTTGACATCCTCAACGCTCAGAGTCTTCTTCCGCTCGCTCCAGCGCTCGATGCCCTCAAAAAGCGTGCCGCTCATATTCCACTTCGGCTCGCCCGCGGTGAGAACCGAGTCGAGATGGATGTGGCTCTCCACAAACGGCGGGAGCGCGAGGCGCCCCTCGGCGTCCCATGTCTCTTCGCCCGGCTCCGCGGTGAGATGGGGTTCAATGTGGGTAAAGCAACCGTCGGAAATGCGAAGGTCAACCGAGCCCTCGCGGCCCGGAAGGGAAACGTTCTGAATGAGCACAGCGAAGCCTTTCTGTTGGAGCGGGGGAACTAGGGTGAGGGAACGGGGTGACCCGAGCGGGTGAAAACCGCCGAGCACCCCGCACGCAAAGCCGCCCACGTGAGCGACCCTCCGGGGAACTAGTGCGGCACGACCCACCTGAGAGAGGCGACCGCGCCGCACCCACAAGTGTTTTTAGCGGCGCTTCGTCAAGGCTACGCCCACGAGGTGAATGGCGATCGCGACCGCAACCGCGTTGATCGCCGAGATGCCCCACGACACGAAGTAGCCCACGAGACCGCCGGCAATGACGCCGAGAACCGCGTGCCACGCTACGGTCTGCTCCGTTTCGCTCGAGTCCACGTACGCGTGCTTGCGCACCAGGAAGTCAGCGATGAGGATCGCACCGATCGGCGGAAGTGCCGCGTTGAGGAAGCTCAGCCAGCCCACGAAGTTCTCGTACAGCCACAGCGCGCTCACCGTACCGAAAATGCCCGCGATGAGAGTCATGGGGCGGGTGCGCACGCGCGTGATGTTCGAAAAGCCCAGGCCGGAGGTATACAGGGCGTTGTTGTTGGTCGTCCAAATATTCGCGCCGAGCACGAGAATCGCAGGAATCGCGAGACCCTGGGCGATCATGACGTAGAAGATGTCGTCCTTGCCGGTGAACGCGCCACCCACCGCACCGAAGCTGAACATGAGGGTGTTGCCAAGGAAGAACGCGATCACCGTCGTGATGACGGCAACCTTCGCCGAGCGAGCAAAGCGCGTGAAGTTCGGGGTCGCCGTGCCGCCCGAAATGAAGGAACCCACGACCATGCCGATGCCGGTCACGATCGGCATCGACCCGCCACCGAACACCTCGACAAGACCGCCAGCCTTGCTGGTTGCCGTGACCATCGAGTACGTGCCGAGGATCGCGATAAGAGGAACGGAAATGAAGGAGACGACCTCGATCGCTTTCATCCCGAAGTAAGCGGAAGCAGTCATGGCGGCGCCTGCCGCGATCACGATCCACCAGGGGCTGATGTGAAGGAGCTCGGCGACGGGGATACCCAGCATCGCCACACCCACGCCGAACCATCCCATCTGGGTCAGGCCCACAAGGGCGGAGGCCAAAAGCGAGCCGCGACGGCCGAAGGCGCGGCGGGCGAGGAGGTCAAGCCCCATGCCGGTCTTCGCGCCAAGGTGGGCGAGGCCACCGGTGTAGATCGCGAGCACGAGCCCGCCGAGCGTCGTGGCCCAGACGAAGCCGCCAAGATCGAGACCGTTGCCGATCTTCGCGCCGACGCTCATAGAGGCGGAGAAGAAGGTAAATCCGAGCATCACGAAGCCCACGGCCCAAAAACCGTGGCGCGCGGATGCAGGAACTGGGGTGAAGCTGAAGTCGGCGTCGTGGCCGTTTGCTTCGATCGGGGCCGACCCCGAGGCCGTCACTGCGGTCTCGTCGATTGAGGGGCCGGCGATAATGGGGGTGGTTGCGGGGCGCTCAGGCGCTGTGGTGCTCATGCACATTCCTCACGTGAAAACGGGACAAAGGCATGGCTGTACCCGGATCACATGAAGTGCTCGCATGGCTCTCTGTCCATGTCCGTGCACAACCGTTGGAAGGCTAGCACCCATCCCACGCCCTCGGGAGCAATTCGAGGCTTCTAGTGGCGCGGCTCGCGTTTGCGGGCAGCAATTTTTCATGCGGCCCGGCTCTCCCAGCTGCCCCCATCTGGCCAGTTCCCCAGTTCCCCCAGTCACCGGGCTCCACCAGCTGCCCAGCTCCCCCAGTCGCACAGCTCCCCAGCCGTCTTTCCCCCAGTCACCGCCACACTTCATGAAAAAACTGGGCCGCCCCCGGCCCCACAGCCGGCCAACAGCCCAGTTTCTTCATAAACCGGAACAGCACCGCGTCAGCGCTGCGAACACGGACGGCAGCGCGTCAGTGCTGCGAACCCGGACGGCAGCGCCTCAGTGCTGCGCCGCCGCCGAGTCCCCATCGCCTCCATCGCCGAGTTCGTGGGCCTTGTCTTGGGCAGCACCCGCGACATCAACGACCTTGTCGGCAACGCCCTTGGCCTGGGGGAACTTCTCCTCGGCCTTCGCGGCGAGGTCAACAACGGCGTCCGCTGCAGCATCAACGCCTGCGGGAATCTTGTCTTTCGCCGTGTCCGCGATGGACTGCGCGGCATCTTTAACCTTGTCGAGGGGGCTGCTGTCGTTCATTGGTGCTCCTTCGGAGAGGGGCGCCCCGCGAGGGCGCCACTTTTTTAGCGTTGAATAATTTTACGAACACTTTGTGCGAGCAAACAGAGAGCACCAAAACTGCTGTTCGATAAACTCAAGCGCCGGATGTTTCCCAGCGAAAGGCGTTTCACGTGGCCATCTCGAACCTCACTGTCTCCCAGCCCGGCCCCACACCGGGGATCAGCAAAGGCGGCACGGAGTTCGATGTCGTGATCCTCGGCGCGGGCCTCAACTCGCTCAACGTCTCGATTGCCTTTCACAAGGCCTACGGCATGCGTTCACTCACCGTGATGCGCACCCCTGTCGCGATGAACGAACGCACTGTCACAAGCGCTCACGTCGCTATCGGTGCTGGGGCAAGCGAGTGCGATCTCAAGGATGCGCTCGTTCAGCTTGCGAAAGACAAGCCCGTCAAGCGACCGACGCTCTTGCTCGCGAATGCCGATTCGTTCATTTCCTTCATCGACACGTACCGGGCCGAGCTCGAGGAGCACTACCTTCTCGCGCAAATTGATTCCGCTTCCCTCGCGAAGCTGGCCGACAAGGCCCACTTCCAAGAAGCGTGCAACGAGCTCGACATTCCGACGATTCCCACGGCCGTTGTTGACTTCTCCCGGTACGGCGAAGCCGATTTTGACGCGCCCGAGCAGCTTCCGTGGGCCTACCCAATCATCGGCAAACCCGCGAACACCGCCGATTATTCGCGCGTCAAGTTCCCCGGCAAGCGCAAAGTATTCGTGCTCAAGTCGCAGGCCGAATACAAGGAACTCGTGGCAAAGCTCGGGGACGCTGGCTTCACGGGGCGGTTCCTCTTCCAGGAGCTCATCGAGGGTGACGACACATCCGAATACTCCATCACCGGCTACCGCTCGCGCTCGGGCGAAGTGACGCTCACATGCGCTGCGCAGGTGTTGCTGGGCGAGCACACGCCCGATGCGCTCGGCCGCCCCGCAGCGATGCTCACCGGTCCTCACCGGGCGATCGTCGCGCAGTTCGAAAAACTCCTCGACCACGTGGACTACGTCGGCTTCGCCAATGTTGATCTCAAGGTCGACCCGCGTAACGGAACGGCCTACTTCCTCGAACTCAATCCGCGGCTCGGACGCAACAACCACTACGTCACCGCGGCAGGCGGCTCCTACCCCGAGCACATTGTCGCGGACCTCATCGACAACGCACCCCTTGAGCGTGTGCGCGCCGAGGAGCAGCACCTCTATTCGATCCTCCCCATGCGCCTCGTGAAGCACTACGTCACCGAACCCGAACTGCGCGCTCAGCTCGATTCCGCCGTTCGCGCCCACGGCGTGGACAACCCCTACCGCTATGCCCCGGAGGGTGCGTGGATGAAGGGCTTCGCTCTCGCTTCGGGTCTGCGCCAGGTGCAGAAGTTCCGGAAGTACTACCCGAAGGCTACGCGCACCGGGTTCTAACCGCGCGTGAACCTCGTGGGCGGTCCGGGGAAGCCGCAGAGCTTCCCCGGGCCGCTTCTCCTATGAAGAAAGAATGAGAAACGCCTGCTGAGGCCTAGTCTCGAGCGGGTGCTACCTCGCTCTCACCGGGCTGGTCGTCACGTTCACCGTCATCCACGAGATCGTCGAGGTTCACGACGTCGAGGCCTCCCGAGAGCGCGTACTCTTCTTCGGGGCTCAGAATCAGCCGGTGGCGGCCCCATAGCCAGAAGGTAATGAGCATGACCGCGTAGATCACGATGATCGCGATGATCGCGGGCAGGTAGTCAGGGTTGAGGAGGAAGCCCAGGAAGATGAGCGCGGAGATGACGGCGGCGATGATCGCTCCAGAGTTTCCCCACGGCGATTTGTAGGGACGCTTCGCGTTCGGGAATCGCTTGCGCAGCACGAGGAACGACACCATCTGCATGAGGTAGGCGACGACGGCACCCCAGGCAGCAATGTTGAGGACAACCGCACCGGCGATTCCGCCCTCACCACCGGCAAGATCGACGCCCACAAGCGCACAAAATCCGATGACGGCACCGGCGATAAGGGCAACCCACGGCGTCTGCGTGCGCCCCGTGAGCGAGAGGAACTTCGGGTAGTAGCCCGCACGCGAGAGCGAGTACATGTTGCGCCCGTAGGCGAACATGATGCCTTGAAGTGAGGCAAGCAGGCCCACGAGCGCGAAGAGTGCGAGAACGGCAGCGAGGCCGTCGCCGACGATCGCGCGGAAGCCATCGAGGAGCGGTTCGCTTGCCCCGGCGGTCGTTTCCGCGCCGAGCACGCCGGTGTTCAGAACGAGCACGAGAAGGCCGGTGACGACGAGTGTGAAGCGCGCCCACAGTGCCGCCTTGGGAATGTCGCGGACGGGGTTGTGGGCCTCTTCGGCTGCGAGCGGCAGCTCCTCGATGCCGAGGAAGAACCACATGGCAAAGGGCAGCGCGAACAGGATCGGGAGGAAACCGTGGGGCAGGAAGGCCGAACCGCCTGCGTCGGGAACGATGTTGAAGAGTGAATCCCATGAGAAAGCGCCGGAGAACAGCGCCATCGCACTGAAGACGAGCAGGATCACGATCGAAATGATCGACACCAGGATGGCGAACCTGAACGATACCGCTGCGCCGGAGGAGTTCAGCGCCACGAAGATCGTGTAGAGGATGAGCCACCACACGGGTTTTGGCAGGTCAACGCCAAGGAGTTGCGATACCACCGCGTCGGCGTAGCCTGAGGAGAAGTAGACGATCACGGCGGTTGTCGCGACGTACTCGATTGTTTCGGCAAGGCCCGTCACGAAGCCTGCGTAGGGCCCCATCGCCGCTCTCGCGAACGAGTACGCGCCTCCGGTGTGAGGCATGGCGGCGGCCATTTCGTTGATCGAGAAGATGAGGCCGTAGTACATGACGATGAGAATCGCGTAGGCGATGAGCATCCCGCCGAAGCCCGCGAAATCCACGCCGAAGTTCCAGCCGGAAAAGTTACCGGAAACGACCGCGCCGACTGCGAGGCCCCAGAGTCCGAAGATGCCGGCCGAGCGCTTGAGCTGACGTTTTTCAAAGTATTCGGTATCCGCCGTTCGATAGGTGACGCCACCGACCTTGGTGACTTCCCCCGATTGCGTGGAGGGTGAGGCGGGTGATGCTGCCGTGCGTTGAGGAGATTGACGATCGCTTTGATCAGCCATTGCATACCTTCCGTAGTGACGAGACCACGTTGACTCGTGTGTGCTGCCCCACACTACTCGCCTAATGGTTGGATTTCCACGCTTTTGTAGAAATTCATTGGTGCGATTTGTAGACAATCAACCCAGAACACCCAGCACTTTGCCAGACTTTCGGGTTGCGTAGCTCACATCATGTGGTCTAATGGTTGCTAGACCGATGTTTAGTCAATGGCTTGCATCGCCACGTAAGGGCCCCGCCAGGCCACACCGAAGCACAATGAGGAGCTTCCATGTCAGGCAACGAAGGAATGCTGACGTTCTCAGAACTCACCAACCGCATCCACGCCGGCGATATCGACACCGTGATTCTCGGATTCACGGACATGCAAGGCCGACTCGTAGGCAAGCGCATCTCCGCTCGCCTCTTTCTCGACTCCGTCGCCGAACACGGAGCCGAGTGCTGCAACTACCTCCTCGCCGTCGACATCGACAACAACACGGTGGACGGCTACAAGATCTCCAGCTGGAAGAGCGGCTACGGCGACATGGTCATGAAGCCAGACTTGGCCACGCTGCGCCAGGTCCCGTGGATCGAGGGCTCCGCACAGGTCACCGCGGACCTCCTCACGACCTCGGGCGAGGAAGTCGCCCCCGCCCCGCGCAGTGTCCTCAAGAAACAGCGCGCTCGCCTCGAGGAGCGTGGCTGGACATGCATGGGCGCGACGGAACTCGAATTCCTGATTTTCGACGACACCTACCGTGAAGCGTGGGCCAAGGGCTACAACGCCCTCACCCCCGCAAGCGACTACAACACCGACTACGACATCCAGGCCTCCACGCGCCTCGAACCGCTTCTTCGCGACATCCGCAACTCCATGGATGCCGCCGGCATGTACTGCGAGGGCGTCAAAGGCGAATGCAACCCCGGCCAGCAAGAGATCGCTTTCCTTTACGACGACGTGCTTACCACGTGCGACAACCACAGCCTCTACCGCACGGGCGCCAAGGAAATCGCCGAAAGGCACGGCAAGTCCATCACCTTCATGGCGAAGTTCAACCAGCGCGAAGGCAACTCGTGCCACATTCACATGAGCCTGCGCGACAAGGACGACAACCCCGTGTTCGCCGATGAATCCCGCGAAGGCGGGCGCAGCGTCATTATGGATCAGTTCCTCGCGGGGCAGATCGCCGCAGCGCGCGAACTTGCCCTCATGTTCGCCCCCAACATCAACTCCTATAAGCGCTATCAGCCCGGCACATTCGCACCAACCACACTCGCGTGGGGCCTCGACAACCGCTCGTGCGCCTTCCGAGTCGTGGGCCACGGCAAATCGCTGCGCTTCGAGAACCGCATTCCCGGCGGCGACGTCAATCAATATCTCGCAATGGCCGCGATGATCGCCGCGGGTCTCCACGGCATCGACAACGAGCTCTCCCTCGAGGAGGAGCTCGTGGGCAACGGCTACGAAAGTGACAAGCCGAGGGTGCCGACGACGCTCCGCGAGGCCGCCGACCTGTTCGAAAACTCCGAGATTGCCCTTGCCGCCTTCGGCGAAGACGTCGTCGAGCACTACACGCGGGCTGCCCGGGTCGAACTCGAGGCGTTCGATGCCGCCGTCACGGATTGGGAGCGCGTGAGGGGCTTCGAACGTGGCTAGCGCACCCATCATCGGTATCTCGACATACCTCGAACCTGCCACGTGCGGGGTATGGGATACGCGCGCATCCTTCCTGCACGAGGCCTACCTTCAGGCGGTCCTCGATGCCGGAGGCGTGCCCGTCCTGTTGCCCCCGCAACCGTCGGAACACGAACGCGCTGCCCAGGTCCTCGCCCGCCTAGACGGGCTCATCCTCGCGGGCGGGGCCGACGTCAACCCGGCCCGGTATGGCGAGCAGCCGCACGAGAGGACCGGGGCGCCGCGCGATGATCGCGACGAGTGGGAAATCGCTCTGTACGAGGCGGCATGCAGCACCGGGCTGCCCTTGCTCGCGATCTGTCGCGGCATGCAGATCGTCAACACCGTCCACTCGGGAACGCTTATCCAGCACCTGCCCGACGTCGTGGGCTCGGATCAATACCAGCCTGCCCCGGGCGTGTTCGGCTCGGTGGACATCGAGATCACCGATGGCTCGACGCTCGCGAGCATCCTCGGCGGCAGCGCGCACGATATCCCCGTGTACCACCATCAGGCGGTAGCGAAGGTTGGCAGCGGTCTCACGGTCACCGCCCGCACGTCCGACGGCACCATCCAGGCCCTCGAGTCCCCATCAGCACGGGGCTTCTTCCTTGCCGTCCAATGGCATCCCGAACAGCAAAGCGACGACCGCAGACTCTTCGAAGCCCTCGTCAATGCTACGCCCCATACCTCTAAGGAGCGCCCATGACTACGTTCGACATCATCAACCCCGCGACCGAGGAGTTCATTCGCAGCATCGAGCTCGTCGACGTCGAAGCGACTGACGACGCCATCGCCAAGGCCGTCGTTGCACAAAAGCGCTGGGCGGCCACCGCTCCAGCCGCACGAGCACAGGTTCTACGGAGTTTTGCCCGCATCGTCGCCGAGCACAACGAGGAGCTCGCCCAGATCGAGGTTGCCAATGCCGGCCACCCCATTGGGCAAGCCCGGTGGGAAGCGCAAAACGTTGCGAATGTCCTCGAGTACTACGCAGCAGCGCCCGAAAGGCTCATCGGCGAGCAGATTCCCGTCGAGGGCGGCGTGAACGTAACGTTCCATGAGGCGGTGGGCGTCGTCGGCATCATCACCCCGTGGAACTTCCCCATGCCAATCGCCGCGTGGGGCTTCGCACCCGCGCTCGCGGCTGGCTGCGCCGTGGTTCTCAAGCCCGCCGAATGGACACCACTCACGGCGATCCGCATTGCCGAGCTCGCCCTCGAGGCCGGCCTTCCCGAGGACCTTCTCACGGTTCTTCCCGGCAAAGGGTCGGTCGTCGGCAACCGGTTCGTCACGCATCCCGACGTGCGAAAAGTCGTGTTCACCGGCTCAACGGCAACGGGAAAGACGATCATGCGTGGCTGCGCCGAACAGGTCAAGACCCTCACGCTCGAACTCGGCGGAAAGAACGCGAACATCGTGTTTGCCGATTCCGACCTCGAGAAGGCAGCCGCCGCAGCTCCCGCGGGGGTTTTCGACAACGCCGGGCAGGATTGCTGCTCGCGCTCACGGATCCTCGTCGAAAAGTCCGTGTACGAGAAGTTCATGGAGCTCTTCGAGCCCGCCGTCAAGGCGTTCCGGGTTGGTGACCCCGCGAAGGACGACACCGAAATGGGGCCGCTCGTGGCGAAAGCCCACCTCGACAAGGTCACCGGATACGTGGACGACGAATCGCTTGTCGCCTTTAGAGGGAGTGCACCGTCGGGCCCCGGCTTTTGGTTCCCGCCCACCGTGCTCACGCCCGAGCGCACGCACCGGACGGTTCACGAGGAGATTTTCGGCCCCGTCGTTACCGTGCTGCCGTTCGAGGACGAGGCCGATGCAGTCGCCCTCGCAAACGACACCGAGTACGGGCTTTCGGGGTCGATCTGGACTCGCGACATCGGCCGCGCGCTTCGCGTGTCGCGCGGGGTCGAGGCGGGAAACCTCTCCGTCAACTCCCACTCGTCGGTGCGGTACTCCACGCCGTTCGGCGGGTTCAAGCAGTCCGGTCTAGGCAGGGAACAGGGGCCCGACGCCCCCCTGGCCTTCACCGAAACCAAGAATGTCTTTTTCGCGCAGGACTAGCCACCATCCACCCCTTGTAGAAAGGTTTTGACATGTCAGAGACGACTATCGACAAGATTGATCTCACCCAACGACTGAAGGGCAAGGTTGCCGTGATTACGGGCGGCAGCTCCGGCATCGGGCTTGCGACCGCCCGCCGATTCGCGGCCGAAGGCGCCACGGTCGTCATCGGCGATCTCGATGCGACAAACGGCGAGGCGGCTGCCAAGGAGGTCGGCGGCCTCTTCGTCGAAACGAACGTCACGAGCGAAGAGCAGGTCAACCACCTGTTCGACGAAGCAGCTCGCGTGTACGGCTCGGTCGATATTGCCTTCAACAACGCCGGGATTTCGCCCGCGGATGACGATTCGATTGAAACAACCGAGCTTCCCGCGTGGGAGAAGGTGCAGGACGTCAACCTGAAATCGGTTTACCTGTGCTCGCGCGCAGCGCTTCGCCACATGACGAAGCAGCAGTCCGGTTCGATCATCAACACGGCTAGCTTCGTGGCGGTGATGGGCTCGGCGACCTCGCAGATTTCCTACACGGCCTCCAAGGGTGGGGTGCTCGCGATGACGCGCGAGCTCGGCGTGCAGTTCGCCCGTCAGGGCATTCGCGTCAACGCCCTGTGCCCGGGGCCCGTGGCCACTCCTCTTCTTCAGGAGCTTTTCGCCAAGGATCCGGAGCGTGCGCAGCGTCGACTCGTGCACGTTCCGGTTGGGCGATTCGGTGACGCGAAGGAGCTTGCGGCCGCCGTCGCGTTCCTGGCGAGTGACGACGCTTCCTTCATCACGGCGTCGACGTTCCTCGTCGACGGTGGCCTCAGCGCCGCCTACGTCACGCCGCTCTGAGCCGCGATGCTTGTGACAAGATGTTGAGCGATGACTGAGCTGCCTGATCCCGCCCCCGTGCTGAACTCCTGGGTTCTGTTGAAGCCAGGGGCGGCCTCGAACGCTTTCGAGGGAACCGTGCACAGGCTTGTTCAATCGCTCAAACTTGGGCTCGTTGCTCCGGGGGAAAAGCTTCCCCCGGAGCGCGAGCTCGCATCGATGCTCGGGGTTTCGCGGGACACCGTTCGCGAGGCCATCTCGGCTCTCGTTGAGGCGGGTTACCTCGAAGCGAAACGGGGCCGCTACGGCGGGACGTTCGCAAAGAATCCGCTTCCCACCTCGAGCGCACTTTCGGAAACCTCGAGTCGCGTCGCGTCCATCATCGACACTCTCGCCCTTCGGGCGGTTGTCGAGGTGGGGATCGTGCGCAGGCTCGCCCGCCAGGAGCTTTCACGCGAAAGCCGCGAACGGCTGTGGCGCGCCCACGAGGAATGCCAGGGTGCCGACCTGGCTGACTACCGCAAGTACGACACGCGCCTGCATCTACTCATGGGGGAACTCGTTGACGCTCCCTCCCTCGTTCCGGTTCTCGCCGATATCCGCATGCGGGTCAACGAGCTTCTTGACCAGATCCCTCTGCTCCAGCCCAATATTGAGCATTCGTGCGAGCAGCATCAAAGGATTGTCCAGGCCATTCTTCGCGGACGGCCGGATGTGGCCTCGGTCGAGATGGAGGAACATCTCGCGGGAACCGAGGCGCTTCTGCGAGGCTTCCTCGACTAGTCGCAGCTCACTCCCCCGCGGCGTTTTAGGGGATTGATCCGGGATTACCCGCGTTCTCGCAGAAAACGAGTAGATTTCGGGACTTTTTACCCGTTTCAATCCCGGAGTTTCCCCCGAGGGGATGCCACTTTCACCGGGGTTTCCCACCCCAAGCTGGGAACCATTCCAGACTGCTTCGTTAGGTTCATTCGTCGTTGCCGCACGCTGTTATGCGTCGGCTCAAACATCCTATGTTGCCTTCTGGAAAGGATCGTTCCGTGTCGTCTTTCGGCCGGGCCTGGCGCTACGTTTCACGTCAACGCGTCAAGTCGTTCATTATTTTGGGAATTTTCGCGGCGATGATGTCGGCGCTCATGGTGACCGGTTCGGTGACGCGCGCCGCCGATGCGGCGGGAGCACAGGTTGATCGGCGCACGGGCGCGGGCTTCGTTCTGCAAAACAACCCGCAGTTCAATCAGGGAACACCCCGCGGCGCAGGCACCGTGAAGGGTGCGGATATCGAGAAGATCGCGAAGCTCAAGAACGTCGAGAGCTACGTCGCGCGCCAGAACGTCACGGCGGACCTCGTGGGCGCAAGCGTCAAGAAGCTCGATCACAACGAGTACGACGAGCAAAAGGAAAAGCAGTTCGGCAACGCCGCCAACGTGTGGGGCGTGAACGGCTCCGAGCTGGAAAATAGCTTCCGCGGTGGGGCGCTCACCCTCACGCAAGGCCGCCACCTGCAAAATGGGGACTCGCACAAGGCCCTCATTCACGAGGATCTCGCGAAAGCAAATGGCCTCAAGGTGGGCGATGAGATCACCGTGAAGGGCAACCAATTCGATGTGGATAACCAGAACAAGTCCACGACCGAGGTCAAAACGGAAATCGTCGGCCTTTTTTCGGGCAATAACCCGAGGCCGGTTGCCCAGCGCAGCGAGCTTTTCGCCAATACGCTATTCACTGATCTTGACACGACTCGCGAGCTCTACGGATGGACGGCAAAGACCGAGATTTATCAGGACGCTAATTTCTTCGTGAAGAAGGGCGCCGAACTCAAGGCTGTCGCGGAGGAAGCGAGCCGTCTTGGGATCGACTGGCGCAACTATCAGCTTGCCCCGTCGACGCAGTATCTCGCGGGCATCACCGGTGCGGTTGATGGCGTTCGCTCGATCATGAACGGCGCAAAAATCGCAACGTTCGTCCTGGCCATTGCACTTTTGAGCCTCATGCTGTTCCTCTGGCTCGGTGAACGCAAGAAGGAAACGGGTGTGCTTCTTTCGGTGGGCACCACCAAGGGTGGAATGCTGCGCCAGTACTGGATGGAGCTTGGGCTCATCGCCATTCCAGCGATTGGGATCTCGTATCTCGTGAGCACGTTTATCGCGCAATCTATTGGCTCTTCGGTGCTGGGAAGCGTCAATTCTTCTGCGCAGAATGGTTTTGCTCCCGGGCAACAGGCCGGCGCCGATCTCGAATCGTCGAGCGCGCTTAAAACTCTCGATTCCTTGCACGTAAGCCTCGGCAGTCAGGATGTTGCATACGTCGCGATCGCGGCGGCCGTCGTCATTATCGTGTGCGTGCTGCTCGCCGCACTCCCGATGCTTCGCACGGCCCCGAAGAAGCTTTTGGTGGCACTCAAATGAGAGGCCTTTCTTCGGCGCACCTCGCCGTGCTTTCACTGCGCAGGCGCCCCGCACGCAGCATCATTCTTCTTCTGCTCATGACCTTGATTTTCACGGGGCTCGTGGCGCAATCGGGTGTGCGCGCCACGATGGGCGATATTAGCGGCGCGATCGATCGGAACGTCGGGGCTGGTTTCACGGCGCAGAATTCCGACGCCAGCCTCGCCCGCACCGATGCCGACGCTCTCGCGAAGCTTCCCGGCGTAACCTCAAGTGCGTACGAGACAGATCTTCTCGTAAAACCGAAAGGTCACCGTCCCGTCACGGCGGCCGGGGCTGTCCAGCTTGACCCGGAGTTCGCGAATGACATGACGGCGACGGCGACGACTAATTCGCAGCTCAATCCGCTGTTCCAAGGCAAGCTTTTCACGCTTGAGCAGGGCGAGCACCTGAAGTCGTCGTCGCACGGCGCCCTCGTGCACAAAGACTTTGCCGCGAAGAACCACCTATCGGTGGGAAGCGCAATCACGCTCGTGCGTGACGGCAAGCTCGTGCGCCTCGTCGTGACCGGCATCTTTAGCGGTCGCGCGGAGAATCCGTCCGGACTTCCTGCGGGCGCCGCCGAGAACCGTATTTTCGCCGCGGCCGAAGACATGTCGCCCCTGACCGATCCGGCGTCGATGACCCTCGCGCGTTACAGCACCGCGAGCGCTGAGGCGCTTCCCGCTGTCCTTGCGAAGGCGCATAAGGCCCGTCCTCACCTGAGCCTCGAGGATAATTCGGCGCAGTTTCGAACCGTCCTTGCCTCGATCGCCGGCGTGGAACGCCTTCTCACGTGGCTCGTTCTTGGACTGAGCGCAGTGAGCATTGCGGTGCTCGTTCTTGTGCTCGCGTTCTGGGCGCGCGGCCGCCTTCACGAGATCGGGATTCTGCTCTCCCTTGGCAGGTCGAAGGGGAGCATCCTTCGCCAGTTCCTCACGGAAATTTGCGCGCTCGTAGCCGTCGCGGCGGTGCTCGCACTCGGGCTGGGGCTCCTCGCGACGAATGCCGTGAGCGAGGCTCTCCTGGCTCGCTCTCACGACCCGGTTCTCGAAGCCCTCTCCCCTTCCGCGAGTCCACTCGCGGCCCTAGCTGCGCTTGGCTTGGGCGCCCTCATCGTCGCCATTGCTGTCGCAGCGGTTCTTATTCCTGTTTTTCGGCGCAGCCCGAAGTCAATTCTCGCCTCTATGAGCTAGGAGCACATCATGAGCATTCTTCACCTCGATCACGTCAGCTACACCTACGAACAGTCTCGCGGCCGGGTTCTCGAGGACGTCTCGACAACCTTTGAGCTCGGGAAGCTCTACGCGATCGTCGGCGCATCCGGTGCGGGCAAATCCACCCTGTTGAGCCTCCTTGCGGGCCTTGAAGCGCCCACCGGTGGCACGGTGCGATTCAACGGAACCGATATCGCACAAACGGGGTATTCGAAGCATCGCCGCGAGCAGATCTCTCTCGTGTTTCAGAACTACAACCTGATCGACTACCTCACTCCGCTCGAAAACCTTCGTCTCGTGGATAAGAAGGCAGGCGTCGAAAGCCTCGAAAGCCTCGGTCTCACGAAGGACCAAGCGACCCGCAATGTGCTTCGCCTTTCGGGTGGGCAGCAGCAGCGCGTTGCGATCGCGCGTGCGCTCGTGTCGAAGGCGCCGGTGATTCTCGCGGACGAGCCGACGGGCAACCTCGACGAGGACACGGCAGAAGAGGTGATCGAGATTCTGCGAGGCGCGGCAAAAGCCGGCAAGTGCGTGATCGTTGTGACCCACTCGAGGCGGGTCGCGGAATGTGCCGACGTGCAGCTGCGACTAACGAAGCGGACCCTCGTCTAGAGCCGACCCTCTTCTCCATGCCCCAGGTGGCGCCACCTTCCAACTCCCCCAGGTGGCGCCGCCTTCTCGTTTCCCCGAAACACCGCCACCTTCCAACTCTCCCGAAAAGCCGTCACCTTCCAATTCTCCCGAAACACCGCCCCCTCCTCGAGTCCCCCAAATGCCGCTACCTTGTCGATCCCCGAAAAGCCGTCACTCTTTATGAAGATTCGAC